>JAILEY010000049.1 GCA_024687165.1 Treponema sp.
GATTCCTCAAAGCGTGAAAAAATTGATTATTGCCTGTGGCCAGTTCTTAATTCACAAAAAGAAATTCCTCTTGGCTTCCAGTCATTCTGGCCGTGTGCAGTTGACACTGATGATGAAGTAGCAGATTTAGAAAAACTTAAAGTTCAGCAGTTTTTAAAAACCTCAGCAGACAGTTTCCAATATGAAAAAATTGACGGAACGTATATTACAAATCCTTTTATATGTTCAAAAATTGAAACTGAAAAAATTGAAAAAAATTCGTTTTATCTTGGAGCAGAGGTAACAAAAAAAGGTTCAAAAAATCCGATTTTAATTCTTGTGGGAGATCAGTACGCATTTTCAGATCAGATGATGCAATACTCTTCTACTGAGTCAAGTTATGATATCCGTTCACTGGATCTCCTGATTGAAAGCATGTTCCGTTTGTTTGAACAGAATGATTTTATAAAACTGAAAAATAAAAATATTCAGACTTCACAATTAAAAATTTCCGCCGAAGAATTCAAAGCTTCTGCTGTATCATCAATTTTATTCTGTTCATTATTTCCATTTGCAGTTTTCGCAATTCTTTATGCTCATTCAATATTAAGGAGAAAAAAATTCAATGCCTGAAATATCAAAGAAAAAGATTTTAAAAATTGTCAGAACAGCAAACATTCTTCTCTTTATTATTTACGCATCAACAATTGCTGTTTCACTTCTGAAAAAAAATGCTATAGAAAAAGAAGGTTCAATCTTACAGGATAATCAGAAAGAAAAAATTAGATTCATAGAAATCCGCAGTGGAAATGAAAGCAAAATCAACTTTGAAAAAAAAGGCTTACTATGGACTGTATCGGACAATGATAAAAATAACCCAACGTTGGCAATTGCAGATTCTAATATGGTCAATGCACTTCTGGAAAACACCTGTAAAAAATCAAAAATGATAAAAAAAGCTGATAATAAAACTTCACTAGTTCCGTTTGAACTAACCGAAGAACAATCAACAAGAATTACCTTCAGAGACAGCAAGGGCAGTGTGCTTACAGATTTTTATCTTGGAAAAAATAATTTACACACACACAACACTGCATTCAGATATGCAGATGAAAATACAGTCTGGGAAAAAGAATTCAATGCAGAAAAATCAACTGACATCAATTCATGGGCAGAACATTTGATTTATCCAGAATTTATTTCAGAGAAAAACACGGGACTTACAAGGGGTAGAATTTCAAAACTTCGCCCATCAGAAAATGCAATCCCTGAAAAAATAATAAAAAAAGAATTTCAAGAATCATCAAAAATCATTCTGCGGATTTACAGCGCAGGAGAAAACTATCTTGTGGAACCTGAATTTATTACAGGAAACAGTTTTGATCCTGAAGCAAAAGAAGCTTTAAAATTCTTGAAATTTAATTATACTGTCAGTGCTTATACGTTTGAACGACTTTTAGCGGAAGGTAAAAATGAATAAAAGTGCAATCGGTGTTTTTGAAGAATTTGCCGACGAATATTTAAATTTTGAACATACACCAGTTAAAAATATTTTCTGGCTGGACACAATGGAATTCTTGTGTGAACGATTCGGTCATCCGGAAAAAAAATGCAGAACAATCCATGTTGCAGGTTCAAAAGGAAAAGGTTCACTTTCAAAAATGATTGCATGTACTCTTGAAAAAGCCGGATATAAAACAGGACTTTATTCATCCCCGCATATTTTAAATTTTAACGAAAGAATTGGAACAGCCAGCGGACCATTTGAAGAAGAAATATACGAAAAATCTGTCAGGGAGCTCATTGAAACAATAAAATCAATTAAAATTGTTGACCTCCCTGCACAAAGACCGATTACATGGTTCGAACTTGTAACTATGCTTGGCATGCTGTGCTTCAAAAATGCTGGCTGCGATTTTGCAGTTTATGAAGTAGGACTTGGAGGCAGGCTTGATGCAACAAACGTAATAAAACCGGAAATTTGCTGCATTAACCAGATTGAAAAAGAGCACACCGAATTTTTAGGCGACACACTTGAAAAAATTGCATTTGAAAAGGCAGGAATCATAAAAGAAAATACACCAGTCATAATTAGTCCATTTCAATCAGAAAGCGTAAAAAAAGTTTTCTCTGAAATCGCAAAAGAAAAAAATGCACCGATTTTTTTTACAGAAAATACTTTGAAAATTACTCAAGATGTACAAATTAATAGACAATATACAGAAAATTTCTCTATTTCTTCATCATATTTCAGCCGGGATATGAACTTTTCACTCAAAATGCCGGGAAAATTTCAGCAATACAACACAGCAACAGCATGTATCGCACTCAAAACAATTCTGCCAGATCTCAATGAAAACATAATCGAAGAAGCAATCAACAGTATTACTATGAGCGGAAGATTTGAGATTGTACAGAATTTAAAGAATTTTCCGCATATGAGCGCATTAATTTTAGACGGAGCTCATACGGTAAACAGTGTAAACTTTACAACAGAAACCTTTGAAAGATTTTTTAAAGACAAAGAAGCACACCTTTTGTTTGGATGTGCTGCCGATAAAGATGTGGAAAATATCTCGCTGCTGTTTAAGGGAAAATATTCAAACGTTATAATTACAAAGCCGGGAAGCGTAAAAGAATGCAATTTTGAAAGAATGAAAAAAGCCTTTGATACAGCAGAAATAGACTATATTTCCTGCAGTGATTATACAAAAGCTGTAAAACTTGCACTGGAAAAAGCTGACGCAGAAAACGCAGTACTTCTTGTTACAGGAAGTTTCTACCTTGTATCTGAAGTAAAAAAATTCCTTCTTTCACTTAAATGTACAGATTAAAATGATTACTTTAATCAACGTAAATTCTTGGAACACGCTTTGAAATTCCACATGTAATCTCGTAGGAAATTGTACCTGTCAAACGGGCAATATCATCCGCAGTCTGAGAAGCACCATCTTCCTTGCATCCGAAAAGAATTACTTTATCCCATCTTTTTACGCCGTGATTTTTTCCAAGATCGATCATACACTGATCCATACAGATTCTGCCTCTTACAGGATAACTGTTACCTTTAATGGATACAGAAACTCCTTCAACAGAAAATCTTCTAAACCATCCGTCCTCATATCCCACAGGAAGAACAGCAATATCCGTATCTTTATCTGCAACCCACGTACATCCGTAGCCGACCGACTTTCCTGCAGTAAAAGGCCTGATTGCACATACTGCAGTTTCAACTGACATTACAGGCTTTAAGTCTATTTTAATATTTTTTGATTCAAGGAACTCCTTTGAAACTTCATCAGCGTAATAGCCGTAAACAATAATCCCCGGTCTAACCATATCCATGTGATATTCTGGATTATTAAGTGTAGCAGCAGAGTTAGAGCAGTGACAGATTCCAGGATCAATTCCCATATCTTTAATTGATTTAATTGCAGATTTAAAAGCTTCAGCCTGTTTTTTAGTATATTCAACAGCTTCTTTTGAAATCCCGTCACTCAAAGCAAAATGAGTACCAGTTCCACCAAGTTTTAAAACACCAGTCTTTACAATTTCACAAGCAAATTTTCCAGCCATTTCAGGCTCGCACCCGATTCTTCCCATACCGCTGTCTACTGCAAGATGAACAGGAAAATCCTTCAAACCAACAGATTTACAGACACCGGCAAAAAGCTGAATATACTCGCTGTCAAAAACAAAAGGGGTAAGTCCAAATCGAACTGCATCAGGAATTTCTTCCGGAGAACATAAGCTCAAAAGCAAAAGAGGAACTTTAATCCCTGCTGTTCTAAGCTCAATACCTTCATCAACAGTTGCAATTGCAAGATAATCAGCGCCAGCTTCAACCGCAGCTTTTGCACATGGAACTGCTCCATGTCCGTAAGCATCAGCTTTAATCGCAACACACATTTTTACATTTTTTTTCAGAAGTTTTTTTATCGAAGCAACATTTGAACGCAAATTTCCAAGATGAATTATTGCTTTTGTAGTACGCATTATTTTTCCCCAAATCCCAAAAAGAATAAAAGTTTTATCATAAAAAAAAGGGAACCAGCGGATGATTGTAACATCAAAGGTTCCCTGAACAATGCCCAGAACGAGACTTGAACTCGTACATCCTTTCGGACTCTAGTACCTGAAACTAGCGTGTCTACCAATTCCACCACCTGGGCTGAAAACATCATGGATTATAAAATAATCATAAAAAAATGTCTACAAGGCGGATGATGTATTGCATCTGACGAATAAAACAAACACAACAAGTCCAAGGACAACAACACTTGCAATAAAAAGCCACGCAGGTACTGCATCAGAAATTCCATTATGCTCATGTTTTTTAAATGCAAGTTTTATTGATTTTTTAGATTTTGCAGAAAGTTTATGTTTTCTTCCGTCAAGTGTACGTGAACCTGATGAAGTTCCATAAAGTTCCTCTGTTGAAAAAGCGTAATGACAGGAAGGGCAGCCGGAAGCAAAATCCCGGACAGTACCGATATGACCACATTTTGGACAACGGACCGCTGCAAAAAATCTTCCGCATTTAGGACAGAATTTCGCATTTGCAGCAACCTCGTTTCCGCAGCCTTCACAAAAAAACTTAGCCTTTTTGTCGCCGGATGATGCCATTACTCAGTTCCCAGAATATCTACAGTGTAATCGTAAATCTGCCAGATTCCATCACGCTGACGAACATAATATGTATAGCGCTTCCTTTCAAAATAGTTTTCATTCTTAAACCATTCAAGAACTCTTACAGTACCTTCAGTTTCAGAATAAGATGTTCTCTCAATCCTGAATTTAGATGGAATTGCAACGATATCAGATTCAACTCTCTGTGTCATAAGTGATGCACGAAAAGCACGAAGCATTTCAACTCTTTCATCTGCGCTTGAAATCTTATATTTTTCACTGCGGCTAGAATCACGCTTAAGCATTTCTTCAAGATCCATATAAAGGAAATACTGATCCCAAAGGCTCTTCTGTCGTGCAATAATTGTCTGCTCAACAACTTTATCCGGACTGATTTCTTCAGGCTGAAGAACAACAGAAGTTTCAGTTTCAACAGGAAGAACTGAAGATGCCACAGCAGTTGGTGAAGGGCGAACCTCAAGGCTCAATCTGTTTGAAATAAGACAATTTTCTTTATTTCTGTAAAGTTCCGGATAAAAACGAAGCTCAATGTAATAGATTGAAGGATCCTTTACTTCAAGATATTCCTTAAGATTTTCACGAAATGAATATTCTTCTCCCGGTTCAAGTGAAATTTCACGGAAGTATACAGTCTGATTTGAAGTTCTTTTTCTGATGAGGCGTGAAGTAGAAGCAAGCTGCGTCTTTTTTACATTGAATGCAGTAAAATCAATCGAGAACATCTTGTCATCAGCAACCTTAAACCTGAGTGTTTCAGCACTTGTATTTGCAACAGTAATGTAAACATACACAGGATTGTTTTCAGCATCTCCAGGATAATACATCGTTCTGTCGTAGAATTTAATCGAAACTTCAGCACTGTCAGCAAAATCTTTAGCATATGCAGTATGGCAAAACACAACAAAAACTGCTATCATCGAAAGCAACGAGCGTTTAATATTCACAGGTATTACCTCTTAAATCTATTATCTTTTTTAATTATCGGCAGATAGAATGAATAGTTTACAGACAAAATACTCAAATTCTCTTGTTCCACTTTTAAGCAGATGCACTTCAATTCATGAGGCTGCAGTAACTTGTGCTGATTCTTCGTCTGATCAGTTTCCCGTACAAGTTTCTGGAATGAAGGGAAGTCTTTATGCTTTTTTTATTCAGCAGATTTCAGAAAGAATACAGCTCAACATGCTTCATGATAAACAGTACAACAATAAATTCTCCCAGTTTCAAAAGGATTTTATAATTATCGTTTCAAATCCAAAGGAAGCTGAAGAATGTGCATGCGACCTTCTGACTGCATTTGGAGAAGAAAACATAAGTATCTGTAAGCTTCCATGGTGGGGATCAATTCCGTACAGACCGTCTGCAAAAGGCTCTGCAATTTTTGGAGAAAGAGCTGGAATTCTTGCTAAACTTGCCACAAAAAATCCCGTATCATCAAAGCCCCGGATTTTCATTTTAAACCAGAGGTCACTTTTAAATCCCGTACCTCCTGCAGAATATACAAAATCACTTGTAACAGTTTTGAAAAAAGGCCAAACCTTTGATAGTGAAGAACTTGCAGAAAAACTTATTTCCCAGGGGTATACAAGAGTTCCAAAAGTCGGTATGAAAGGTGAATTTGCACTTCGCGGGGAAGTCCTGGATATTTTCATGAGCGGAGAAGAATATGCCCACAGAATTGTTTTTGACTTTGACACAATTGAACAGATAAAAGCCTTCGAACTTGAAACTCAGACTTCAAAAAAAACAGAAGATACCCTTGTGATCTACCCGATGAAAGAAGTTGTATGGAGCGACGAACTGATTGGAAAGCTTGAAGAAGTTTTCAATTCCATGGAAAAAGGCATAAAGAATAATTATGCTGAATATGATACTGTCAGACGTTCGGCAGTTATAAAATCACCTGCAGAAAATGAAACTAACGATTGTTCATTTGATAAAGAATCGCTTTCAGACGGAGAAATCCAGCTTTCACTTACTCCGGCCGCACTCGCTGAAAAAGAAAGAATCCTTGAAGAACTGATGGTAAACCGTGAAGCTGAGGGCGAGGAGCTTTTTTACGGCTGTCTCTGGAACAAAACTTACACGGTAATGGATTATATTGAAAAGGACACACCTATATTCTGCTGTGATTATGACAGGCTTTTGAACGCATGCAAAATGCTCATTAACGAATATGAAGTATCCTACAGAACAGCCAGACAGCAGCTGCCGGTTCTTCCGCCTCAAAAAATGCAGGCAGATTTTTTAACAATACTCAGACAGAGCAATCGACTTACAGCATTCCGTTCCCTTGAAACAATGAGTAACGCAGACGATGAAAACGTTCCGTCACCTGCAGATATGGATACAGATTCGCTGGTAACAGATGCAATAAGTTTCAACACAAGCTTAAAAATTCCGTGCGACAGCGGCCAGTCTTTCTTCGGCAACATAAACTATTTCAAGGAACAGCTTAGTACATTCTTTGAGATGGGCTATAAAGTATTTGTATTTGCAGACAACGAGAATCAATCCCTGAGAATGAAAGAAATCCTGAAGGAATTTACGGAAATATTTATTCTCCCGCAAGCAATAAGCAGTGGCTTTGCACTTTCCGATGAAAAAATTCTCGTAATTCAGGAAAATGAAATATTCGGCAGAAAGAAGAAAAATACATCTGCTATCCGCAAAGTTAAATCAAAAGCAATAGATACATTTGTAGAACTTAATCCGGGAGATTTCATAGTTCACATAAACTACGGAATCGGGCTTTTTAAGGGAATTGAGCGCATAAAAGCAATGGGAACTGAAAGGGACTACATAAAGCTTGAATATGCGGAAGAAGAAATCGTATTTGTTCCGATTGAACAGGTGAATATGGTCCAGCGCTATATTGGATCCGGGGACTCAAAACCAAAGCTTGATAAAATCGGTGGAAAAAGCTGGAATGCACGAAAAGCAAAAACTCAGGCTAAAGTTGAGGAAATTGCAGAAAAACTCATAGATCTTTATTCAAAAAGACAGGCTTCACGAGGATTCCCGTTCCCGAAAGACACAGAATGGTCTGCAGCATTTGAAGCGGCATTTCCCTATGAAGACACACCAGACCAGGCTGCAGCAACAAAAGACATAAAAGAAGACATGGAGCGACCTGTACCAATGGACCGTCTTGTCTGCGGCGATGTAGGCTACGGAAAGACAGAAATTGCCATGCGTGCGGCATTCAAAGCCGTAATGGGCGGAAAACAGGTTGCATTCCTTGCACCTACAACAATTCTGGCAGAACAGCATTACGAAAACTGCATTGAAAGATTCAGAAATTTTCCTGTAAAAATTGCGCAGATGTCACGATTTGTAAGCAGCAGTGAACAGAAAAAAACTCTTGAGCTTCTAAAAAATGGCGGAGTAGACATTCTTGTTGGAACACACAGAATTATCCAGAAGGATGTACAATTCAAGGACCTCGGTCTCATGATTATTGACGAAGAGCAGAGATTCGGCGTAAAGGACAAGGAAAAACTAAAGGTTCTCAAGCACAACATAGATTCACTTGCATTAAGTGCAACACCAATCCCGAGAACTCTTCACATGAGTCTTCTTAAAATCCGCGACATGAGCCTTCTGACAACGCCGCCGCAGAACAGACAGAGCGTAGAAACAGTAATTGAAGAATACAACGAAGAAAAAGTCGCACGTGCAATACGAAATGAAGTTGCCCGCGGAGGACAAGTATTCTATCTGCACAACAGAGTTGAATCCCTTGAAGAAGTGCGTATAAAACTTGAAAAACTTCTTCCGGAACTGATGGTTGATGTTGCTCACGGTCAGATGACGAGCGAAGAACTTGATGATATTTTCAGAAGATTCAAAATGGGCGGCTTCCATATTCTGGTCGCAACAACAATTATTGAAAACGGAATTGATATTCCGAACGTAAACACAATCATAATTGACCGTGCTGATATGTACGGCGTCAGTCAGCTTTACCAGCTTAGAGGCCGGGTTGGAAGAAGCGACAGAAAAGCATATGCGTATCTCTTTTACCCGGAAAACAAAGCTCTCTCTGAAGTTGCAATGAAAAGACTCCAGGTAATAAGTGATTTTACGGAACTTGGCAGCGGCTTCAAAATTGCCATGAAAGACATGGAAATCCGCGGAGCTGGAAATCTTCTTGGAAAGGACCAGAGCGGAGAAGTCTATGCAGTTGGTTTTGAAATGTATTTGAACCTGCTCAATTCAGCAATCGAAAGACTTTCCGGAAGTAACTGGAAAAGCGAGGAAGAAGTACTGCTTGAACTTGAATACACAGGATTCATACCTGACAGTTACATCAAAGATGCCCAGACAAAAATGGAACTTTACAAAAAAATCGCCGGAATCCGTACTCAGGAAGAACTCAATGCGGTCTGGGAAGAACTTCTGGACAGATTCGGACCATTGCCTGACGAAGTTGAAAGTCTCCTGAGTCTTGCTAAAATCCGTATTATATGCCACAAGCTTTCAATCAGTTCCCTCAGAGAAAAAAAGAATACAGTTTACGTTGAATTTGCAGAAGTAAGTAAAATCAGTGTTGATAAAGTACTTAAACTCATAAAACTCAGCGGCGGAAAAGTAAAGCTTGATCCTGCGTCGCCAAACAAGCTGATTATGCAGACTGAAACAATCGACCTTAAAAGCAAAAGTGAGTTCATAAAGGAAAAACTTGAGTTCCTTGCTTAAAAGATTTAATTTACTGAAAAATTGTAAAGTTCTAAAATCTTTCTAATTGAATATTTTCCTCATTTATTCTAGAATTAGTCACTATTTTTAAAGGAAAAATATTATCATGGCAGAAGAAAACAAAGAATTCGATCCAAATAAAACATTTGAAGCAGCAGTAGAACGTTCAAAAGCTCTTGAAGCAGACATAACAGTTAATCCAAAAAAATACCGTGTACTTACAGGTGACAGACCTACAGGAAGACTTCACATCGGTCATTATTTCGGATCTCTTCAGAACCGCGTAAGAATCTCAAAAATGGGCGTTCCAACAATGATTCTCATCGCTGATTATCAGGTTCTTACAGATCACGATGCATTTGACAAAATCAGCCAGAATACAAAGCAGCTTGTAATAGATTATCTTGCAGCAGGAATTGAACCGGGTGAAAACACAATCATCTATCCTCACTCATACATTCCTGAATGTAACCAGCTCATGCTTCCGTTCATGACACTTGTAAGCAATTCAGAATTAAGCCGCAATCCTACAGTTAAAGAAGAAATCCAAAGCGCAGGTCTTACTAACGTAAATGCAGGTATGTATACATATCCGATTCATCAGGCATGTGATATTCTTTTCTGCAAGGGAAATGTAGTTCCTGTCGGAAAAGATCAGCTTCCTCATATTGAACTTACACGCAACATTGCCAAGGCCTTCAATAAAAAATTCTGCAAGGGACGTGATCCGATTTTCCCTCTCCCACAGGCACTTTTATCAAAGACTCCAAGCATCATGGGGCTTGACGGAAATCAGAAAATGTCAAAAAGCCGTAACAACGCAATATTCCTTTGCAACACCGAAGATGAAACAGCAGCTCTCATTAAAAAGGCAAAGACTGACGGAGAACGCATAATTACTTACGATCCTGAAAAACGCCCTGAAGTAGCAAACCTTCTGTCACTTATCAGCCTTTGTACAAAAGAAGATCCTGCTGCAATTGCTGAAAAAATCGGAGACAAGGGAAGCGGAGCACTTAAATCAGCATTGACAGAAGCACTTAATGAAGAACTCCGTCCTTTACGTGCAAAACGTGCAGAACTTGAAAAAAATGAAGATTATATCCGTCAGGTACTTCTTGAAGGAGTAGACAGAGCAAGAGCAATTGCCGTAAAAACTCTTGAAGAAGTACGTGAAGCAATGAACATGAAAATTTAAAAAATTGCATTAGATTGAAAAGGGAGAAGGAAAAAAAATGAGGATTAAATTCTGGGGAGTAAGAGGGTCGCTGGCGTCACCGCTTACAAATGAACAGGTACAAGCAAAACTCACAGCCGCCATTTCCAGAATGACGCCCAGAGATCTGGAATCGTCAGAATCCAAAATGAAATTCATCTCGAACCTTCCGGAATGGATTTACGGAACTGTAGGTGGAAATACACCATGCGTTGAACTCCGTACAAAAAATGACGATCTTTTCCTTCTTGACTGCGGAACCGGACTGAGAGCCTATGCAGTATACGGCCGACATCCGGAAAACCACGTATACAATATTTTTCTCTCGCATTTTCACTGGGACCACATTCAGGGCTTCCCGTTTTTCGGACCTTCATTCAATCCCGCTTCAAAAATTCATATATACACTCCATTTGAAAAAGCAGAAGAGTATTTTGCAGCACAAAGCGCAACACCATATTTTCCGCCAAATGCATGCTGGAACAATATTAAAAATCAGATTACCTTCCACATAATCAAGGAAGATGAACCTCTCTACGTTGCAGGCCTTAAAATTAACTGCAGAAAAATGGTTCATCCTGGAGATTCATATTCTTATTCATTCGAAGAAGACGACAAAAAATTCATCTATGCAACAGACATTGAACTTCAGCCTCAGGATTTTGAAAAAACAAATGTAAGAAACAAGTTCTTCGACAATACAGATGTGCTTATTCTTGACAGCCAGTACACAAATCCGGAAGCAATTCAAAAAGTAAACTGGGGACACAATTCATTCAGCTCAGCAATCGACTTTGCAACCATGAGAAAAGTTAAAAATCTATACTTCTTCCATCATGAGCCTAATTACGATGACAAAAAACTGGACACAATCCTCAGTGCGGGGAAACAGTACCTCAGATATAACTCAGATCACGAAATAAACCTTTTCCTTTCAAAAGAAGGACAGGAAGTAGAAATTTAAAATGAAAAAAGTCACTTCAATACTCATAAAGACCACAGTATGGATTTTTGCCATAGCTGCAGTTTTAGTTACAGTTACAGTTGCAGCCTGGGCAAATCTAAAAAAGCCGGTTGATTCTGTACAGAATGAAAGAATCGTAAAGGTTCAGGTCCCGGAAGGAACTCCGGTAAAACTCATCGCACAAAAACTCAAAAAAGAAAGATTAATCAGAAACGAAAATGCTTTTTATTTTGCAGTAAGATTTAATCTGTTCAAAAAAAAAGTTCCATTCTCACTCAAAAGCGGAACTTACTACTTAAAATCCTCAATGTCCATGGAACAGATTTACGATGAACTTCAATCCGGCTCCCAGGAGTATATTTCGGTAAGCATTGCAGAAGGACTAACAATATCCAAAACAGCAAAAATTTTTGAAGAAAACGGTGTATGCAGCATGCAGAATTTTATAAACGCATGTAAATCAGAAAAACTGATAGCAGAATACGAAATTCCTGCCACAACCCTTGAAGGATATCTTTTCCCAGATACATATTTTTTTACACCTGATATGGATGCTGAAGCAGTTGTCAGAAAGCTTGCAGATACTTTTTTTGAAAAAATAAAGGAAATTCCGCAACTCAACGAAAAATCTCCGGAAGAAATATTTGACATCGTCAGACTTGCATCAGTAGTAGAACGCGAATACAGAGTAAAAGAAGAAGCTCCGCTGATTGCAAGCGTTTTCTCAAACAGACTCAAACATGGAATCGGTTTATACTCCTGTGCCACAATCGAATACATCATCACAGAAATCCAGGGAAAGCCTCATCCAGGAAAAATTACATACAAGGATCTTGAAACAGACAGTCCTTATAACACCTACAGATGGGCAGGACTTCCTGAAGGACCTATATCAAATCCCGGAATGGTTGCTCTCAAAGCAGCCTCAAATCCTCCAAAAACAAACTACTATTATTTTGTATTGACAGATACACAAAAAGGAACTCATACATTTAGTTCTAATTTTGACCAGCACAAGGCCGCAGACAGTGCCGCCAGCTATAAATCAAAAAAGTCAAAAAAATAATGGCAAATTTTATCTCAAAAGAATCGATTGACGAAGTATCCTCAAAAGCCGACATAGTCAGCATTATTCAGGAATATGTACCTCTTGAGCAAAAGGGAAATGACTGGTGGGGATGCTGTCCGTTTCATCATGAAAAAACGCCGTCTTTCAGCGTAAGTGCCGATAAAAAATTTTACTATTGCTTTGGCTGTCATGCATCAGGAACCGTTTTCAACTTTATAATGCAGATGGAAAATGTATCTTACGGTGAAGCTGTAGAAATTCTTGCAAAAAAAGCAGGTGTTCAACTCAGATACACGCAGAAAGGACCGGAAAGCAACGCAGAAGACCCTAAGAAAAAACTGAAAGATGAATACACTCAGCTGTATACAAGAATTGCATCTTCTTTCCATTACATGCTTATGGAAACGGAAAGCGGGAAATTTGCACTTGATTACATTACAAAACGCGGAATAACAAAAGAAACTCTTGAAAAATTCAAAATCGGTTATAGTCCGGCAGATAGAAAATGGCTGAGAAACTTTCTTGAAAAAAAGAACTACTCAAAACAGTTTCTTGATGAATCAGGACTTTTCAGCAAAAAATATCCGGAAATTGCTTTCTTCAGCGACAGACTTATGTTCCCGATTTTCAACAGGGAAGGTGAAGTTGTTGCAATGGGCGGCAGATTTCTTCGTGGAGATCCTGAAAAATCCCCGAAATATCTCAATTCAGGCGATCTGATTCAGTATAAAAAAGGAAATACTCTTTACGCTTTCAATTTTGCAAAACAGGCAATAAGAGAAAACAGAAAAGTAATTTTCTGTGAAGGATACATGGACTGCATTGCATATCATCAGTGCGGAATAAAATATGCGGTTGCTCCTTTGGGAACTGCACTCACTGATGATCAGATTACCCTTGTAAAAAACATTGTTGACGAAATCCTTCTTTCATTTGACAGCGACGGTGCAGGTCAGAAAGCAACAAGAAGAGCGATTTTAATGTGCCGGCGCCACAACATTCCGGTAAAAATCATTCAGCTTCACGGCGGAAAAGATCCTGCAGAAATTATGCAGACATTCGGCGTTGAATACTTGACGAACGAAGTAAATAAAGCTATATTAGATAACGATTTTTTAATATCTAAACTGCTGGAAGTCTATCCTAAAGACACCCCTATGGGTAAATCCAGGGCATCTCTGGAATTTTTCGAGTACATAGACTCATTGCAGGATAATATTCAAAAAGAGGCGTGTCTGGAACAGTTGTGCCAGGCATTCCAGATAGACAAGGAGGCTGCCCGAAAGGATTTTGTCAATAGAAAAGATTTTTCATCCCGCATGAAAAATGCAGATCCGGAACAGAAGAAGGCAGCAGACGGTCAACAAAAGATAATTCTTACCGCTGAACTGCAGGCTGTAATGACAGCAGTAAACGAAGATCCGCAGTATTTCCAGCAGATGCAAAATGAAATCCAGGACACAGACCTTGAGGACGAGAACTCCAGAAAACTGTTTTTGACAATGAAAGATTGTATGCAGAGCAACAACTTTTCTGTCAGCAGCATTTTAAACGGATTGGATTCGGATGCATTCAGAGAACTTGTAATAAACACAATGCACAAGTTCAGCGACAGCATCAGTGAATCAGTAGAAGGAAGCATTAAATACCTTAAAAGAAATGCGCTGCAAAAAAAGAAAAATCTGCTGAAGGGGAAAATTGACCAGCTTGTCAAAAGTTCCCTGCCGGAAGATAAAAATCTGCTCTCTGATTTTTTAAAGCAAAAACAGGAAATAGATTTTCAAATTGAAAATATGAAGGTTTAATACATGGCTAGAAAAGCTGCTGAAAAAACAGAAACAAAGAAAAAGTCTTCAAAAGTTGAATCACAAAAAGTAGAAGAAACACAGGAAACAGAAATTGAATACGATGAAGCTGAAGTTGCTCAGGATCCGCTCGTAAAAAAGCTCATTGAATTCGGTAGTGCAAATCCATTCATCACCTGGGACAAAATTACAGAAATTCTTACTGCAGATTTTGTAAACTCACCAAAGATGGAAGTTGTTCTCTCAATCCTAACAAAAAACAATATTCAGGTTATGGAAGAAGTAGATTTCCTTGACGATGAAGATGATGATGAAGACGATGAAAATGATGATGACGAAGGTGCAGATAATGAAATAGACCTTGTTTCCGTTGAAGAAAAGCTTGAAGAAGCAAAACATAAGCTCATTGCAAACGACAAGGATTCTAACATCGATGACCCGATACGCCTTTATCTTCGTGAAATCGGAAAAGAACACCTTCTTACTGCAGAACAGGAAGTTATTCTTTCAAAGCAGATGGAAGACGGACAGAACATCATTAAAAATGTAATAAAAAACTCTGGAATGATTATTCCCGAATTCTACAATATCTCACATACAATCTACAAAAAGATAGATCTCCATGAACCTGGAAAGGCACGCAAGGAAATCAATGAAGAAGTAACTGAGCGAAGAAGACTCAGAAGCTGCTATGTTGAATACGTAAAGCCTATCCGTGACCAGATGAATGAATATGCTTCACTCAAAAAAGCGCTTCATTCAGAAGATCCATCTATGGCTATCTTTGAAAACAAAAATCTCATAAAGCTCCGTGAAGGAATCAAGGATGTACTTGCAAATGCAGAACTCCAGACTGAAGAAATTGAAAAATTCAGTGCAAAGTTCATTGATGCATCAAGAAAAATTGAGGAGTATCATCTTATTCAGGAGCGACGTATGAGAAAACTGCGCATTTCTGATACAGCAGGCTTAAGAAGCATCGGTCGCCGTCTTGCAATCCGTTCAGAATGTGCAAAGCTTGAAAAAGAACTTGCTCTTACAGCAGACGAAATTCGTTCTGACTATACAGAAATCCAGAAAATTGACAGAAAACTTCGTGAACTGGAATATGATTTTGAAAATTCCGTTGATGAAATTCTTGAAATGAAAAAAGAAATTGAACGCGGAAGAAGACAGCTTGAGATTGCAAAAAACCGTCTCATAAACGCAAACCTTCGTCTTGTAGTTTCAATTGCAAAGAAATACACAAACCGCGGACTTCAGCTTTTTGACCTTATTCAGGAAGGAAACATCGGCCTCATCAAAGCTGTAGAAAAGTTTGAATACCGCAAAGGCTATAAATTCTCTACATATGCAACATGGTGGATTCGTCAGGCAATTACAAGATCTATTTCAGATCAGGCAAGAACAATCCGTGTTCCAGTTCATATGATTGAACAGATTAACAAGGTTGTTCGTGAAAGCCGACAGCTCATGCAGAAACTCGGAAGGGAACCTACAGACGAAGAAATCGCAGAACAGCTTTCATGGCCGGTTGCACGAGTAAAGCAGGTAAAAAATGTCGCAAGGGAACCAATTTCTCTTGAAACTCCAATCGGTGAAGAAGAAGACAGTTCATTGGGAGATTTCATAGAGGATAAGGAAGTTGAAAATCCTGCAAATCAGACTGCATACAGACTTCTTCAGGAACAGCTCCGTTCAGTATTGAGCACATTGCCTCAGCGCGAACAGGAAGTTCTTAAGATGAGATTCGGTCTTGATGACGGATATTCTCTGACTCTTGAAGAAGTTGGTCTTTACTTCAACGTTACACGCGAAAGAATCCGACAGATTGAAGCCAAGGCTCTGAGAAGACTCAGACATCCTCGCCGTGCTACAGGTCTTAAGGATTTTATTGACTCGTAAAAATGCCTGCATATTTCAATATGTAGACATTGAATATAAAATTTGTTAAAATGTTTAACTAAAAACTTTTTTTGAGGTTGTATCCCATGCAGATGACAGAAGAATTGGAAAAGCTTAAGAACTTGCAGAATGTTCTTGCAGAAAAGTACGAAATTGAAGCTAAGATAGAAGAACTCCCAAAATCTCTTGGTGGAAGTACTGAAAGTCTTGAGCGTTTCAAGAAAGAATATATCGAAAAAAACAAGATTTACGAAGAAAAGAAAGAAGAAGTTGCACGCCTGAAGGAAGAACTTAAAGAAGCTCAGAAAAGACGCGAAGAAGGTGAAAAGGGCATGGATGCAATCACAACTCACCGCGAATATGAAATTCTTGACAAGCAGATTTCTGAAGCACAGGCTCTCGAAGATGCAAAACGCAAGGAACTTCAGAAGGAAGAAAAGAACCTTGCAGAACTTGATGACCTTCTTAAGAGTGAGGAAGAACTCATCAAGGCTACAGAACAGGATGTAAGCGAAAGCAAATCAAGCCTCGATAAAGAACTTGCAGAATTCAACAAAAAGCTTGCTGAACTTGAAAAACAGGAAGCTGCTGAATCAGAAGGAATTGATTCAGAGACAATCATCAAATTCCAGAGAATCATCAGAAGAAACAGAAAGGGTATTGTTGCTGTTAAAGGTAATGTGTGCGACGGATGCCACATGGTTCTTCCTGCACAGTTTGCAAACGAAGTTCGTCATGGAGAAAAGATTCTTTTCTGTCCATACTGCAGCCGTATTCTTTTCTACGAAGAATCTCTTGATGCAGATCAGCCATACTATTCTCT
The DNA here is from genome assembly GCA_024687165.1 of Treponema sp. Classification (GTDB taxonomy): domain Bacteria; phylum Spirochaetota; class Spirochaetia; order Treponematales; family Treponemataceae; genus Treponema_D. The sequence continues at coordinate 17,113 of JAILEY010000049.1, forward strand.
TGAAGATACATCTCTCAGCGATGATGAAGATTTGCTCACAGATGATGATGAAGATCTCATCGACTCAATGGATGACGAAGAAACAAAGTCATCTGATTACGAGTAAAGAAGAATTTACAGGACACCGCTGGTCGTGCCGCTGCTGCTGATGATAGCAGAATTGCGGTGAGGCAAAGTCCGGGCTCCTTCGGAAAAAATGCCGGATAACAACCGGGCAGAAAAGGGAAGTTGTTAAAGCTGGAGAAATCCTAAAATAGCATAACCCCGTTTCTGACAGACAGTGCTACAGAAAACAACCGCTTTTGCAGAAATGCAGGAGTAAGGGTGAAAAGGCGGGGTAAGAGCCCACCGCGCATGTGGCAACACAGGCGGCATAAGTAAACCTCATTTGGAGCAAAGTCGCATAGCAGCTGGTTATTCCGAGCCGTATGCTGCGGGTAGACTGCTGGAGGCAACGGGCAACTGTTGTCGCAGATAGATGGTCAGCATGCATTTATGCATACCAGAACCCGGCTTACCAGTGTCCTTTTTTTATATTTATTTTTAGAACGTTTTTTTGGGTGGGTCAGGGTTGATGAAAAAACGCTATGGGCTGGAAGCTGTTGCATCCGGCAGACGTAAATTTATTTTACGCATCATAATTATTATAGCTGCTATTTTTCTCTTATCATTTCTTCCTGTATTCTGCTACAAATTCATTCACGACAAAATTCTAAAACTTGATTCTGTATCTGCTATGTACGACAACTGGAACAAGCATACACTTGAAGGTTATAAAAAAGTCTATCAGATTTCAACAGATCTGCTTGAATCAAACCCTCTTCACAATACAGCTCTTACATTCAAAGGCTACAGTTCCTTTATGCTTGCAGAAAGCGAAACCGAAAGTACGCAGGCTCAGCTTTATCTCAACGAATCAATTTTTAACCTGAGGAAATCTCTTCAGAATTGTGACAAAAAATCAATTCCACAGATAAAATTCATGCTTGGAAGAGCCTATTTTTACAAAAACAAAGCATCCTCATATCATTATTATGCAGAACTTGTAATCAAATATCTTGAAGAAGCTGTAGAATTAAAATATGAATCTGACAGTATACCGCTGATGCTCGGTCTTTCTTACGCTCAGCTTGGTGAAAAAGAAAAGAGCATTCAGGCATTTTCAGAGGCTCTTCTTGTTCGTGAAACCGACACTCTGCTTTTTGACATTGCAAAACAATATTTTGATATGGACCAGAAAGTTTCAAAACAGTATCTGGCACGAGTTCTTGATGTCAGCAGCAATGAAAAAATTTTAAAAGAAGCACATTACCTGCTTGGGCAGATATATATAAACGAAGAAAACTATGAGCAGTCTGAAAAAGAATTTGACACCATGCTTGAAATGGACAAAAATTCTGCAGATGCTCATTATGGACTCGGATTATTATATGAAAAACAGGGAAATGTAATAAAAGCAAGGGATGAATGGAAAAAATGCCTGCGATTCCAGTTCAATCATTCCGAAGCTTTGAAAAAAATGGATAATGTAATGTAAATCTCAGGAGGAAGTAAATGGGATTCTTTGATAATTTTACTACAGACATTGGTATTGACTTGGGTACTTGTAACACCCTTATTTTTGTCAGAGGACAGGGTATCGTTGTAGACGAACCATCTGTTGTTGCGGTAGAAAAAGGAACTGGCCGCGTAGTTGCAGTCGGTGTAGAAGCAAAACGCATGCTCTGGAAAACTCCTGGCGACATTGTTGCAATCAGACCTCTCGCTGACGGTGTTATTTCTGACAGTGACTCAACAGAAAAGATGCTCAAATACTTCATCTCAAAAGTTATTCCTAGACATCAGATGTTCAAATCAATCCGTATGAAGATTGGAATTCCTTCATGTATCACACAGGTTCAACAGGATGCAGTTATGGCAGCAGCACTTAAGGCTGGTGCAAAGGAAGTTAAGCTTATTGAAGAAAGCCTTGCAGCTGCAATCGGTGCAGAAATTCCTATCTTTGAACCGGCAGGACACATGGTTTGTGATATCGGTGGAGGAACAACAGAAGTTTCTGTAATTTCACTCGGCGGTATGGTTGTAACAAGTTCAATCCGTGTAGGCGGAAACGCATTTGATGAAGCAATCATTAAACACATCGGAAATGTACATAACCTTAAAATCGGTCAGCAGGCTGCAGAACGCGTAAAGATTGAAATCGGAAACGCAATTGCAGAAAAAACAGCTGAAGGCGACAAAATTAAAAAGATGGAAATCAAGGGAACTGACGCAATTACAGGTCTTCCACGCCGTCTTGAAATAGACTCAGTTGAAGTTCGTGAAGCACTCAAAGAACCTGTTTCTAAAATCATCGAAGAAATTAAAAAGACTCTCGGTCGCACTCCACCAGAACTTTCAGCAGATATCCTCGAACGCGGAATCGTAATGTCAGGCGGCGGATCAATGCTTAAGGGGCTCAAGGATCTTATTAAAAAAGAAACTGGAGTTCCTGTATTCCTTGTAGAAAGACCTCTTGAATGTGTTGCAAAGGGTGCCGGAGAAGCATTTGAACTTTTCAGAAGCATGTCTTCAAGCCGTTCGATCTACGAAAACCTCAACGACTAATTCTGGTAAAAAAATATGCCTGCATTTATCAAGAAAAAATTAAGATTCAAGGCTGCGGAAATCATTCTTGCATTTTTAATTCTGTTCAGCGGAATAATGCTTGGATTTTCCGGAGGCGGTTTTGTAATCAACTTTAATAAAATAGGATTTTCTGTTGTCTCTGTAATTCAAAAAGGAGTTCATTCCGTTACAAGTTTCTTTACGGGAGCTGTAACATCGATTATTGAATTCAAGGATTTGAAAAAAGACTATAATGCACTTACAGAAAAACTTGCAAATTACGAGTTGATGCAGAGAACAAATGCAGACATGAGAAAAGAGAACGACCGTTTAAAAGAACTTCTTTCTTTCTCAGAACAGACTGAATATAAAAACATTCCGGCACAAATTATCGCGCGTGATCCGGATAATCTTTATTCAGGCATAACAATCAGCAAAGGCATCAGAAACGGCATAAAGAAAAACATGCCAGTTATTGCAATTCAAAACGGAAACATAGGTGTAGTTGGAAAAGTAATAACAGTCGGACTTTATACAAGTATGGTTATGCCTGTTTACGATTTAAAATGCAATATTTCAGGTCGAATCCAAAATACCCGCGACATCGGTCTTGTTTCAGGAAAAGGCTCATATTCATCTCCGCTGAATTTAAACTACATCAGAAAAACAATAAAGGATGAGCTCAACGTTGGAGATATCGTAGTTTCCAGCGGTGAAAATGACAATTACATCAAGGATATTCCAATCGGAAGAATTTCAAAAATTAAAGAACTTGACTATGATTCTTCACTTCAGATTGAACTTGATCCTTTCATCGACTTTATGCGTCTTGAGAATGTTCTTGTCATTAATGCATCAGAACTGAACAAAAAACCGGGAGAATCAAAATGACAAAATGTATTTTAATCAGCTCATTCATTCTTCTTTGTACCTCAGTAATTGAATCATCAATTCTTTCAAATATAATTTTTCTTCCTGCGATTCCTGACCTTTCTCTTATCTGCGTAGTATATTTTTCTGTTCACAACGGAAAGATTATAGGGGAATCAACAGGATTCATATCAGGACTCTTTCTTGATTTTTTAAGTGCATGTCCATTCGGATTCAACACACTTTTCAGAACTGTAATCGGATATGCCGGCGGAAATTTCAACAAGACATTAAATACATCAGGTTTTATCGTACCGTTGATCCTTGGAATAATTGCTACAGTTGTAAAAATCTTCATCGTAAATCTTGTTACGCTTCTTTTTCCTTTTGCAAATCTGATTCCATATAAATTGATTTCAACAGATTGTCTTTTTCAGATAGTTTTCAATGCGGTACTTACTCCGCTTATGTTCAAACTTCTGAGACACTTTGACAAATCAATTCTGCTCAAGCCAGAGGAAATCTACTGATGCAGGAAAAATCTAACCTCAATCTGAACCAGTATTATTCTTCAGAAATCAGACAGACGAGCAATACTCTCAAGAAAAACTACAAAACTGCATTTTTATTTGCAATAATTATTTTTGTTTTTGCAATTTATACACTAAGACTTTTTACGCTTCAGATTGCAAACGGAGATAAATTCAAGGTTGAATCAAAAGAAATTTCTACAAGTGAAACAATAATTCTTCCACAGCGCGGAATGATTTACGACAGAAATGCAAAAAATCCAATGGTAAACAACACTGACTCCTTTGCCGTTGACATTACGCCCGGTGACATGGACTATTCTGAATACGACACGATTCTTTCAAAGCTTGCCTCATATCTTGGAATAAAAAAAAGCACCATAGAAGATAAAATTTTTAAAGCCCTTAAAATCAACGCTAACACAAAAGAAGCCAGAAAAAGAAGTCTTATAAGAAACCACAACAAACCTATAGAAATAATGACGGATGTCTCTCTTGACAAAATCATGAACATTGCCGAAAACCTAACAGATTTAAGCGGAATTTCATGGAGAAGGCGCCCGATTCGAAACAATCTTGCAACACAATCCATGAGCCATATTTTAGGCTACGTAGGAAACATTGATGATGAAGAATTGAAGGTTTTGTACAACCACGGATATACAGATCAGTCAATCGTAGGTAAAAACGGAATTGAAAAAGAATACGACCAGTATCTTCAGGGGATTCCTGGAAGTATTGCACGAAAGGTTGATGCGCACGGTAAAAAATTGAGCGATGAACTTGAAATCATTGAGCCAAAAAGCGGAAACAATCTGATTCTTACAATTGATTCAAGAACTCAGGAGCTTGCAGAAAAAGCTTTAGGAGAAAGAATCGGTGCGACAATCGTATTGAGGCCGTCTAACGGTGAAATTCTCGCAATGGTCTCTTATCCATATTACGGAAATAACACTTCAACGAACCCAGCTGTAAATGAAAAGCTTCAGACTATTTCAAGTCAGATTAACCGGGCCGTACAGGGACTTTATCCTCCGGCTTCGACATTTAAAACAATCATGACAACGGCGGCTCTTTCTGAAAAAGCAATTCCTGCAACGAAAAAAATTGAATGTGAAGGAAAGATGAATTACGGAAACCGTATCTGGAGATGTCACCAGGCATGGGGGCACGGTTACCTTGATTTAAAAAACGCACTTGCACAGTCATGCGACGTATATTACTGGGTTCTCGGAACAGAATATCTTGGTGTAAACAAAATTGCTTCCTATGCAAAAGAATTCGGTTTTGGAGAAAGCCTTGAAATCGACCTTCCAAACCATTCTGCAGGTACTTTGCCGACACCGCAGTGGAAGTGGAGTGCAAAAAAAGAAAAATGGCTCGGTGGTGATACTGCAAATATGTCAATCGGACAGGGAGACCTTCTTGTTACACCTCTTCATGTTGCAAACATGATGGCAATGGTATGTAACAGCGGAGTTATCTATAAACCACATCTTTTAAAAGAAATCCGTGACTCAAAAAATGAAAAAATCATAAAAGAAATACAGAAAGAAGTTCTTCACAAATCAACTGTTGCCCCGGAAGTCTGGAGAGAAGTTCAGAATGACTTGCGATACGTAATTACAGACGGAACTCCTTTTGCAGTAATGGCAAATAAAACAGTCCAGATTGCAGGAAAAACTGGTACCGGTGAAGTTGAAAAATACAAATCGAGAAACATAAAGCAGTGGCATTCATGGATGATTGCATATGCTCCGTTTAATGCACCTGTAGAAGAACAGATTGTTGTAGTAACATTTATTGATGCAGATAATGACTGGGAATGGTGGGCTCCTTACTGTACGAACATAATCATTCAGGGGTACTTTAACGATCAGACCTGTGAAGAGGCAATTGAAGCCCTTCATTACAACAAGAAAAACAAAGTTTCAGGACGAATGGAATGAAAACACACGTATACGAAAGACTTGATTACATTCTGCTTATTTGTTCTCTTTTTATTTCAATCATTGGAATTACTTTTATTTATTCAGCTGCGATCAATCAGTACGGAATATTGTCTGACAATTCAAAAGACGAATATATCAAACAGATTGTATGGCTTTGTATAGGCTTTGTTGCAATGATTTTTGCCGCAAGCTACGATTACAGAAAACTTGAAAGATACAGTTTTCATCTTTTTGCAGGAATGATTGCAGTACTGATTCTGACAAAATTATTCGGAACAGAAATAAACGGCTCACGAAGCTGGATTGGAATCGGTTCTCTAGGAATTCAGCCTGCAGAAATTTCAAAAATCGTATTTATAATCATGCTGGCAAAATTTCTACAGAATTCAGAAAAGGAAAAAGAAAGAATACGCTTTTTTAAGGCAGTTGGTCTTATGCTTGTTCCAATCGGTCTAATTCTCATTCTTCCTGATATCGGAACAGCCAGTGTTTTCTTCCCGATTTTTATAATCATGTGTTTTATGGCAAATGTTCCGGTAAGATATCTTGTAATTGTAATTTCAGCCCTTGTACTTGCAGTATGGTTTGCAGTACTTCCTTCATGGCAGAAACTGATTTACAAGAAAGACATTGTACTTCTTATGGTTCTTACAAATAATAAACTCCGGCTCCTGCTTGTTTTTGCAACATTTGGAATTGCAGTTGTAGGAATCCTCGGTCAGATAATGTTTAAGAAAAGATACTACTACTGGATTACAGCAGTTGCAGGAATATTTGCATTTGCATTGAGCGCCTCATATTTTGCAGAAAGATTCCTTGTTGGAAAGGAATACCTGAGGACAGGAGACATAAACAAAATAGACTACAAGATGATTCGTCTGATTATTTTTACAAATCCATATGCGCTTGCTAAAGGATCAGGATGGAACATTGTACGTTCAGTGTCAGCCATTGGCTCAGGCGGCGTAATCGGGCAGGGGTATTTAAAAGGCATTCAGACACACGCACAATTTCTTCCAGTAAAAAGCTCAGACTTTATTTTCAGCGTTTTCTCTGAAGAAATGGGCTTTGCAGGAGGAATTCTGCTCTTTACAGCATATCTGATAATCCTCATAAGAATTATTTATATTATCAAGCAGACAACGTCTCCTTTCAGCTGTTACATTGCATCAGGTATTCTTGCCATGTACTTCTTCCACATTACGGTAAATATCGGTATGGCACTTGGAATCATGCCGATTACTGGTATTCCTCTTCCATTCATGTCATACGGCGGATCTTCAATGATTACCAACATGATTGCAATGGGTTTATTGATGAGTATTAACAGCAGACGTCTTGATTTCAAGGCTGCATTCTAAAATATCTATGACACTTATTGATCCATTAAAAACTTTCGGTCCAAAGCTCAATTCCGTACAGTCTCCGTCCCGCTATATAGGTGGAGAGTATGGAATAACAATAAAACCTCACACACAGAATGATTCAAATTTCAACTTTGTAACAGCTTTTCCAGATCTTTACGAAATTGCAATGTCAAACCTGGCAATTAAAATCATTTACAATGGTCTGAATGCAATTGACGGTATACGCTGTGAAAGAGTTTTTGCCCCGGATATTGATTTTGAAAATCTTCTCAAAGAAACAGATACTCCGCTGTATACGCTTGAAACGGGAATGCCTTTAAATCAGGTTGATATGGTGGGTTTTTCCATCGGGTATGAGCTTGGAATTACTGAAGTTCTTGCAATGCTTGAAACGGGGAAAATACACCTGCTTGCAGAAGAAAGAACTGAAGACGAACCGATTGTAATCTGCGGAGGCTGTGGAGTAACTAATCCGGCACCAACAAGCGACTTTTTTGACGCATTTGTTATAGGAGAAGCAGAACCTGCACTTTTTAATCTTGTAAAAGAGCTCAGAGACTTAAAAAAATCCGGAGCAAAAAGAAAAGATCTTCTTGCATGCATAGAATCAAAACCATTTGTTTGGACAAAAAATAAAACTACAACAGCAAGAAGGGCTGTTCAAAATAATTTCGGTCTTGTTCCTTCAGTACCTTCATGGTTTCCTCTACCGACAAACAAGCCGGTTCAGGATCACGGTGTCGTAGAAATCATGCGCGGATGTCCGAACGGATGCCGTTTCTGTCATGCAGGAATTTACTACAGACCTATGCGTGTAAAAGCATTAAATCTCATCATTGAAGAAGTAGATCATCTCGTATTTGACGCAGGATACCGAGAAGTAAGTTTGAACTCATTGAGCAGTGCAGATTTTCCTGATGTTGCGGGACTTCTTGATATCATGAACGAACGTTACAAGGGATATAATGTATCTTTCCAACTGCCGTCACTTAAAGTAAACAGCCTTTCCCTGGATCTTCTGGAAAAGCTTTCAACAGTCAGAAAAAGCGGACTTACCTTTGCCGTAGAAACGCCAGATGAAATGAGTCAGCTTAGCCTCAACAAAGAAGTTTACTCAAAGCATCTAGAAGAAATCATTCTGGAAGCAAAAAAAAGAGGCTGGAGCACAGCAAAATTCTACTTCATGATCGGGCTACCCCTTGAGATCGAAGAAGAAAAAGCAATCGTTGATTTCATGCTTGATCTTCAGAAAAAAACAAGAATTCAGTGTAACGTAAATGTCGGTGTATACATTCCAAAGCCACACACTGCATACGAGCGCGTAAAACAGATAGATATTGAAACTGCAAAAAGAAAAATAGATTATCTTTATGAAAATCTTCCACGCGGAAAATTCAAACTCGGAAGACATAATTTTAACGCAACGGTACTTGAAGGTCTTTTAAGTCGCGGAGACAACAGGGCAGGAAAAATAATTCTCAATGCATACAAAAAAGGGGCTCGCTTTGACGCATGGGATGATTACCTGAGGAAAGATTACAATCTATGGGAAGAAGCATTTAAAGAAGCCGACTACAATGTCATGGAATGGATTTACAGAGACTGGTCAAATGATAAAGAACTTCCATGGAGCGGAGTAAGTCTTGGAGTAGCACCAAATTTTTACAAAAAAGAAATGGAAAAATCCAGACTGCATGAAATGACTCCGCGTTGCAGTGAAAACTGTACCCATAGATGCGGAATCTGTAACTCAAAAGAGGACGTCAAAGTCTACGAAAAGGATACAGTTGAAGCAGTCAGCAGAACTGTAACCCCAAAATCTGTAACCACTCCAGAAGAACATGATGCATCAAACATTCCGGTTTTATACAGAGTACTCTTTAACTTTACAAGAATAAACGGCGGAGAATTCATACCGTATCTTTCGCAGGTCGAAATTTTTCACAAGGCAATGCTTAGAAGCAACCTACAGTTTGTGTTTACTGCAGGCTTCAATCCACTTCCACGCCTTGAATTTGCAACAGCAATTACATTAGGACTTCCAAGCTTACAGGAAACAGCATCTTGTCTTTTGTACGAAAATATTTCAACAAACGACTTCATAGAAAAAATGAACAGGGCACTTCCTGGAAATCTTCACATTACTGATGCAATGATTTTTCCGGTAACAAATTTAAGAAAAAGAGAATCTCTAACGACCGGGCTTTGGGGAAGCGTTTACAGATACAGCTTCCTCAACGAGAAAACTGAAAAAGATTTTCTTGAAAGTACCATCTGCAAAGAAACCTGTGAAAAATCAAAATATTCTCTTGCTGCAAAAGACGGAACATACGAACTTAAGGCTCCTGTAAGCGACAAAAAATTCAGAATGGCAATTGAAGAATTCAGCGGCAGAAAGTGGTTTGAAGAAGTAGAAGTTACAAAAATAAAAACACTTGCCATACCAGAAATCCAAGGATGGACTGCAGAAGATGAAGACAAATGGAGAAGGGACAACAAAAATTTCTCAAAGACTGAAATCAGAAAAGTTTCAGAAGAACCAGTTGAATTCATGGAGCTTTACAAATACATCGCAAAAATTAATGAAGATTTGATTTCAAAAAGATCTGAATTAACTAAACTTGCAAAAGAAATACAGGCAGAAAAAGAAAAGGCTGAGAAGAATAAGCTTCAAGACATTACTGAAAAAAACTGATAGAATGTATTCTGGAGTCAAAGAATGAAAAAAATTTCCGAAAAAAAACTCACAGGCGAAAGAGCTCTTTTTCAGATATCGGACGCTGAAGTCACAAATTCAATTTTTGACGATGGTGAATCTCCTCTAAAACATTCAGACAGCATAAAAGTCATTTCGTCATCTTTCAGATACAAATATCCTTTATGGTACTCAAACAACGTTGAAGTTAAAGATTCTATTTTTTTTGAACTTGGAAAATCAGGAATCTGGTATACAAACGGAATTAAATTCAAAAATGTTCAGATCGATGCTCCAAAAGAATTCCGCAGATGTAAAGACATAGAACTTGAAGATGTGATTTTTACAAATGCCGCGGAAACCTTATGGTCGTGCTCTGGAATCAAATTAAAAAACGTTCAGGCAAAGGGTGATTATTTTGCAATGAATTCCACAGACATGAAATGTGAAAATTTCAACTTAAGCGGAAATTATTTTTTTGACGGTGGAAAAAATCTTGAAATCAGGAATTCAAGACTGATCAGCAAGGATGCCTTCTGGAACTGCGAAGATGTCACTGTTTATGATTCTCTAATCATCGGGGAATACATTGGCTGGAATTCAAAAAATTTAAGATTTGTAAACTGCACAATTGAAAGCAACCAGGGCTTCTGCTACATAGACGGCCTTAAGCTTGAAAACTGCACATTAATCAATACTGACCTCGCTTTTGAATACTGTACGAACATTGATGCAGACATCCACGGAAAAATTCTCAGCATAAAGAATCCGTTATCAGGAAAAATTAAAGCAGATGAAATTATTGAACTTCAGTTGGACAAGACTAAAATCGATCCTTCAAAAACTCAAATCATCTGCAGCAAAATCGGGAAAACATCTTACGAGGTCACAGACAAAAATGAAATATAATTTTGACATTATAGCAGACAGGCGCAGTATAAACTCAATGAAATGGAATGTTGGAAAGAATGAACTTCCGCTTTGGGTTGCAGACATGGATTTTGACACGGCACCAGAAATCAAAGCAGCAATCATGGAACGTGCAGAACTTGGAGCTTACGGTTACGCCGAAACAACTATACAATGGGAAGAAGCATACCGGTCATGGTGGAAATCACGCTATAATTTTGAAATTAAAAGAGAATGGCTTTTTTTTGCAACAGGTGTTGTTCCGCTGATTTCAAGTTCAGTCAGAAAAATTACGACACCAGGAGAAAATGTTCTGCTTCTTACACCGACCTACAATATTTTCTACAATTCGATTTTGAACAACGGCAGAAATCCATTGGAGTGCCAGCTTAAATTCGACGGCAAAGAATACAAAATCGATTTTGAAGATCTGGAAGAAAAACTTAAAGACAATCAGACTTCAATGATGATTCTCTGCAATCCGCAAAACCCTGTTGGAAAAATCTGGAGTAGAGAAGAGCTCTTAAAAATCGGGGAGCTGTGTGCAGAAAATAAAGTAATTGTTTTAAGCGACGAAATTCACTGTGACATAACAGAACCTGGTAAACTTTATATTCCATTTGCAAGCGTAAATGAAACCTGCCGCAACAACTGTATTATGGCAATTGCACCAACAAAAACCTTTAATCTAGCCGGACTTTCAACGGCAGCAGCTGTAATTCCAGATAAAACTTTAAGGCACAAAATCTGGAGAGGATTAAACACAGACGAATGTGGAGAACCAAATGCATTTTCTATTCAGGGAGCCGTGAGTGCATTTACAAAGGGGAAAGACTGGCTTGAAGAAGCAAGATCATACATCTGGGAAAACCGTAAACTTGCAGAAGAATTTATTTCATCAAAAATTCCGTCTTTAAAAGCAATAAAATCTGATGCAACATATCTTATGTGGATTGAAATTTCAGCTTCAAAAATGGATGGAAAAACATTCGCAAAAAAGCTCAGGGAAAAAACAGGACTTTATCTGAGCAATGGAAATCAATACGGAAAAGGCGGAGAAAATTTTGTCAGGATGAATCTTGCAACTTCCCGTAGTATAATTGAAGATGCATTGAAGAGACTTAAAAATTTCTGTGACTCACTTTAAATTATAAATTATTTTATAAATCAATCGGAGGAGAAATATGGGATTTTTTAGTGATTTACTTTTCGGCTCATCAAATTCAGCCTCATCAGGTAAAATAAAGCCTTCAAAAAGCGGATGGAATTTTACACCAAAATATGACGATTATTACGAAGAATTGTATGATGATGCAACAATGGGAGACAAAGGAGCTCAAGCAGAAATGAGAGAAGAGTTCGGCGATGACTGGAAATGTGAATATTAAAAACTGATTTTATTTTTCCAATTATTTTAAAACATATGATATAATAACTCTTATTACAATAAATTCTTTTGGAGTATTTTTAAATGAAACAACTTATGCTGGGTAATGCAGCAGCCGCACGTGGACTATTTGAAGGCGGTTGTTCTGTGATTTCAAGTTATCCTGGAACACCAAGTACTGAAATGACCGAGGAGGCTGCAAAGTACAGGGAAATCTACTGCGAATGGGCACCAAATGAGAAGGTTGCTTTTGAAACAGCCTTTGGAGCAAGTCTTGCCGGAAAACGCTCTTTCTGTGCAATGAAACATGTTGGATTAAATGTTGCTGCAGATCCTCTTTATACAGCAGCATATACTGGAGTTAATGCAGGTTTTGTTGTAGGTGTTGCAGATGATCCTGGAATGCATTCTTCTCAGAATGAACAGGACTCACGTCATCATGCAATCGCCTCAAAGGTTCCGATCATTGAGCCTAGCGATTCTCAGGAAGCTCTTGAATTTGCAAAATGGGCTTTTGAAATCTCTGAAAAATTTGATACTCCTGTTTTATATAAAATGGTAACTCGAATTGCTCATTCTCAGAGTATTGCTGAAACATCAGATAGAATTGAAATTCCTGTAAAACCTTACGAAAAGAACATTCAGAAATATGTAATGGCTCCTGCAAATGCAATCCGCCGTCATCCTGAAGTTGAAAAGCGACTTAAGGCTCTTGAAGAATGGTCTCAAACATCAGGAATCAACCGCATTGAAATGGGGGGGGCAGATTTAGGTATCATCACATCATCAACCTCATATCAGTATGCAAAAGAAGTTTTTGGAAACGATGTAAGCATACTCAAGCTCGGAATGACAAATCCTCTTCCTGCAAACATGATTAAGAATTTCTGCAGCAAAGTTAAAACAGTCGTTGTAATTGAAGAGCTTGATCCGATTATTGAAAACTTCTGTAAAGCAAACGGATGTAGCGTTCACGGAAAAGATTTACTTCCAGTTTGCGGTGAATACTCACAGAATCTTTTGCGCAAAAGTCTGCTTCCAGTTTTACCAGATTCATTGAAAAATAAAATCTCAATTAACATTCCTGAATCTCCTTTAAAAGATCTTCCAAACCGCCCGCCGATTATGTGTGCCGGCTGTCCTCACCGCGGAATGTTCTACGCACTCTCAAAACTGAAGGTAACAGTCCTCGGAGATATCGGATGTTACACGCTTGGTTCTGTAGCTCCTCTTTCAGCAATGGACATGACTCTCTGTATGGGTGCATCATTCTCAAGTCTTCACGGCTGGAACAAAGCTCTTGGTGCAGAAGGAGAAAAGAAAACTGTTGCCGTAATCGGAGACTCGACATTTATGCATTCAGGAATGACCGGACTTGCAACAATTGCTTACAATCAGTCTAACTCAACTGTAATAGTTCTTGATAACTCAATCACTGGAATGACAGGTCATCAGCAAAACCCAACGACAGGTAAAAATTTATACGGTGATCCTGCAGGTCGTGTTAATCTAGAAGCACTTGCAAGAGCAATGGGAATTAAACACATACGCGTTGTAGACCCATACAATATCGATGAATGTTACAAAGCCGTAAAAGAAGAACTTGAAGTTGAAGAGCCAAGTCTTATTATCAGCCGCCGTCCATGTGCATTGCTTAAAGAAGTAAAACCAAAGCCTGCTTTATTTGTAAACAGTGACAAGTGCCGTTCCTGCAAGATGTGCATGAAAATCGGATGTCCTGCAATCGCAATGAAAAACGGAAAAGCACAGATTGATACAACATTATGTGTTGGCTGCGGAGTTTGTACTCAGATGTGTAATTTCGACGCTATCAATTAAAGTAATCTATTGAAGGGATAAAATTATGGTTAAAAATATAATGATTGTTGGTGTAGGCGGGCAGGGGGCTTTACTTGCTTCCAAAACTTTGGGACGTGTTCTGCTTGATGCTGGATTCGATGTTAAAGTCAGTGAAGTTCACGGTATGAGCCAGCGTGGTGGTTCTGTTGTAACTTATGTCCGCTATGGAGAAAAAGTTTATTCACCAATTATTGACAAGGGAGAAGCTGATTTTATCGTCAGTTTTGAACAGCTTGAAGCTGCACGATATCTTGAATATTTAAAAGCGGATGGACAGATTGTTGTAAATACTCAGCAGATTGATCCGATGCCGGTTATTACAGGGGCTGCAAAATATCCTGAAAATCTCTGTGAAAAAATGCAGTCAGAAGGATTTAAAGTTGATGCCCTTGACTGTCTTGAGCTTGCTGAAAAAGCCGGAAGTCCAAAATCCGTAAATATTGTTCTTATGGGACGACTTTCAAAATACATGGACTTTCCAAAAGAAAACTGGATTAAAGCAATTGAAGCGCTTGTTAAACCTCAGTTTCTCGAGATGAACAAAAAAGCATTCGAGCTTGGAAGAAATTAAATTATTAAACTCAAAGGAGCAAAAAAGTGGGTAGATTAAAATATTATCAGGAAGAACTTGAATGCATGCCGGAAGCTGAACTCAAAAAACTTCAGAGCGAACGACTTGCTGAGAATTTCCGCCATGTATATGAAAACGTTGAATTTTACAGAAAAAGATGCCAGGAAGCAGGTATCACACCAGACGATATAAAAGGCCTTGAAGATCTTGATAAAATTCCTTTTACCTGCAAGGACGATTTAAGACAAACTTATCCATACGGATTATTCGCAGTCCCAAGAAAAGATGTTGTTCGTATTCATGCATCTTCAGGAACAACAGGAAAACCAATCGTTGTAGGTTACACAAAAGAAGATCTTGATATCTGGGACGATTGTACAGCCCGTCAGCTTGTTGCAATTGGAGCCGATGAAAATGATGTAGTTCAGGTTGCCTACGGTTACGGAATGTTTACAGGCGGATTTGGAATTCACGGAGGAGCAACAAAACTCGGATGCCAGGTAATTCCTATTTCATCAGGAAACACTGCACGTCAGCTTACATTCTTTAAAGATCTTCAGCCAACAGTTCTCTGCTGTACACCATCTTATGCTGCATATCTTGGAGAAGCACTTG
This sequence comes from Treponema sp., assembly GCA_024687165.1. GTDB lineage: Bacteria > Spirochaetota > Spirochaetia > Treponematales > Treponemataceae > Treponema_D. The sequence continues at coordinate 32,476 of JAILEY010000049.1, forward strand.
CAGAACAGGGATTGACAACTTCTGATATCAATCTTAAAGCCGGTATATTTGGAGCTGAGCCATGGACCGAAGAAATGCGCCGTGATATCGAAAAATCACTTGGAATCAAAGCTTACGATATTTATGGACTTACAGAAGTCATGGGACCGGGTGTTGCTTACGAATGTTCTCAGCAGGCAGGTATGCATGTTAACGAAGATCATTTTATCGTTGAAACAATCGACCCTGAAACAGGAAAACGTCTCCCGGAAGGCTCAAAAGGAGAACTCGTATTTACAGCAATCACAAAAAAAGCATTTCCGCTTATGAGGTTCAGAACAAAAGACATAGGTGTTCTTACACGCGAAAAATGCAAGTGTGGTCGCACATTTGTACGAATGACAAAGCCTATGGGAAGAACTGATGATATGCTGATTATCCGCGGAGTAAACGTATTCCCAAGTCAGATTGAAGGAGTATTGTTGCAGAACGGTTACCAGGCAAACTATCAGATTATTGTAGGTCGTGAAAACAACACAGACACATTCGAAATCAAAGTTGAAATGGTTCCTGAAAAATTCAGTGATGTAATTTCAGAAATTGAAAAAGAAGAAAAAAAGCTGCAGTCAGCACTTCTTTCAGTTCTTCAGATTAAGGCAAAAGTTACGCTTGTACCTCCAAAAACAATCACAAGAAGTGAAGGGAAAGCAAAGCGCGTAATCGACACACGCAAACTTCATGACTAATCCGAAAATTTTGCACAGGAGGAAAAAATGACAATTAATCAGATTTCAATCTTTATAGAAAACAAACCGGAAGCACTTGCAAAATTAACCGGTGTAATTGCAGAAAACAAAATCAACTTAAAATCACTGAGCATTGCAGATTCAACAGATTTTGGAATCGTAAGAATCATTGTAGATGACAGTGAAAAAGTTTCAAAAATCCTTTCTGAAAAAGATTACCTTGTAAAAACAACAGGTGTAATTGCAGTTGCAATCCCAGATGAAGCAGGAAGTCTGAACAAAATTCTTACCGTAATGGCAAAAAATGGCCGCAACGTTGAATACATGTACGGCTTTACAGGCAAAAAGACAAATACAGCCTGTATGATTATCCGTACAACTGATATTACTGCTGCAGAAAAAGTTTTATCAGATAACAACATCAGAATGATTTCGCAGGATGGAATCGAAGAATTATAAATAAAATAACTAAAATCTCCTCAATTCAGGGGAGATTTTAGTTTCTCCTTATATTAGTAGACAGAATATACATTATACAAAGTATTATTTATTACCCAATTACTCGCCTTACACTAATTAAAATTCATGTTCATAAGAAAAATCATGCTTTTTTCCTGTCAACGGATCCGTAAAGCTAAGTCTATCCGCATAAAATTCAAAACTATCATTATCCTTTACAGACGGATTATATAATCTGTCACCTGCAATCGGCAGTCCAATCCAGGCAAGATGACACCTGACCTGATGACGATAACCTTCCGTAAGAACACATCTTACAGAAACTAAGCTATTTTTGTTATCTTTATTAGATTCATTAATAATTTCAACATCTGTAGAATAAATCTTTGAAGAGCATTTTTTTAAGGCTGCACGTCCGGATGATTCAACAACAGGTCGTACGGTTGTATTTTTTACGCCAAAAGGACGAAATTTAGAAGAAATAGAACACTTTTTTATACTATTTAATAAATTTTCTAATATAATCTGAGACTTTGGAAAGCCTTCCATCCGTTCGTTAGCATTTTCAAGACAACATCTTGCAAAATATCCTTTAAAAAATCTACCTAACGACTGTTCATTCTGCAAAAAATCATAAAAATCCTGACTTGAAGCTATAAGCAATAGACCTTCCGTATCAGTATCAATTCTATGACAAAGACCACCTTCAATAGCCTTTTTACCCGTAACATTTTTTACTTCAGGGTACAGATCTGCAACCATTGAAAAAGCACTGATATCACCTTCTTTAAGAGAAGCACTTGGAATTCCTCTGGGTTTTACACAGACAACAAAAGGTTCATTATGCGAAGGCTCATGAATAATTCTAATTTTTTCTTCAGCCATAATCACCTGTCCAGAATAACCTTACTATAATCTCTATGAAGCTTTTTCATCACTTCTACAAATCTTACAGGAGTTTTTGTTTTAAAAACTGAATATTCATTTTTTCCAGGAAGCTTTATTTTTAACATACGAGCATTCAACATAAGTGTAGCATTTGGAAAATTTCTATCTTCTTTTGAATAAAGACTGTCACCTAAAATCGGACAATTTAAATATTTCATGTGTACCCTTATCTGATGAGTTCTCCCCGTAAGAATGCGTACTTTCATCAGAGAATATTCTCCATAACACGCAATACAATTATATCTGCTTTCTGCATACTTACCTTCATCTGTGCCAGTAACAGAGCGGAACTTCTTTCTATTTTTAGGATCACGAATTATCTGAGTTTTTATTGTACCGGATTTAGTATGAGGCCTACCTATACAAATACATATATACTCTTTAATTATTTTTTTATGATTTCGAAACTGCATCTGAAGATATTCTTCTGCATTACGATTTTTTGCAGTAATAATTATACCGGAAGTATCTTTATCAAGACGATGAACAATTCCAGGTCTCCGATTCGCAAGAATTTCAGATACTTTTCCATCTTTAATCTCATGAATACTCTTCTGTCCCCAATGATATAAAAGGGCATTTACAAGTGTACCACTCCAGTTTCCGGCTGCAGGATGAGTAACCATCCCCTGCTTCTTATTTACAACACAAACATTTTCATCTTCATAAATAATATCAAGTGGAATATTTTCAGGTTCAATATCATCAGGAACGCTATCTTCCCAGTCTATATCTATCTGTTCACCAGCTTTAACTTTATAAGAAATCTTCTGCTTTTTCCCGTTTATAAAAATATTAACAATACCACTTTTAAGCTTACTTCGATTCATACCATTTGGAGCATTTGAAATAAACTTATCAAGGCGTTCTCCCGCAGTATAATCATCTGGAACTTTTATACTGAAATACGGCATTTACTTTTCCTTCCCGGAATCTGATTCTGAACTGTTCTGTTGATTTTTAAAAGGAATTACAACAATCTGCCCTTTTCCCGAAAGTATTCTCGCCTCTTCTTTCGCAGCCTTCCGTCTTTTTACAAAATTAATTATAAAATCCGTTAACCCTATGCCAGCACCAATTCCAAAACTAACCGCAAGAATTTTTTTCTGCTCACTTTTTGAAAATCCATCATCAGTATTTGAAGATGCAAAAGGATTTACAAATTTTGATGATTTTCCGGAAGCATATTTATACAAACCGTAAACTAAAGAAACATCAAGCATTACAAATGGAACTGAACCAAGTGAAATTATCTCAAACCTGCCGGCATCTCTTAACCATTGAGGGAATTCTGTCTTTTCATAAGGCTCAGGCTCTGTGGATTCATCACAAAATGCACAAAACGGTTCAAAAGCGAGAAAAAAAACACTCAAAAAAAGACTGATTATTTTTTTCATCTTTTATTTTGAATAATCCCTCTCACCAAAAATTGCAGTGCCGACTCGAACAATTGAACTTCCCTCTTCAATTGCAATCTGAAAATCACCGCTCATTCCCATACTCAATTCATTTATTGCAAGAGACGGAAATTCTGCATTAAGTTTTTCCCTAAGCTTTCTTAATTTAATAAAAGAAGCCCTGATTAAACTTTCATCATCTGTAAAAGGAGCCATTGTCATAAGACCTACAGGACAAACATGAGGATATTTTCCAGCAGCACAATCTTCTGCACTTTTCAAAAGTAAATCTTCAGTTTCAAAACCGCACTTACTGTCTTCTCCTGTATGAAGCTCAAAGAACACATTCATTTTTTTATCAAGCTTTGCACACTGCTTTTCTATCTCAGCAAGGATTTCTGCACGATCAACCGACTGAATACAGGAAGCAATTTCGCATGCTTTTTTAACTTTATTTGACTGAAGAGAGCCGATAATATGCAATTCAGGTTTAATTTGTATACTTTTTTGTACATCTTCAGAATAAATCTCACTAAATTTTGAATATGCTTCTTGAACTCTGTTCTCTCCAAAAAGTTTCTGCCCTGCATCAACAGCAGCAAGCACATCTTCCATCGGATGAAATTTTGAAACTGCACAAAGACGTACACTTCCCGCTTCACGTCCGCTTTTCTTTTCTGCTTCAAAAATTTTATTTTTTACAAGTTCAATATTTTCTTTGATTTGATCTTTTGTCATATCGTTCACATTTTAACAGATGTAAGAATATTACTCAACGCAACAAAATCATTGACAGAAAGATTTTCAGCACGTTCACTCTTACAGATACCGGCTCTTTCAAAAAATTCATCAATGGAAACAGAAGGCGGAAGAATTGATTTAATATTATTTGCAACAGTTTTTCTTCTTGCACTGAACAATGAGTGAACAAGCTTTACAAAATCAGAAGGATTCTTACAGTCAAACTGATTTTCTCTTTTAGTCATTACGACAGACTGAGAAGCTACATTTGGACGAGGCCAGAAATTTCCTGCAGCAAGTTCAATTCCACTTTTAACGTCATATGCAAACTGACATAACACACTGAATGCAGAATAATTTTCAGTTCCTGCTTTTGCAACGATTCTTTGAGTAACTTCTTTCTGCACAGTAAAAACACAGCGATCAAAAAAAACGCCATCAGTAATAGTATCTGCAATAAAAGTTGCTGCAATATTATACGGTAAATTTCCAAAAAGCTTTGAAGGCTTCTTTTCAAGAGAATCAAATTCGTTCTTCCAGTTTTTAAGAACGTCACCTTCAATAATTTTGAACTTTCCAGTTTTTTCATTTCCAACAAAAAACTGATGAAGTAAATTTATAAAACCCCTATCAATTTCAAAAACACTTACCTTTGCTCCACGATTCATGATTTCTTCAGTCATACACCCAAGACCAGGACCAACTTCCCAAACTAATTCATCCTGAACAAGCTGAAGAGAGTCAATAATTTTTTTTCTGGCATCTCCATTAACCATAAAGTTCTGCCCGAATTTTTTCTGCATAGCAAGTCCGTTTGCTTCAAGAAAATTTTTCAATTCAACAGGAGAATTATAATCAGGATGGTTCATATATCACCTCAATTTTAAAAAGGGAAATTTAGAAAATACTCCGGCCACAAAAATTATCACCAGGTAAAGCAAAGTTAAAACAGCGCCGAATAATCCCTGAAGACAAGGTACTATAAAACTGCAGATTATTGCAACTATACTGAATGCAAAAAAAATACTTACAAGCGGAGAAACAACAGAAGATGCAATTATTCCAACAGGTGTTATCTGCCCAAAAAGAACAGCGGATACAGGAGCCGTAAAAAGTTGAGCACCAGTACTAGCTCCTAGAGAAGAAGAAATTTTTTGAGGAAAAATACGGATATACAAAGATGAGAAAAAATCCCCGACAACAAGAATTCCTGCAAGAGCAACATAGGAAAGCATAAAGGCAGCTTCATAAATTTCATCAGGAGAAATACAGCAATGAAGAATAAATGTTCCGCACAATACAAAGAGAAGATTAATTTTTGAACAAAAAACAAATGATGCAGCAAGACTTATAAAAGCAAAAATCAGAGCCCTGAACAATGACGGAGAAAGTCCTGCAAACCAGACAAAGAAGAGAATCCCCAGAACCTTAAGCCAGAATGAATATCGTTTTCCAAGAAATTTTTCACCGCTTCCACCAATCAATCCTGCAAAAAAAGATAGATGCATTCCGCTTAATGCAAGAATATGTGAAAGACCTGCAAGCCGAAATTTCTCTCCTACACCGTCTTCCGTATATTCTTTGGAACCTGATAAAAGTGCAAGAATAAAACCTCCAGCCGCTCCCCAGGAATACATCAGCCTCTTAAATGCAAGACGACAGACAGCGCGTAAATGACTAATTTTTTTCGCAAAAGATTTTTCGGCACTCACAGAATATGCACTTTCTGCAATGAAGCATCCAGTTTTTTCAGACCAGTATCCGCAAAGGCCAACTGATTCACCAGTCTCAAAGAGAATGCCCTTTCCATAAGCAGAAAAAAGCTTTCCTGGATAAAGAGACTCAACAATCCTGCATGGAACAAGAACTCGAATCACGCCTTCAGCATTTCCTGTAACTGAAAAAGATTTAAACCTACCGCTGGATTTATTCAAAGAAATTTTCATTGAATAAAATTTTTTACTTGAGGTAATAACAGGATTTGAATAAACACATCCTTCAATCCCGGAAAGATTTTTAACAGAAATAACAGATTTGTACGGATGAGGATTTACCGGATAAAAAAATCCCGCATAGAACAATATGCTCAAAATGCAGGATGCCAATACTACGGGTTTAGATAACTTGCTGAAAAAATCTACCACTTAAGTTTTGCAAGGGCAGTTCTGGCAGCTGCAGTTACCTCCTCCGGATAATTTAAATAAGTTACAGAAAGCAGGTAATCAAATGCCGCCTTGTCGCCCAAATCTCCTAAAGAATTGATTACAGAAAGCACAACGACTTCGACAGGGGCGTTATTTTCTTCTGCAAGCTTGTTAAGGAGATCAAGGTAAGCTGAGAGAACCTGACCAGTCTCTTCAGAAGCAACAGAAGCGATGTTCGTAATCACTGTTGAAAACTGTTCTCCGGTTATAAGTGAATTTTCATATTCAGCTCTTGCAACACTAAAAAAACTTGTAGCCAAAGTTGAAGCACGAGTCCATTTTGTGTCAGCAATAATCTGCAGAGAATTCATCTGGAGTTCAATTTCTGCATGAGTAATTTTTTTAACATCAACGTCCTTATTATATATAACCGAAGACAATGCATTTTCTGCAACTTCGCCACAAATTTTTTTAGAAATTTTTGAATTTGAATTTATTCTATTCAAAATTAAAACTCTTTTTTCAACCGGCACTGATGAAAGAATCTGAAGAAGTTCTGTTTCATGACGCTCAACCATCGGTCCGTACGCATTTCCCAAAATTTCAGAATATGTCGGCCACACGTCAAGAATATCAGCAATAAAAAGAAGATTAAAAGATTTTGAATTTCCATTTGCCCCAAGAAACAAAATCGAATTCAAAAGAGTTTCATCCATTGCAACATTTGACTGCATCTGTGAATTAAAATAATTATTCACAAGCATTACGTTTCCAGAATTTGGAAATACAGAAAAAGCATTTAGCAAAGCAAGTCTGATTTTTTCAGATTTAAATGTAGAAAAAAGAACCTCAAGTTTCTGTGAAAGCTCCGGCCTAATTCTCTTTGTCTTATCAAGCGAAAGTGATTCTATGGATTTTTCAACAAGAAGATTCAACTCTTCATCATCACCAAGAAGTTCCTGAGAAGCAAGAGCAAAATCAATTCCTTTTTCTGCAAGAGATGTATTACCTTTTGCTGCTGACATTTCAACAGCTTCAATTTTATCCTGAATATTACCTTTTACAAATTTTGCATCATAATTTTCTTCAGCAAACATCTGTGAGAAAAAACAAAAACTAAAAATAAGTCCTGCTAACTTTTTCATAAGCACCATTATACAGGCTTTTTATGATTCTGGCAATTCTGGAACACTTTCAGTGCCATCAGGCTTTACTGCCGGCTGTTCCATTGATGAAAGCGTTACTTCAACCGCAGACGGCTCAGCTAAAGGTTCAAGTGATGTTTCTCCCTGGGTTTCTTCCTCTTCAAGCTTATTCTGTTCCTCCGCCTGAACCATTGCATCATGAACTTCCTGCTCTTCCTGAGGAATAATGTTATATACGTAACTTAAAACTTTATTCTTCATTCCAGAATCAATGTGAGTACATTCAAAATGAATTCTTGATTGATTCAATGCAGCATTAAATTCAACTCCACGAATTACACCGAACATAACAATAAGGGCTTCATTAATCTGGAACTGAATTTTTATCTGAACATTCGGAACAGCTTTTCCACCGACACGAATCATTGCGCCATCCTCACTGATGTCTTCAAGGAGACACTTATATCCGTCTTCAGTTTCGATTTTTTCGTAATCAACGCCTTCTTCCCCTATCATATAAAGCTGGGCATTGATTTCACAGGCACATCTTATCGACTGTCTTTTCTGTGTTCTTATAAGATTAAAACTGTGTTTAAGATAAAGTGCATTATCACTTCTGAACACGCCACTTGAGAAAACTTCAGTATCAAAAGAATAACCGGCATCTCCTTTTCTCCAGAAGTATACCGATACAGTTTTTCCAACCCATTCTTCAGGCTTAAGATAATCAACTCTTCCTGTTTTTTTATTCTGCTGCATTGGAAGTGCAATTACAAATTCACGGCCATTGTTTAAAACTCTGGAAATAAAAACACCCTTTCCCTTGTAGATAATACTAAGCTTCTGACCTTCATCAACAGCTTTTGTACTTTCAAGACCTCGCTTTTTATCAGCATCAAGGGCAACTCTTGTCTTAAATTTATAAAGCTTTTCAAGGAACTGCTGTACTTTAAATGATTCAAAATTATCTTCTTCTTTAGCATTCGCAATATAATACGCAATACACTGATTTACCGAATTTTCAGAAACGAACAGAGAAAGAGGATCCTCCAATTCACACATTGCTGCAAGTTTCCAAAGTGAAGAAATCTCCTCGTATTTAAAACCGTAATCCATTCCACGTGCAAAAAAATCAATCTTATCTTTATAGATATGATATAAACGAGAAAGTAAAACAGCAAATGCAAAAACCACTAATATTGAAATTGCTAAAGGCAAATCTAACCCCTTGTATGCACATCACATACTACTCTATAATATCGACTTGATAAATGAAAACAAAACACCTTTTTATAGAATTTTTAATTATTTTCTTTATATTTGTACTTCCTCCCCTTATTTTTACATCAAAATCAGATCCGCATGCCATAACCCGACTTACATTTTTTTCACTCGTTGAACTTGCATTTTGTCTGCTGATTATTTTTCAATATAGATTTTTAGAAAAAGATTTACCGGAAGAAGAAAAATCAAAAAGAAAACGCTCAAAATTTATAAAAAACCTTTACTGGTGGGCGATTGCATTAGGCTATCTCATGCTCGTTTATGCTTCACTTGAAACATGCATATATGTATTTAAAATTCCTTCTCCTGCACACACTCCACTGAAAATCTCAGGTGCAAAATGGATTTTTACAATTGCAAACATCTGTATTTCAGCTTTATACGAAGAAACACTTTACCGAAGATTCATTCCAGATTGTCTTGTAAAATTTTCTCAGGAAAAAAAGATTCCGACTATAATTGCCGAAATTTTATCAATTCTGATTTTTGCATTTTCCCACAGATATCTTGGGCTTCCAGCTGTAATAAATGCTGCAGTCTGCGGAACGATTTTAAGAATCTGCTGTACAAAAACAAATTCGATAAAAGCTGGAACCATTGCACATGCAGTCTATAACTTTACACTTGTATTATTTTCTGTTACGATAACTTAATTTTAAATCAATTATTTTTAGGAAGTAAAAAATGATTTATACAGACACAAGAGACAGTTCCGTAAAAGTAAATTTTAGAACTGCAGTTTTGAACGGGATGAACTCTACAACAGGTGGACTTTATATTCCTGTAGAATTCCCTAAACTTGACAGATCATGGCTTACAAAAACTCCTGAGCCATCATTCAGGGAAGTTGCATTTGAAATGGCAAAACCTTATGTAAAGGATGAAATCCCGGACAATGATCTTGAAGCTATCATCCAGGACTGTTACCCGTTCACATCTCAGGTTGTGCCTATTGATCCTCAGACTTATATTCTTGAACTCTTCCACGGACCAACATGTGCATTCAAGGATTTCGGTGCACGTTTCATGGCACGCACAATGAGTTATTTCAACCGAACAGAAAAAGATAACCTCCATATTCTCGTTGCAACATCTGGAGATACAGGTTCTGCAGTTGGAAGCGCATTCCACAATGTACCTGGAATCGATGTTACAATCCTTTATCCAGACGGAAAAATTTCTCCGCTCCAGGAAAAACAGCTTTCAACATTTACAGGAAATGTACGCGCACTCAAGGTTAAAGGAACTTTTGATGACTGCCAGAAGCTCGTTAAAACAGCATTTGTTGATAAAGACCTCCGCGCAAAATTCCGTCTTTCATCTGCAAACTCAATCAATATCAGCCGTCTCCTTCCACAGGCATTCTACTACATGTACTCTTCACTCGTTGTAAAAAACAGAATTCCTTTAGACAGAAAAATTGATGATGGAAAGATTATTGTTGTTGTACCAAGCGGAAACTTCGGAAACCTTACTTCAGGACTCATTGCCCGTGAAATGGGAGCCCCAATCGACGGATTTGTAGCAGCAACAAATGCAAACAGAACAGTTCCAGACTGGATTGCTACAGGAAACTATGAGACACGTCCTTCAGTTGCTACACTCAGCAATGCAATGGACGTAGGTGCACCAAGCAACTACGAAAGAATAAGTGCAATGTATACACTCGATCAGGTACGAGAACTTTTTGCTTCTTACTGGACAAACGACGAAGGTACAATTGCCGGAATCAAATCTTGCAATGAAAAAACAGGATACATCATCGATCCTCACGGAGCAGTTGCATGGAGCGCATGGAACGATATCCGCAACGGTGAAATGAAAAAACTCATGGAAGGACAGAAGAATGATATTACAACACCAGGACTTACAGCAAATATTCCGTCATGGGCACAGAGCATAATTGACAATAAGGCATCGGCAATCATTCTTGAAACAGCACATCCTGCAAAATTCGGATCAACAGTTGTTGATGCAATCGGACGTGAACCAAGCATTCCTGAACGCCTTGAAAAAGTATTGTCTTTACCTGACAACGCAATTCCTATGGAAAAAGATTACGACAATTTCAAATCTTGGCTTGTCTCTAATCTTTAATTAAAAGATAAAAAGCAAAAAAAAAGCTGATGGAATTCAACAGTGAACTTCATCAGCTTTTTTTTATTTATTCTACCTACATATTTTCATATGTCTGAACGCTATCCTCAAGATGTTCAATTTTAACACCGGCTATCTTAAACATTTCAAGACTATCCTTTTCATCATGATAATGCTTTTCACAGACAACACGCCTGATTCCACAATTTATGATTAACATTGCACAGGTACGGCACGGTGTCATTCGGCAGTAAACAGTAGCACCATCTATTGAAATTCCGCGCTTTGCAGCCTGACAGATTGCATTCTGCTCTGCATGAACAGTACGTACACAATGCTGTGTAATAGTACCATCATCATGAATAACCTTCTTCATCAAATGTCCAACTTCATCACAATGCGGAAGGCCGGCAGGAGAACCAACATAACCTGTTACAAGAATTTGATTATCTTTAGCAATAACACAACCGCTTCGTCCACGGTCACAGGTTGCACGCTTTGCAATTGTACGGGCTACCTCCATAAAATATTCATCCCACGTCGGGCGTACATATTTTTCTTCTGCCATAAAACACCTCTAAGTTTTCTTTATGATATCTTAATATATCACAGTATTAATTCTTAAAAAATATTTTTTTTATTTTTTTTATCAATTTTTTTTAAATCATATTGACATTATTTCTGCAAAAGTATATATTCTAATCATCAAACGCGGCAGTCGTATAATGGCTCATTACCCCAGCCTTCCAAGCTGGAGACGAGGGTTCGATTCCCTTCTGCCGCTTAAAAAAAAAGCTCTGGTTTTGAAGTGCACCCCTAAAGTTGGACAAATAAAGTTTAATTTTAGGAGGTGCATTTTTTATGCCCAAATACTCAGAAGAGTTCAAGATAAAAGTTGTAAATGCTTATTTATTAAATGAAGGCGGTACAGCATTTCTTGCAAAGAAATACAATGTAGCAAGATGTTGTATTAGGCAATGGGTTGCGCAATACAAAGCAACAGGAAAAATAACACAGCCAACGCGACATTTTAGCGGAGAATTTAAGCTAAAAGTGTTAAACTATCAGCAAGAGCTTCATCTTTCAGATTCACAGACATCATTGATTTTCGGTATTACAAATATTGGAACTATCAGTGTATGGCGGAAGAAATATATTACCGGTGGTACAGAAGCTCTGTTTCAGAAACAAGGCAGGCGTTCAAAAATGCCAAAGAAAAGCTTAATACCAAACAAACCTAGAGAAGAATGGACAAAGGATGAAGAACTTGCTTATCTTCGAATGGAGAATGATTTCCTAAAAAAATATCTGGCCTTAGTTCAGGAAGACGACAGGAAGAAACAGCAGCAGAAAAAAGACAGAGAACAATCGATGCTGTCAGAGAACTAAGGTCAAAATACAATGTTTCAGATTTAACAAAAC
>JAILEY010000007.1 GCA_024687165.1 Treponema sp.
AATTCACTGGTAAATATTTCGCATTTACATACATGCAGGGAAGAGTACAGGTTAGCACACGATGAAGCAGTTTTAAAAAATATGGTTTCGAAGGATAAGTATCCGTATATTCCGATTATCCTTATAACTCATTCATCTAAAACAGTAATTGAGGAAATTATGGAATTTGGCAGAACAAGCCGTCCTTTTGCCGTAAAAATTGAAGAATTATGGCAGGAAATCATGAAAGATTATCTGGGGTATTCGAAAAGATCACTATGGATTCATGCCAAAAAGGCTTCTCATTATATTCATTTAATGGAACCCGAAATAATTGTAGAGAGTGTGAACAGGATAAGGCACATGTAGAGGAAAGCGCAGGTGTCCTGTCACTTCCAGACTATGTCTGCACTTTCTTGTGTAGAATTTGTTTGAACCTTATTGCTGTACACTTTGCATCAGTGCAAAGAAATGTTCAGCTTTACCTGTTGAAAAATATGCATACCACTCTTCAATAGTTTCCGGCTTAAAAAGACCAAGCTTTTCTATAATCAGCTTTGCCCACATGAGGGAGCCTGTCGCGCTTCCTGTAATAAGATTTCCGTCGCTCACGGCAGGCTGATCGACATAAAATTTCTGACCTTTATAATCCGGGCAGAACATATCTAAAAATCCCCTTCCGTTACTTGTGTGAGGCCTGTCATTTAAAATTCCGGCATTTGCAAGAGCGACCGTAGCTCCGCAGATTGCGCATACAGTTCCGCCTTTTGAAAGCAGAACTGAAGCCTTCTGAATTATCTGAGCATTTTCAGCATCTGACCATGTGTCCGCTCCGGGTAAAATCAAAACTGTCTTTTCAGACATTTCAATTTCATCAATCGTGCAGTCCGGAATGATTGTAAGGCCGCCCATTGTTTTGACCGGATCCTTTGAAACCGCTACCGTCTTGACGATAAGCTGTGGAGCATCAGCTTTAAAGAATCGCTTTGAATTAAGCTCTGCCGTAACAGATCCGATTTCCCAGTCTGCAAGGGTTGCGATTAGATAAACATAAACTGTAATCATAGTTTTCTCCTTTTGATTGAATTATGTTTACAGTTTACCGCCTGATTGTTGACAACAATATGTCAACAATTTAGAATTTCTTTTCAGAATATAATAAATGGCGGCTTTCAGATGAAAATTGACCGGCTTGTAAGTATTATCATGATTCTCCTTGAAAAACAGCGGATAAGCGCCCAGGAGCTTGCAAAAATGTTTGAGGTTTCCACGCGTACGATTTACCGCGATGTTGAAGCTATCAATATGGCAGGAATTCCTGTGCTTGCTACCTCCGGTAGTGGCGGCGGAATCGAAATTATGAGCCAGTACAAGGTCGACAAAAAGATTTTTTCTACGGATGACCTTTCTGCTCTTTTGATGGGGCTTACAAATCTTTCGGGAATGGTTCGCGGAAGTGAAGTTGCAAATGCAATTGCAAAAGTAAAAAGTTTTATTCCGTCTGAAAAAGCAAAATCTATTGAACTTAAAGCCAGTCAGATTTACATTGATTTAACTCCGTGGGAAGGAAACGGTAACGTAAAAAATAATATTGAGATAATTAAAAACGCATTGCAGGAAAATAAACTGATTAGTTTTACTTATATCGACGGACACGGCACTAAAACAAATCGGACTGTGGAAACGTATCAGCTTGTATTTAAAGGCCGTGCCTGGTACGTGCAGACATTTTGCCGCTTAAAAAATGATTACCGCTTGTTCCGAGTTTCACGGATGTCAGAATTAAGTATAATAGAAGAAACCTTTGTTCAGCGCGAATATCAGAAGCCGCTTCTTGATTTTGAAGAAACTGCAAAAAGCCTTCAGATGAATATAAAAATCCGCATACATAAATCAATTCTTGACCGGATTCTTGAATATTGTCCTTTTGAGCAGATTAAGGCGGACGGTGAAGAATATTATCTTGCAGATTACCCGTTTATAGACAGCGATTATTATTACGACATGCTTTTATCTCTTGGCGACAAATGTGAAGTTTTTGAACCAGCCAAAGTCCGCGAAAAGCTGAAAGAGAAAATTCAGAAGCTTGCAAAAATTTATGGTGATTCTTGAGGTATATTTTTTTAAATAGCATGATTTATTTGCCGATAGCTTAAAAATGCAATTTTCCCTGCAAAACTTAAACGGTTACGCCCAAAGAGTTCTTGGTCTGCCCATGGATGATATCCATCTGTTTTACTGGTTTGAATCTAAAGAAGGTGCCGAAAAAAACGGATACTCTGTTTTAAAAGAAAAAGGTGTGTTCTACGGGGTAGCTATAATGCAATGTTATTAATATTAAAAAAATGAAAAATTATTTTAAGAATTACTTGGGCGTAATCATTACACTTGCAATTGTAGTGTCAATGTTACTTGTCTGTGCGTTTGTTCTTTTTGTAAAACTCCTATAGAAAATGCAATTATCCTTGCAAAAGTCATAGGACTTTTTGTATAATGCTTGCATAAATGGCAGGACTTTTTGCAGATAATTCTTTTTGGGGGATTTTATGTACAGACAGATTACAAATGAATTAATCAAATGGAAAGAAAAATCAAACAGAAAGCCACTTCTTTTGACCGGAGTGAGGCAGTGTGGCAAAACATATATCGTAAAAGAATTTGCAAAAGAATATTTTTCTAATTATGTGTATGTGAACTTTGAAGAAATGGACTGTGCATCAATTTTTGATTACGACTTTGATGTAAACAGAATCTTGTCAGAACTGGAAATCTTACTTCATGAAAAAATTATTCCAGGGCAGACTTTGTTATTTTTTGATGAGATTCAAGAATGTCCTAAAGCAATAACTTCTCTCAAATATTTCTGCGAAAACAAAGCGGAGCTCCATCTTGTTTGTACAGGCTCACTTTTAGGAGTTGCCGTAAATCATAATCAGATTTCATTTCCTGTGGGCAAGGTGAATAGACTTAAACTTTATCCTATGAGTTTTAAGGAGTTTGTTATAGCAAACGGTCGTGAGGATCTTATTAAAATCTTTGAAAACTGGCCTTTAGACCGCGAAATTCCTGATTTGTATTCTGTTCCAATGAAAAAGCTTCTGAAAGATTTTTATATTGTGGGCGGTATGCCGGAAGCTGTGAAAGTCTGGATTGATACTCATAATATAGAAGAGGTCGAAGAAATTCAAAATGAAATTCTTCGTGACTATGCAGATGATTTTTCAAAACATGCACCTGTCAGTGAACTTGCAAAAATCAGATGGATATGGGATTCCGTTCCTGTTCAGCTTGCAAAAGAAAACAATAAATTCGTTTTCTCGCATGTAAAAGAAGGTAAACGCTCTGCCGAACTTGAAGATGCTTTACATTGGTTAATTGATGCAGGCTTAATAACACAGGTATGCCTTGTTGAAAATCCAGAATTGCCGTTATCTGCTTTTGCTGATAAAACTTATTTCAAAGTGTATATGTCGGATGTAGGTCTTTTACGGGCAAAATCAAAAATATCTGCAAGAACGATTCTTGAAGAAAACGATTTGTACTCCCGATACAAAGGCGCTTTTTCAGAAAACTTTGTTCTTAATGAATTAAAAGCCCTTGAAATAGAAGCATGGTTCTGGCGTTCTGGAAACACTGGCGAAATCGATTTTATTTTCGAGAAGGAAAACTCGCTTGTTCCTGTAGAAGTAAAATCCGCTGACAATACACAGGCAAAAAGTTACCGTCAGTTCTGTAAAAAATACAAACCGAAAAAAGGCTTTAAGCTTTCTCTAAAAAATATCGGTCAGAATGATTGCGAAGGAACAAATACATTAAGACTTCCACTGTATATGGACTGGAAAATAAAAGAACTTTCTTAATTTACTTTCTTCTCGCATTCAAGGTAATAACAATTGCCGTCTTTATCTTTATAATTGCCTCTGTCTTTTTCAACTTATCCCTAGCCGGGATTGGAGCGGGCGCAGCTTGCGAAGCAATGGAGCGGAGCGGAACCGCGTAAAGAGCGTGACATAAAGACGCTTCAAAAAAAAATTGAGAATTCGTAAATTCGGAATTATAATTTATCTATTAGTTCTTAGCGAAAATTGGAGGCACTACTATGGCAGTATATTCTTATTCACTTGGTGCAGCCCAGGAAGTTACTGGAAGCAAGCACATTCTGGAAATTGACGGAAGGGCATTCATGATTGACTGCGGTGCATTCCAGGGAAAACGTGCAGAAAGTGACAGAAAAAACAGAGACTTTTCTTTTGCAGCAGACAAGATAGAAAGCGTCGTTCTTACTCATGCGCATTTTGATCACTGTGGACTTTTGCCGGTTCTTACTAAAAATGGATATGGTGGAAGTATTTATGCAACTCCTGCAACACGTGACCTTGCAAATATTGTTATGATGGACAGTGCGCGTATTCAGGCTCGGGATGCTGAGTTCCTTGCAAAACAGGCTTCAAAAAAGGGTGAAAAGTTTAACTGGAAGCCTCTTTTTAATGAGAATGATTGTGTAAAGGCTGCAAATCAGATTGTTACTCTTGGATACAACCGCAAGATGTTTATTGCTCCGGATGTTCAGCTTGAGTTTTTTGATGCGGGCCACATTCTGGGGTCTTCTCTTGCACTTTTTACGATTACGGGTCAGAGAAAAAATCCTGCAAATCATAAAATCAGCGGCGGATTCGGTATGTCTTCAAGGAGACTCTGGCACAGAATTTTCAGCGGTAAAAATAGTGCTACTGTTAATTCAAATCAGCGTGAGGAAGCTCTTAAGGGTGCACCGAGTGATGAGATCCGTGTTTTGTACACAGGAGATCTTGGAAGACAGAATAAGCCGATTATTCGCGACCCTGCTGTAAATATGCCGGCTCCAGATTATATTTTTATGGAAAGTACTTACGGAAACAGACTTCACAAGGAAGCAAGTACAGCCCTTAAAGATCTGGAAAAAATTGTTCGTCGTGCAATCGATACAAAGGCAAAAATCATTATTCCGACTTTTGCAATTGAGCGTGCACAGGAGCTTGTTTATTACTTCCATATGCTTGTAGATCAGAAAAAGATTCCTCAGATTCCGATTTATATGGACTCTCCGATGGCGGTAAATGCAACAGGTATCTATCAGCTGCATCAGGAATGTTATGATGACGCAACAAAAGAAGCATTCCTTTCACATCACAAGAATCCGTTTGGTTTTAATTCTCTGCAGTTTGTTCAGTCTGTTGATGAATCAAAATCACTTAACCAGATGAAGGGCCCGATGGTTATTATGAGTGCGGACGGTATGTGTGAAGCGGGACGTATTCTTTATCATCTTGCAAATAATATTACTGATCCAAAAAATATTATTCTTTGTGTTGGTTATATGTCGGAAAATACTTTGGGCCGCAGAATTCTTGACGGTGAAAAGGAAGTTAAAATTCTTGGAGACTGGTACCCGGTAAATGCTCAGGTTGAAACGATTGATTCTTTCTCTGCACATGCGGATTATCAGGAAAGTGTTGACTGGCTGAATCAGATTGATACAAGCCGCCTTAAGAAGATTTTCCTTGTTCATGGTGAAAAAGATGCACAGGAGCATTTTGAAAAGTTCCTTAAGGAAAACGGATATCCTAATGTAGAAAGCGTTAAATACGGCGAAAGCTACGAGATTGTTTAGCGGCTATGGAATTAGATGAATACAAAAAACTGATAAAAGACCGTTTGAGCAGAGTTTATGAAACATGTGAAAGCGGCACTTATCTGGCGGAAGAATACGATATTGTTGCAGAGAAAAATTCAGAGGAAACAACAGCCTTTGGAGAAAATATTGCAACGAAGGAAGTTTTTCTTGTTTCTTTTGACTGCGATGAAGATTTTATTGAACAGCAGATTGAAAAGATTCCGGAAATTGTTCTTTCCGGCTGGAGGAGCATCAGTAAAAATAAAAGCACAATTCTTACAAGAGTTTTTGTGATGAGAAATGTGCCGTTCGCTTTGATTCAAAAGCTTCGTTCATGGACTTTTGAAAAATCTGATCAGAAGCAGTTTAAGTCTTATGCGGGGGCGGGAATTATAATTGTTGATGAAAATAATTTTACGCTCTTTGCAAGTCCTGCTGCTGCGAAAAACTGTCAGTTGCTGCGTGTTGTAAATAATCCTGTGGAAACTGCAGAAGATGAAATTTAAACGAATGTAAATGCTAACGCTTGTGCAAACAAAAAGCCGATGTTGTAATGAAACACCGGCTTATTTTTTTATTTTTGATTCAAAAATTTTTCTGCATTTTTCCAGAGAATTGCTTCCCTGTCTTCTTCTGAAAGATTAAGCTTCATGAATCTTTCAAGTTCGCCTGAATGATCCCACATCGGGAAATCACTGCCCCAGAAGAACCATTTAACTCCGTGCTTTTTAATCATGTCTTCTGCCTGCTCAACAGGAAGCTTCCAGAAAGTACTTGAGGTATCAAACCATACATCGCGGCCTACAAGATATTCCATCGATTTATCCCATTCTGTATATCCGCCGAAATGAGCAGCAATAACCTTAAGCTTCGGGTGCTTGTCCAGAACATGAGCAATTCGCGCAGGTCCTGAAAAATCGTATCTGTAATCTCCTGCATGAAAAATAATCGGAAGTTCACGGCTTTCAAGGCTTGAATAGAAAGCATCCATCTTTGGAGTATCTACTTCAAACTTCTGAAAATCAGGATGCATTTTAACACCTTTAAGTCCTGCAATCTGAATGCGGTCAAGTTCATCATCAAAATTTTCAAAATCCTGATGATAAGTTGCATATCCAATGAACTGCGGATAATGGCTGCATGAGTCAATGATAAAGTTATTGATTGACTGAACCTGCTCTGCTTTTGTTGCAACGGAATGAACGACATAATTTTTTACGCCGATTTTTGAGCCGCTTTCAATAAGCTCATCAGCAAGTCCGTGCCAGTCCATCGGTGCTTCATAAAATTTACCAACAGTTTCAGATGCTTTTTCTGCAATCTTTTTTGGGTAAATGTGTGCATGAAAGTCTATAATTTTACCTTTGTATTTTTCATTTTCCATAACTGTATTTTAGTTTTTATTTACAAATTGAACAATAGAAATATTAAGTATTTATTAAGTTTTTTAAGTTTTAATTAAATAATTTTAACTTCGAGATTTTATAAAAAAATATTAAAATTGGCTCCCAGTCGCGTTTAGCAGTCCAAAACCGATGCTATATAGCATCTATATGCTGTTTGTTGCAAGGTAACTATTTATCATGTCGCTTTCGCGGCTGCAACAAACAGAATATTTTCGTCCTGTTCAACACTCCTTCGCGCCAATTTTATTATACCTATAAAAAATCAAAAAATAAGATTAAAAAAAGTTCCGATTTTTCTTATGCAAACCGGAACCGCATAATCTATTTTATGAAATTTAAAATTTCTTCTTTTGGCTGAAATCCTACTGTGTATTTCTGCTGCTTTCCGTCTTTCATTAAAACGAGCATCGGAATGCTTACTACGCCAAACTGAGTTGCAAGTTCTGCTTCTTCATCAACATTTACTTTTGCAACTTTGATGTCTTTATTTTCTTCTGCAATTTCTGAAAGAACAGGACCAAGCATTTTGCATGGACCACACCATGGTGCCCAGAAATCAATCAATACAGGCTTGTCTGATTTTAAAACTTCTGCTTCAAAATTTTCATTTGTTACTTTTACTTCCATAATCACCTCTTATATAAAGATACATACAAAAATTTAAAAAAACAACAAAAGTTATCGTCTATGTTAAAAATATTAAAAACACATTAGAATAAAAAAATGTTCAAAGAAGCAATAATCATTCAGCCGCCGCTTGTTCAGTTGAATACGGCTTATCCTTCAGGGGCTTATTTAAATTCATTTTTTAAAAATCAAAATTTAAATTCAAAATGGTACGATCTTAGCATTGAACTTTTTAATTCTATTTTTTCTTCTGACGGTCTGAAAAAATTATTTTCGCTTACTGAACAAAAAGCACTTTCGCTTGCACATGATGCGCAAAAAAATGGAGACGCTGCTACTGCTGAAAATCTGACTGCATATATTCTTCAAAAAAAATTGTGGATTGAATGGATTGATGACATCATGAATATTCTGCGTGACGGGATTGATTTAAGTACGCGGGAAATCTGCCACAAATTTATTTACAGTCCTTTTGTTCCGCGCGGAAACAGAATGAACAATTACATGGAAAATGCGGATCATGAAATTACGATTGATGATGCACGAAATCTTGCGACGATGGCAGTTGAAGATCTTGCGGATTTTATTGCGTTTGTTTATGACAAAAATTTTTCTTTAATCAGATATGCAGAAAGTATTACGGTGAATGAACATTCTTTTGAGCAGATTGAAAAAACTTTATGCTCACCTTTGCTCAATGATTTTTACGCTCCGATTCTTG
Source organism: Treponema sp. (assembly GCA_024687165.1). Taxonomy (GTDB): domain Bacteria; phylum Spirochaetota; class Spirochaetia; order Treponematales; family Treponemataceae; genus Treponema_D. Next base: position 8,387 of record JAILEY010000007.1, read on the forward strand.
ATAGCAAATTTAATTTAAAAATAAATGAGGATGAAAAAACTCTTGTATGCATTTCGGTGCCTTTTGCAGGAACTTTTACAGCGGCTCTTTTTACCGCAAAATTTTTTAAGGAAAAGTTTGGAGATAAAGTATTTGTAAGTCTTGGCGGTGGATTTGTTAACACAGAGCTTCGTGAGTTTGCGGAAAAATCTTTTTGTATATATGCGGATGCGCTGAGCTTTGACAGAGGCTACGGTTCTTACATTCAGCTTTTGGAAAATAAAAAAGCGCCGGTTTACAATATGCGCTTGTTTTCTGAGAGTGAAATTTTTGAGCCGCTTTTTGCAGATGATGCGCAGTGCACGGAAATTGTTAAAATCGAAAATGAAATTACAAGTTCTACGGTCCCGGATTACAGCGATATTGATTTTTCAAAATATCCGCGGATGGCAGACGATACAAATCCGATGCAGCGAATGTGGAGTGACGGAACATGGCTTAAAGCTTATCTTGCTCACGGCTGTTACTGGCACAAATGTTCTTTCTGTGACGTAACTCTTGATTATGTTAAATCTTACAGGATGACTTGTGTTGATAAAATTTTTGACGGATTATCTGAGCAATGCAAAAATAAAAAAATATCCGGCATTCATTTTGTTGATGAAGCGCTTCCTCCTGCAGCAGTAAAAAAGTTCAGCCTGTTAAATATGAAGAAAAATAATTCTGCACTTTCTTTCTGGGGAAATGTGAGATTTGAAAAAGTCTGGAATCGTGACATTACGGACTTGTGTGCAAAGGGCGGTCTCATCGGTGTTTCAGGCGGAATTGAAATTGCAACTGGAAGCGGACTTGATAAAATCAGCAAGGGTACGGATCTTGAAAGTATTGTAAGTGCCTGTTGTGCATTTAAGGAAAGCGGAATTTTAATTCATGCGTATATGATTTTCGGGTACTACGGCGAAAGTGAACAGGACATAATTAATTCAATGGAAACTCTGCGTCAGTTTTTTGAGGCGGGACTTCTTGATTCTTGTTTCTGGCATAAATTTGTTTTGACAAGACATTCTCGGCTTTATGATGAATGGCAGAAAGGAATGCACAAAAATCTTAAGCCGTATGAAAATAAGAACAGCGGAATTTTTGCGAAAAATGGAATTCATTTTGAAGGTGAAGAAGCTTATGAAAAATATTCAGAAGGTCTCAATCAGTCTTTGCAAAACTGGATGCATGGAAAAGGAATTAATAAAAGTGTAAACAAGTGGTTTCAGTTTAAAACAAAAGAGCCGGCAGTTTCAAAAAATCTTGTATCAGATGCAATAAGAAAATACGAAGAAAAAAGAGATTCACTTTATTCAAAAAATTTTGAAATTGAAAAACAAAAGCCAGTCTGGATTTGTGACGGAATGATTTTAAGCGGAAATAAACTGATGTGGTCGTACATGCAGGAAACTTACAGAATGAAAAATGTAAGTACTGAATTTTTTGAATCACTAAAATGTCTTGAACCGTCGGAGTATGATCCTTCAAAAATTTCTGAATTGATAAAAAAAGACCCCCAGACAAAACAGAAGCTGATGTACCTGAGGGGTCGTGGATTAATTATTTAAATTGATTTTTAAATTTTATAAAGTTCTTCTGTGGCGTTCATAAAGAAGGACACCTGCTGCAACAGAAACGTTCAGTGAATCAATTTTTCCGCAGGTTGGAATTGAAACTATTTTGTCGCACTGTTCTTCAAGAAGTCGTGCAATTCCTGTTCCTTCGCTTCCCATGATGATGCATGTTTTTGGAGAAAAATCGATTTTTGCAAGGCTTTCTCCGCCTGCATCTGCTCCATAAATCCAGAAGCCGTTTTCTTTTAGCAGTTGAACAGAGCGGACAAGATTTGTAACTGTAGCAACAGGAACCCATGAAGAAGCACCTGCACTTGTTCGCGCAATAATCTGATTATCTTTAAAATCACTTGCACTTCTGTGATCTGGAAGAATTAAAAGTGAGGCTCCAAACTGATCGCATGAGCGGAGAATTGCACCGACATTGTGCGGATCTGTAACACTGTCGAGAACAACAACAGTTGCATTTTCCGGACAAACAGAAAGCCACTGTTCAAGAACGACTTCATTTTTCTGTTTTGCTTTTTCGCCGTCTGCAGTGAGAACAATTCCGCGGTGATCCTGTGCTTCTTTTGGAAGTGATGATACCATCTGATCAAGTTCTTTTTCTGAAATCTGAGCAACTTCAATCTTTGCTTCTTTTGCCTGTGCGATTATTTTTTTGATTCTAGGTCCTATTTTGCTGTAAAAAATTTTTATTTTTACAGATTCATCTTTTGATTCTGAATAACGGCGAACCTTTTCTTCAACTGCATGAAATCCTGTGTATAAATTCATATTCTTCCTTTGCATAAAAAAAGACCGGAAATCAACCTCCCGGCCCTTTTATTTTTTTGTAAAAATCATTAGCAGATTTTATTAGTTTTTACCACAGCACTGTTTGTATTTCTTTCCAGATCCGCATGGACATGGTTCATTACGGCCAACTTTTTTGCCTTCACGGACTACTGTTGTTGGTCTCATCATGCCTTCGGAATAGAACCATTCACCGTTGATTTTTCTGAAGCCGGCAATTTCGTGATGAATATCGTGCATTCCTTTTAATGTATATTCTGCTTCGAATTCAACGATTGATTCACCTTCTTTAATATCTTCTGTTCTAAGAATTTTAAGACCATGCCAGGTGCTGTTCTTTGACCAGTCTTCTGTTGCCTTGCGGTCAATCTGTGCAATCTTATCACCAGTTTCACAAGTATTGATGATGAAGTCAATTTCCTGTTTTACATAAGATGTATAACGGGCACGCATTAAAGCTTCTGCAGTAGGAGCCTTTTCTTTTCCCTTGATGTAAAGTTCGCAGCATTCTGCGTAAGTTTTTCCAGAGCCACATGGGCATAAATCTTTTGTTTCACTCATAATGGCATATTCTACTGATTTTTACCCCGATAGTAAAGCAAAACGGTTGACACTTCCGTTTTTTTTCTATATATTACTAGCACATCACGACGCTGGGTAGAGCAGTTGGCAGCTCGTCGGGCTCATAACCCGGAGGCCGTAGGTTCGAGTCCTACCCCAGCTAAAAGAAAAATCTCCTGTAAGCGCAGGAGATTTTTTATTTTAAAACATAATGATTTAAAAGCCTGTATGGACTCGAAGCGAAATGAACGTGCCGAGCAGGTGCGAGGGAAAAGCACGCGCAGCCGGCCCGGAGGGCGAGTCCTACCCCAGCTAAAATGAAAGTCTTCTGGAACTCTAACAGACAAATACGTCGGGTCAAGGCACGCTTCGCTCTTCGACTTTGACAACGCCGTTTGGCAGGTTTGTGGTAAACCTGTCATCATAGGACCAGCGACTTTAATTTGTGATTTGTAGATTCAATATAATTTTTTTTCAAATAAATTTCATTAAATTTGTAGTTTAAAATTCTTCTGTCACAATCACCAGTCGATTTTCTAGTACAATTGAACTTTTGGTGGTATAATAAATCATTCAGCAAAAATAGGATAAAGTTTTATGGACTCATTAGACGACGACTATAATGAAACTGAAACAAGAGAATTTATAACTGACGCACTCAAAGCTAAAGGTTGGAAGCTCGGATTTAATATGCGTTATGAATATAAAATTACGGATGGTCGTGTTCAAATTGATGAAGATGAAGACTCCTTTCGTGATGAAGCTTTATTTGCTGACTATCTTCTTTTTGCTCCAAATAACCAACCACTTTGTGTCGTTGAAGCAAAACGTGCTAACCAGATTGAAGGGACTGGAATCCAACAAGCAATTAATTACTGTAATCTATTAAAAGCTCCTTTTGCAGCTTCTAGTAATGGAAAATCCTTTGTATTTACAGACCTGATTAAAGGACATGAAGAAGAGTTCCCTATGGAAGAGTTTCCAACACAGAGTGAACTCTGGCAGAAGTTTGTTCAGGATAAACAATATACTCCAGAACAGATTGAAATAATTAGTAAAGATTATTATCACGGAACAGATGGAAAAGAACCCCGTTATTATCAGCGTGCAGTAATTGATCTTGTTGTAGAAGCCAAACGTGCTAACCAGATTGAAGGAACTGGAATACAACAGGCAATTAATTACTGTAATCTTTTGAAAGCTCCTTTTGCAGCTTCCAGTAATGGGAAATCCTTTGTATTTACAGACCTCATTAAAGGACATGAAGAAGAGTTCTCTATGGAAGAGTTTCCAACACAGAGTGAACTCTGGCAGAAATTTGTTCAGGACAAACAATATACTCCAGAACAGATTGAAATAATTAGTAAAGATTATTATCACGGAACAGATGGAAAAGAACCCCGTTATTATCAGCGTGCAGTAATTGATCTTGTTGTAGAAGCTTATGCAAAAGGTCGAAAACGCATGATG
>JAILEY010000055.1 GCA_024687165.1 Treponema sp.
TAATCCTCAGGAGACATGTAATTATCAATATGAATAAATTTATTACCAAATAATGAACATCCTTTTTTTATAATCTCATTTTCTAAAACTCCATTTCCACCATAAGAAAGGATTACAACAATTCGAATATTCTCATCCTTAAACTTATATAATAAATCCATAGAATCTAAAATTGATTCTTGTACACTTTGTCCTAATTGAATTTGTATATAATCTTTTTTTATACAAGTTAAATTATCAAGAACAGTTTTATTTAATGGAAATATATAACTTGCATCTTTAAAAAATAACTTATCTTCAGATATATTGTACATTTTTCGAATAATAGGCTCATCAACCCCACATATATATTGATTAAAATTACTTAAAACAAAAAAATCCTTTGGCTGACGTTCTTCATTTGACCTACATGTATAGTCTCCCCCCCAAACAATGCAACATGTTTTATTCAATAATTCTTTTTTATGATAAAATATATCTACCAACTCATTATCAAAAACAGAATGACAAACAATCTTTTTTACACGACTAAAATCAATATAATTATATGATTCTAGTTCATAAACATTTTCACCTTCAGGGAAAGGATATTTATCAAACCATCTTTTGCACAATACAATGTGCTTTTTAGAGTCGAAATATTTATTTAAGAAAACAACATAAGGTTTTAAAAATTTATCATTAAACATCAAGTGAACAATAGTATTCGAGTTAAAATGCTTATTGATACTCTTTTTTTTACATATATCAAAAAAAAATCTTATTTTTTGTACCAATATAACAAATAATTTAATTTTTTTTAGAATTCTTTTAAAAAACATATCTTCACATCCTAGATCAAGTTAATCTTCACAAAATAAAATTTTCTATCAATTTTCTTGTTTTTTCCCATCCAATACAAGCATCTGTTATGGATTTTCCATAAACACCACCACCTACAATCTGATTTCCATCTTCAAGATAGCTTTCTATCATCAATCCTTTTACAAAAGAATCTACAGAAATATCATCCTTACAAAGTTCCTTTATTTCCTTTGCGATGCGGATTTGCATATCTGCGTTTTTGTTTGAATTTGAGTGATTACAGTCAATTATAACCCCTATATTTTTTAACGAAGTTTTTTTATACATATCATGTAAAGCACAAACATCTTCGTAATGATAATTTGGATACGCCTTTCCAGTCTTATCAACATAACCTCTTAAAATGGCATGGGCATAAGGGTTTCCATTTGTGTTTACAATCCATTCTCTATAAACAAAACTCTGTTCGGATTGTGTCGCTTCAATTGAATTAAGCAATACAGAAATACTTCCATCCATAGGATTCTTCATACCTACAGGAATTTCCAAACCGCTTGCTGTAAGTCTGTGCCCTTGATCTTCCACAGAACGAGCACCAACAGCAGCATAACAAATCAGATCCGAAAAATATGCAAAAGTATCAGGATATAACATTTCATCAGCTGAAAATAATCCTGTTTCCTCAATAACATGAAGGTGCATTTTTCTTGAGGCTATTATTCCTTCTTCAAGTTCGTCATGAGCAGACTCTGGGTGAGGTCTGTGCAACATTCCCTTATAACCATTACCTTTTGTTCTTGGTTTACTAGTATAAATTCGAGGAATAATCAATATTTTTTCTTTTACATCTTCAGCAACCTTTGCAAGCCTTGTACAATAATCAAGTACAGCATCTTCTCTATCTGCTGAACAAGGACCAATTATCAAAAGTTTTCGAAAATTCTTACCAGTAAGAATATCTTGAATTTCAGAAATTCTTTCTCTTCGCATTTCTTGAAGTTTTTTTGAAAGAGGATAAAGATTTCTGACTTCTTCCACAGAAAGTAATTTCTTTATGTATTCCATAATCGTTAATAAAGGTTATTATGGCTTGACGGCAACACCAAGCTCTGCTGATTTGTAGGCGGCATAAATGATTTTAATCGTATCATAAGCCAAATCAAAGGTTGATTTTGGTTCTCTATCATAATAAATTGATTCTATAAAGTCACGCATTTCATCTGTGTAACCACGTATAATCTCATCTTCAAGAAATGGCTTGTTCCAACCAGTTTTGGAAGGAAGCATTTCAGAAATATACACATCGTTAAGCTTATCTTCATCTAAAAAATAAGTTTCCATCATATCACTCATAGTCATTTTGCAATTAATTACAGCATCATTACAATAAAGTTCTACATAATTTTTACTTCCACCAAGAAGCGTATCACATGCCATAATAACGGCTCTTGTATTATCAGAAAAAGTTATGATTACAGTAGCTGTATCCTCAACATCGTTAGGATGGGCTGCAATATGACGATGTTCATATTCGCTTAAATTTGGAGTAACCTGCCCCATATCTGCAAAGACAGTTTTTATCGTGATTGTTTCGCCATGAGCCTTTGCTTCCTCATTCTTTAGCCATAAAATTGCAGAAAGTGGATGTGCACCAACCCTTATAAACGTGCCGCCACCAGTCTTATTCCACTCCCCTGCAACAGGAGAGCTAGACCCCTTAAGACTTTCTTCTCCCTTTGCATAAAGGATTCGGCACTGCTTTTTTCTTATTACTTCAGCAGCTTTCATGACAGCAGGTGCATAAACAAAATTTTCCGCATACATGAATTTCTTACCAGATTTGCTAATCTTTTCTCTTAGCCTGTCAATAGAATCTAGCAATTCATCATACATTTTTGCTTTTGAGACTTTTAATCCAATCGGCTCCGCATCACCGGACTTGCCAAAATATCCGCTTAAAGGCTTTTCACATATTACATGCTTTCCCGCCTCCAATGCCTTTACAATCATCTCCTCATGAACATAAGGCGGAGTACAAATATCAATAACATCAATTTCAGGGTCATTCAACAAATCGTCAAAACACAAACTAGCATTTACAAAACCATACCTTTCTTTAAATGCATTCACCTGCTCATAACGCCGTGCAATAATATGCTTATAGCATACGGGAACTTCTGTATAACGCTGCAAAGCATTCATGTGAAGCTCTGTGGCACGGCCAGCACCTGCCATACCAATACAAATTTCACCTTTAGAATTCATACGACCTCCTTTTTGCTCTAAATTATTTTCTTGGAATAAAGAACATTACAGTTTCGTCGCTTCCCTGCGTATAATGCCGCATATACAAGTCGTAATCGTCCCGTATTGCTAATACCTGTTCTGGTATTTTCCAAAAATCGTCTTTTTTATGATACACGCAGATTGCCATGTTCGGATGATATTTTTTGATCGTGTTTTCTGCTCCAGAAATCGCCCCCCCCTCGGCACCTTCAATATCCATCTTTAGGAAATTTATGTCTCCAAGATTTAAATCATCAAGTCTTGCAACTTCAATTGATTCTTCACCATCCTCACAAATCATACTTGCAGAATCATTAACAGAAAAATGAAGTGTGGTATTTTCGCAAGATAGACCTTTTTGAATAAACTCTACATTATTAAATGCTGCCAGATTTTTCTTTGCCTGCTCAATATTTTTTTTCTCAGGCTCGAATAGGAAAATCTTTTTGCTATCAGGATAATGCTCCATGAATTTTTTTGAAGTAAAACCATCAAAGCCACCAATGTCAGCAAAAATCGGATTTGCAGGAAGCTTTAAACAATTATCGAAATACTGCTCTTCTGTGGGCGGATTAAAACCTTCCAGATACTTGGTATCACCAGAAACTTTAAAGTTTACAAGATTCTGGAAAACATTCTTTGATTCTTCATCGCAAAGCCTTTCAAACACAGAATTGAACTTATCATAATTCTTTTCAATTTCTTCCTTCCATCCTGTAAAATGAAAAAGCTCAACAGGAAGTTTCGATGCTTTTATAAAGGAATAGCAGTCACAGCTCTGAAAGCGATACGCAGATAACTTACGCATAATAATAATAGAGCCTAAAAACACACAGCTGAGTACTAAAGAATTCTCAGGAATTTCATTAAGATTGTGCAAAATAGGCTTCCCTAAAAATTCAGTGTCTTTTGTATAAGTATTTATATAACCATCAACACAAAGATATTCAGAAAGATTTTTTGCAAGGTCATTAGTACCAAACAAATATTTTTTGTAAGGACTTTTTGAATCTTTAAAAAGTCTTGCAAAATCTTTTGCATAAGCATTTTCATATATTGGATAAATTTGAAGCATTTTTTCCTCCTATTATTCAACTTCAATTTTCACTAGCTGATGAAAATCAACAAGAATATCATTCATTTCTTCAAAAGACTGGAATTGTAGCAAAAGTATTCCTGCCTTATACTTCATAAAGTCGGAAATCATATCTCCTATATTTCCCCATATCATTTGATAAATAACATGCTTTTTGACTTTTTCAGAAATATATATATCTTTTACTTTTCCGTTTCTATCCGCCATAATGCATTGTCTGGCAACAAAATTATGTCGGACAGGATATGAGTCTGACAATGATAAGCCAACTTCCGCCTTGACAATCTCCAACGGATAATCGATCCCTGCCGTATATTTTGCAAGAAGTGTGTAAAGATCACCGGGAGAACGTCGACAAGGGTCTATCATCACTGGATACCCAGATTTATCTATAATAAACTGAACATGGAAAAGCCCGTCTGCAAGCTTCAAATGAGTTGCAATCTTCTCAACATCGTTAATGAGAGAAAAAATCGCAGCTTGACTTACAGATGAAGAAGGCATACTCGCCCCTTGCACAAGATATTTATTCTTAAAATACTGCTCATCGTCAAAAACACTCAGAACAACTTTCTGCTTTTTCAACAATAATGACGCACCATGATTTGAGCCTGAAACATATTCTTCAATTATGATATATTTTTCTCGGGTTACTTTTGCAGCATTACTAAAAGCAGAAAAAACTTCTGCTTCTGTATTACAAACAGAGACACCTTTTCCTCCTGTCAAATCAACAGGCTTAACCATAATAGGAAGAGAAAAAGATTTTAGAGCAGATTTTAATTGTGATTCATCTTGTATTTTTTCCGCGCGGGGATATTTTATACAAAGTTCTTTCTGAACCTGTCTGAAAGAATCTTTATGATGTATTATTTTTGCATTTTCAAAAGTGTCATGTCCTGACAAACCAAGTTTTTCACATGCATAGGCTGTAGACAAATATGCAAAGTCATTGCAGCCTGAAATTATTGCTGAAACGTTCTTTTCTTTTGCAAGGTTATAAATGAACTCCTTGTCAGAAAAATCACCGTTTATGTATTCATCTGCTTCTTTATGACCAAGTCCATCAGCATTAGCACCAGTTGTGATGACATAATATCCGAGAGCTTTCGAGGCACGAATCAGGGGAATCTCAGCATGGCTTCCGCCTGTAATTAGAAGTTTTTTCATTCAGTACACCCCATTTGATAAGCGTACTTGGCAAAAACTGCTCTACAGCCAAACTTCTTTTCATGGTTATTTTGTTTAGAATTCATAAACATAATATCCTTATATTTACCTTTTATTCTTTTCATACTTTTACTGAATTCATTTTTACGCTTTTATAACTTCTTTCAATTTTGCGATAAGAGGCTTTTCTACAAACTGATATGCCAAACAAGCGATGCCTATTAAACACAATGTAAAAATCAACATTTCAGTTCTTGTATATATAAGCTCAAAACCAAGCTGTTTCTTTGCACATATATATAGCAGTATAAAAGCAGAATGCCAGATGTACATCTCATAGGAAACTCCACCCAAAAAAGAAAAAATTTTGCTTTTAAAAACTTTTTCTATAGATAATGAAAAAATTAGAATTGACGGAAATAACATAAAAGTAAAAATCATCTGCTGGTTATCAATCCATTTATCAAAGAAAATACAAAACATAACAGAAACTATTAGTACAGTTGAAATACTAAGCAATATTTTTCTTGAGAAATGATTATAAATATAAAACAGTATCATTCCAAAGAAAAAAGCCATATAACCACGAGAAGAAGCATTATTAAAAAATGGAAGCTCAATCTTGTAACTCAAAGCTCCCACTCCCAAAAGACACATTACAACAAATCCGTAGTACGGATTAATTTTGAGTCTGTCACATATCCATTGTATAACATAAACCCAAACATAACAAATAAGAAGCACACAGACATACCAGAGCACATTATTAAAGCCAAGCCCCACATTAAGTCCCCCTCCTACAAATGTAAGGGTAAAACTAGTAAATAACCTCCAAAGCCCAAAAGGGACTCTTGCAATACCAAACAGAATACGATAAAGGCAACAGGCACAAAATGTTATTAATACACTTATCATTGCCATTGGATAAATACGAACCGCTTTGCCAATAATCCAATTCTTGAAATTAACAGTTTTTTTATTTTTCAGCCCCAAAGCGGTAACAAAACCAGAAATAATAAAAAAGAATTCCACACACCAGCCAAAATAAATTCTTCCAGAGAAAAAATTAAAATGTGAAAATCTCGTTTCTGTAACTTGCTGAAAGTGATGAAACACAATTATCACCGCAAGCAAAAATTTCAAGAAATCAAGAGAATATAATCTTTTAACAGGAGTCTGCAAGGTATTTTCGTCCATAGTTTTAGACCTTAAAGAATTCTTTCACCGTAGTTATTACATTATTTACAGCATCATCCTTCATTCCATACCAAAGAGGAAGTCTTACCAATCTATCACTTTCTTTTGTAGTATTCTTATCTTCACCATCAAAACGCCCAAACTTTATGCCTGCAGGAGCAGAATGAAGTGGAATGTAATGGAACACACAAGCAATTTCATGCTCTTTCATAAAAGATATAAATTTTGTTCGTTCTTCCAAATCTTTACATTTTATGTAGAACATATGTGCATTATGTACACATTTTTTAGGAATTACAGGAAGTTCAATTTTTCCAGACTCTGCAATTGATTCAAATGATTCAAAGTATTTATTCCATACTGAAAGTCGTGAATCATTGATTTTGTCTGCAACTTCCAATTGTGCCCAAAGGTAAGCCGCATTCAGTTCGCTTGGAAGATAACTTGAACCATAATCAACCCAAGTATATTTATCTATCTGACCTCGCCAGAATTTTGAACGATTTGTACCTTTTTCACGAATAATTTCCGCTTTTTCAATATCTTCTATATTTGTATTTATTACGATTGCACCGCCTTCACCCATACTGTAATTCTTTGTTTCATGAAATGAATAGCAGCCATAGTCTCCTATAGTACCAAGAGCTTTTCCTTTATATGAAGACATAACAGCCTGAGCTGCATCTTCTACAACTTTAAGATTATGGCGATGAGCAATATCCATAATCGTATCCATTTCGCAAGCAACACCTGCGTAATGAACAACACAAATTACCTTTGTTTTTTCTGTAATGGCTTGCTCAATCAAATTTTCATCAATGTTCATTGTATCTGGTCTTACATCTACAAATACAATTTTGCATCCTCGCTGAACAAAGGCATCAGCTGTAGAACAGAATGTATAACTTGGCATGATTACTTCATCACCAGAGTGAACATCACAAAGAAGTGCAGCCATTTCCAATGCAGAAGTACCGCTTGTAGTCAGGAGTACTTTTTTAGCATTGAAACGTTTTTCAAGCCATTCATTACATTTTTTTGTAAAAGAACCATCCCCACAGATTTTGTGATTTGAAATAGCTTCAGAAATAAACTTTTCTTCACTGCCACAATGTGGCGGTATATTAAAAGGAATCATATTAGCCTTCCTTCTTTGTATTAAATATTCGTCTTGCTGGTAATGCAATTGTTGTTATTAAAGTAATATCATACATTTCAGGATTTACAATCCATCCATTATTTTTTAGAGAAGAACCTAACGATAACAAATAATTATTTGGTAAAATAGTTTGCTTAGGTAAAAAAAAGTCATAAATATTTTTTCCCTTCATATAATTACATTCTTTTGGAGTTGGTAAAATAAATATTCTTTCAACTCCAAAATATACATTAATCCAAAAGTCAACATTCGTATCTGGATTCTCAATATCAACTGTCAACCTAACCTTATAATCTGTATCATAATCCAATGCATTTGTTACTAATTTATCATCAGTTGTCAAAATTTGCATATTCAGTGGATTAAAACTTTTACTATAAACCTTTCCATCATTATGCCATGAAGTAGTCACAACATCACTATTATCATCATTTTTTCCAAGATAGTAGTTTATCGATTTTTCAATATCATTGTCATAACGAACGACACGTCCCTTCTCCAGCACAATCCCCTTGTTACACAGGTTCTTAACCTGAGCCATATTGTGCGAGACAAATAATACCGTACGACCCTCACCGGAACTCAATTCATTCATCTTTCCAAGAGCCTTCTTTTGGAAGGCTGCATCTCCTACCGCAAGAACTTCATCCGCAATCAAAATGTCACTGTCCAGATGAGCCGCCACCGCAAATGCAAGGCGCACATACATACCACTAGAATAGCGTTTTACAGGAGTATCAATGTGTTCACCAATTTCTGAGAATTCAATTATGTCGTTTACCTTCTTATCAATCTCGTCATGGGTCATTCCAAGGATTGCGCCGTTCATGTAGATATTTTCACGACCGGTCATCTCTGGATGAAAGCCTGTTCCAACTTCAAGCAGGCTGGCAATTTTTCCGTTGATTTTTATACTACCTTCAGTCGGGCTTGTAATCTGACTGAGGAGTTTTAATAGAGTTGACTTTCCGGCTCCGTTATGTCCAATAATTCCAACTCTATCACCTTTTTTTATTTCAAAGTTAAGGTCCTTAAGAGCCCAGAAGCCTTCTGCTGTTGAATCATATCTGCTTCCAATTTTTGCATGAGGGTCTTCTTTGCCACGGACACGTGCCCACCAGCTCTGCATATCACGAAAAAGAGTTCCGTTATTGATTACGCCGAGCTTATAATATTTTGAAAGGTTCTCAACTTTTATTGCTATATCGTTTGCCATAAGTCTTTCCTTAAATTACATCAACAAAGTTTCTTTCATTCCTCGTGAATAACACAAGTCCGCCAAAAGCAACAGCAACTGTTATTCCAAGGCTCGTTAAAATTACTGACGGTTCAAGATGCCCTGCTCCGTAAAATGTAATTCTAAAAAATTCTATCGGTGCGCACATCGGATTTGCATATGCAAGCCAGCTGAATTTTGCAGGCAATTCTGAAAGCGGATAAACAACAGGAGTTGCATACATTCCAAGCTGAATTCCAAATGCCAGAAGAATATTCAAGTCACGATATTTTGTAGTAAGTGAACTTATTATAAGACCAAGGCTTCCACCAAGAATACCAATCCATAAAATTATAAGAGGAAATGTTAAGGCCCACAAATTAATATTTATTGCCTGCTTTTGAATAAAAATCGTGTACAGGAAAATTGCAGTCAACAGAATACACTGAACAGCAAGTTTTATTACATGAAAACCGCACGTTGCAATCGGTGATGTAAGACGCGGAAAATAAACCTTTCCAAACACACTCTGGTTTTGAGTAAAAACTTTAGAGCAGCTGTCAAGGCAGGATGTAAAATATGTCCACAGCATTGTTCCGGCAAAATAAAACAGAATAAACGGAACTCCATCCGTGCCGACCTTTGCCATTTTCCCAAAAACAAACATATACATAATGGCGGTTATAAGCGGCTGAACAAGATACCAGATTGGACCAAGGATTGTCTGTTTATATGTAACTATAAAATCACGCTTAATGAACATCTTAATAAGATACCGGTAATCCCACACATCCCTAAGATGTAGGTCCATCAGCTTCTTTTTTGCAGTGATTACTTTTGTCCACTGAGTTGAATCATTACCTTTTGAAATTGCTGCATTTGACATATCAAAGATTTTAACACATTTTGGTATACATTGCCATACATATAAATTACTAAGATTATAATCTTTATTGAAAATTAAAAATGTGATAGAATGCAGATAAATGATTATATAAGATTTGTTTTTTAATTAAAAAAATTGGAGATAGTTTTATGAATACAACTTCTAGCCCTTTTCTTTCAATCATCACAGTAAATAGGAATAATGCAGAAGGACTTCGCCACACAATGCAATCTGTTTTTAATCTGACCTTCAAAGATTTTGAATATATAATTATTGATGGCGCCAGTACAGATAACAGCGTTCAAGTTATAAAAGAATTTTTAGCTGTTCCAGAATATGCTGAAAAAATCACCTTCTGGTGCAGTGAACCGGACAAAGGCATTTATAATGCTATGAACAAAGGCTTACAGTATGTAAACGGTCTACTTGTAAACATGATGAACAGCGGAGACTGTTTTATAAGTGATTCCTTAGAAAAACTTCCTTTATGGTATAAAGAAAATCCGCATTCTGTGCTTCATGGAGCAATAAGTAAATATGATGACGGAGTATTTGTAGGGGCAGAAGGACAGCCTTCTATAAAAATTGATACTACACCGCTTTGCCATCAGGCTTCTTTTATTCCTATGGAACTTCATAAAAAATTTGGCGGCTACGATGAGCAGTACAGAATATATGCCGACTTTGAACTGTGGAACCGATTTAAGAAAAACAATGTGCAATTTTACTGGATAAATCATATTATCTGCGATTTTGAAGGTGGCGGATTAAGCAGCATCATAAACAAAAAACGCTGGCAGGAAAAAGATGCCATTATGAAAAAATACGGAACATATCACAGAAATCCACTTAAAGAGTTTATAAAGAATTTTATTCCTTATGGGATATTAAAATTGTTGCAAAATAGACACTCTTTCCAATAAAAAAAGCAGTCAAAATTGTAATTCTCAACATTTCAGACAATTCTTCCCCGTCAAAATTAATTCTTAATTCTCTTAACCACTCCATACATTTTTGGAACAAAAAGACAATACGGATTTTAATCTTAAGGAATTTTCTGGCAACAGCCTCTCTCAAGAATTCTTCATTATAATGCTTCCACAGCTTTTTATACTGAGGATAAGACACAAGTAAGAGGAAAACGTAAATTATCCATAAGCGAATTATACTGTCAAAAGTCAAAAAAGTATATGATCAAAAAATTTCTACATATCTTTATTTAAGTTGAAAATATGTTATAATCAACTTAAAAATAAAAAACTTAATTTAAAAGTTTTAACAATACAAAGAGTTTATTAATATGAAAATTGGACTTTTTATAACAAAAATACTTTATACTACCGGCGGAACAGAAAGTTATACAGTAAAAATGGCACAGGCTTTGCTTGAGATTTTTCCTGATGCTAGTTTATATTTTATTACTGAATGTTTTAATGAAAAAGATAAACCTTCAAATGAAGATTTTATTAAAACTATAAATTCAAAATATGGAACTTTCTTAAATACGACTAATTGTTTCTTGAAAGCAATTTATGGTTCAAATAAAAATAAGATTTCACAATTTATTTTACGTAACAAAATTGAAAAAAGCTCAAAAAGATTTGACTTATTTTTTTACTGCTCAAGAGGACATTATGTTTTCAAAGCAAAAAAGAATATTGCCATAATTCATTTTCCAATGGAAAAACTTTCAACCACTTATCGGAATGCAAATATAATACGAAGATTTCTGGCTTACAGAAAAGACAAAATTTATTCTTCTAATTATGATTTATTTCTACCAAATTCAAATTTTTCAAAAAAGTTTTTACAATTATGGTGGCCTGAAATTTTAGAAAATAAAATAAAAATGATTTATCCACCTGTAAAAAAAATAGAGGATTTAAATTTACTCAAAAAAAATCAAATTGCAGTTTGTTCAAGACTTGAAAAAGATAAAAATATTGAAAGCCTAATTGATGCTTTTAACTCTTCTGATTTCTTGAACACAAATTATAAATTAATAATAGCTGGTAATTCAGATAAAGGAGATGAATATCTTTCAGAATTAAAATCATATGCAAAAAATTCTAAAATAGAAATTAAAGAAAATCTTGCATTTTCAGAGATTGTTCGTCTTTATAATGAATCAAAATTCTTTTGGCATTGTAAAGGATATTCTATTAATGAAAATTCAGAACCTTATAAATGTGAACATTTTGGAATAACGACGGTAGAAGCAATGAGCGCAGGATGCATTCCTGTTGTAATCAATAAAGCAGGACAAAAAGAAATTGTTTCAGAAGATTGTGGTGAAAAATGGTTAACCTTAAAAGAATTAACAGAAAAAACTGAAAAAATAGCAAAAAATGAAGATTTACAAAACCAATACAGACAAAACTGTTATAAGGATGCACAAAAGTTTTTAACAGAAAGCTTTACTGAAAATCTAAAATCAATTTTAATATCTTTATAGATAAGCTATAATAAAAATATAATGAAACCAAAATCTCTGAAAATAAATATTATTTTGAATATTACAAGAGCTCTAATGAGTTTAATTTTTCCAATAATTACTTTTCCCTATGCATCAAGAATTCTTTTACCTGAAGGTATAGGAAAAATTAATTATGTAAATTCAATAATTTCTTATTTTACAATACTGGCAATGTTAGGAATTGATTCCTATGGGGCAAGAGAAGTTGCCCGACTAAGAGATAAAAAAGATGAATTAAATCAATTTTGTTCAGAAGTATTTACATTGAATTTAATATCAACAATCGTTTCGTACATTCTACTATTTCTAATAATTTTATCTGTTCCAAGCTTTCAAAGCTATAAAACGTTTCTTATTTATTCAAGTATAACCATATTATTTACAACTATAGGAATTTGTTGGTTATATGGTGGAATAGAAGAATATGCATATATTACCTTTAGAACAGTATTATTTCAAATTATTAGCA
>JAILEY010000082.1 GCA_024687165.1 Treponema sp.
ATAGTCCCAGCACCATTCGGCAACGTTTCCGCACATATCGTAAAGCTTAAGTCCGTTAGGATCTTTGCAGGCAACATCGTGTGTTGTAATGGCAGAGTTTTCGCCATACCAGGCAACAGCATTTATGTTTGAACTTCCGGCATAAGGAGTTGGATTAGATGCCTTTCCATCGCGGGCAGCGTATTCCCATTCGGCCTCGGTCGGGAGTCGGAACCCGTTGGCTGTAAAGTTACAGTTGATTCGTTTCCATACAGGGCTGGTTGCTTCAAAGGCACTTAAATCAGTTGATGTACCAATAGAGTAGCATGGCATGAGGCCGTTTAGTTTACTGAGCATATTGCAGTAGATGATTGCTTCGCACCAGTTTACGCTTTCAATCGGACGGTTATCTCCCTGAAGCTTAGAAGGATTTTTTCCCATTACGTTAGCGTACTGCTGCTGAGTTACAGGAACCTCACTCATATAAAAGCTTACCAGAGTTACAAGGCTGTTGTGTGAACCGCCTCCCATAACAAACTGGCCGCCAGGAATCAAAATCATTTTTGGATTTTTACCGAGGGTAACACGGGATTTATCTGCTGTCTGTGCAGCTCCGTCACCTTCTTTTACAACTTTTACAGGAACACCACAGCGGGAACAGAATTTGTCCATAGTGCTCAGGGCATTACCGCATTCTTCGCAGGAACGCAAAACCTTTACATCGTCGCTAACCGGATATCCGCAGTTAAAACAAAAATGTGCTTCATCTGGAAGCATAGTGCCACATTTGATACATTTCATATTCTATATTATATCACGAGGTAAGAAATTTAGGAAATTAAATCCTTTATAACTTCGGAAGCAATAATCAGTCCCGCAACAGACGGCACAAAAGCGCAGCTGCCAGGTGCCGGGGTAGCTGATGCGGCAGTACCTTTAAGCTCTACATCAGCTGACACAGCAGAAGACGGAGCTGTTACCGGTTTTTCCTTTGAATACACAACCTTCACTCCCTTAAGCCCACGCTTTTTGCATTCCTGCCTCATCACGCGGGCAAGAGGGCAGACAGAGGTTTGGGAAATATCAGCTACCTCAAACTGGGTCGGGTCCAGCTTGTTGCCCGCTCCCATGCTGCATATAATCGGCTTTCCTGCAGCCTTAGCCTGAGTAATCAGAGCAAGCTTAGCCGTTACTGTATCAACTGCATCAACAATATAATCGTATTGAGAAAAATCAAACTGAGCCTGAGTTTCTGGAAGATAAAAGCACTGGTATGTGCGGATATCTGCGGCCGGGTTAATATCTAAAATCCGCTCTTTCATGACATCAACTTTTGCCCGGCCTATAGTTGAATGAAGGGCAATAATCTGACGGTTGATGTTTGTGAGGGAAACCTCGTCTTTGTCAATTAAATCAAGATGGGAAATGCCGCTGCGGGCAAGGGCTTCTGCTACATAGCCGCCCACGCCGCCTATTCCAAAAATGGCAACGCGGGCATTATGGAGCCGCTCAAGGGCAGCAGCTCCAAGCAGTAATTCTGTACGGGAAAACTCATTCAACATGAGTTTATTTTAGCAGTCTTTTGTCTCTCCCGCAATCTTACGAGCAAGGTAAACAAATGGAGTGTCGAGCAAACTTGTTGCAACGTAAATTACGTAGCAGCTTAATGTGATTGCACAGAGCTCTTTGAAAGTGTAGATTCCCAGGAAAGCACCAAAGTTAAAGAGCACGATGTTTACAAACTGAGAAATCAAAGTAGAAAAGTTGTTACGGAACCAGAGCATTTTTGAGTGGCTGCCGGTTTTCTTTTCTGTAAGATTCCACCATGCGTGATAAAGTGAAACATCAACGAACTCAGAAATTACATAAGCGATAAGGCTTGAAAGAAGCATACGTGGAGTGTTAGAGAAAAGTCCGCGAACAAATTCGCTTGCCCAGTCGCCTTCAGCCGGAATGTAGCGAACCCACATAAAGCTCAAAAGAATAAAGCTCAGGCTTGTGAAGATTCCGGCAAGAACACCTTTTGTTGCATCTTTCTTTCCGTAGATTTCGCTGAGAATATCAGTTGCAAGGAAAGTAGCGGCAAAGAGTGTATTACCCAATGTCTGATCCATACCGAATGCATGTACGAGAATTGTAACTTCAATGTTTGCAAGAACTGTACAGATACCAATCCAGGCGAAAAGTCCGCCCTTACCAAAAACCTTAAGGAACAAAAGTGTTCCACCAAAAGACACTAAAAGTGTGATAACGAGAAAAAGTTCATTCATTTGAAATGACCTCAAAAAATAGAATTGACCTGGTTTTGTTTCGCAGCAAGCGTCATTGACGTCTCCGGGTTGCTGCCGGCAGGAAGGACTTCGAACTGCCGTAGTGGTTCGGATAATTTATCGTATTTTCTTGGATTGTTCAATGCTATGGGCGATCTCCGCCACTAATGATATTATTAAGAATAGTATTTTGAATGAAGTGCAAAAGCTAGAATAATCATAAAAACAAATTCAATAATATAGACGACATAAAATAAGGCAGGATTATATTCATAATAATCATAAACTTCTTCTGGAATAAAATGAATCGCAATTAGTAGAATAATTCCAAAACCAAGTAAAAAGGGCCATTTCTCAAATAATGGTAAAATATTAATTCCCAGTAAAGAAATTATTTCAGTCAGAAGAATTAGGAAAAAACCAATAATTCCACCAAAGAATCTTTCAATATCATTTCTATGCATCAGTTCATATTATATGAATACTCTTCAGAAATCACAACGAAAACTGCATATTATTGTAAAACTTTCTTCATAACGCTAAAATGATCTCACTATGGAAAACACAAAGAGAACTGTTACTTGCGGCGAGCTCCGCAAGAGTGATGTTGGTAAGAAAGTTGTTTTGAACGGATGGGTAAGCCGTACCCGTGACCTGGGCGGTCTTTTGTTTATTCGCCTTCGCGACCGTTATGGAATTACACAGGTAATGGTTGGCGAAAAGGCTAGTGATGATGTTAAGAAAATTGCTGCCAGCCTCAAGAGTGAATATTGTATCGCAGTTGAAGGCGTTGTTAATGCCCGCGCTGATAAAGATATTAATGCCGATATGGCAACCGGTGAAATAGAAGTTGAAGCAAGTGATATTTTTATTTTCACAACTTCTCAGGAACTTCCTTTCTCTATCGAAGAGGTTCGCCAGAAGGACGGAACTCTCGTAGTTGCTAATGAAGACCTTCGTCTTAAGTACCGCTACCTTGACCTCCGCCGCGACCCTATGCAGCACAATATCATTTTGCGCTCTCAGGTTGCTTTTGCTACCCGCGAGTACCTCACATCAAAAGGCTTCCTCGAGATTGAAACTCCAACCTTTATTAAATCTACACCGGAAGGAGCCCGCGACTACCTGGTTCCTAGCCGTGTTCACCCTGGAAAATTCTATTCTCTCCCACAGAGCCCTCAGCTTTACAAGCAGCTTCTGATGGTTTCTGGTTTTGATAAATACTTCCAGATTGCCCGCTGCTACCGTGATGAAGATGCCCGCGGAGACCGTCAGCCTGAGTTTACTCAGATCGATATGGAAATGTCATTCACAAACCGCGAAGAAGTTCTTTCTACAACAGAAGGAATGATGCAGTACATCTTCAAAAAGACAATGAACTACGATTTGCCTGCTAAGTTTGACCGCATTGCCTGGGAAGACGCTTTTGACTTCTACGGTTCGGACAAACCTGATCTGCGCTTTGACATGAAGATGCAGGATGCCGCTTTCATGGCTGATTTGGCAGACTTCAATGCATTTAAAGCCGGTGCCGCTAACTCTGGCCGCGATATTCAGCGTCATAAACGTTCTGGCCTTAAGGCTCTTGTTGTTAAGAACGTTGCAGATAAATACAGCCGCAAGAACATTGAAGCTTTGGAAGCTGTTGCAAAAACCTACAAGGCAAAGGGTCTTGCATGGATGAAAGTTGATGTAGAAGGCAAATTTGAAGGCGGAATCTCAAAGTTCTATGCCGGAAAAGAAGCAGAAATCTGCTCTAAACTAGGGGCTGAAAAGAACGATTTGATTTTGTTTGTAAGCGATGAAAACTGGCAGCTTGCATGTACAGCCCTTGGTGCAGTACGCAAACAGCTTGGTAAAGATTTGAACCTCTATAATCCAAAAGATGAATTCCACTTTGCATGGATTATCGACTTCCCATACTTTGCCTTCAACGAAGAAACAAATATGTGGGAAACAGAACATCACATGTTCACTCTTCCTCAGAAACAGTACTGGGATACACTTGAATCTGATCCGGGCGCTGTAAAAGGTGACCTTTACGATTTGGTACTCAACGGATACGAGCTTGCTTCTGGTTCTATGCGTATTAATGACCCTGCATTGCAGCAGAGAATCTTTAAAATCGTTGGTTATTCTGACGAGCGTGCGCAGAAAGCCTTTGGATTCCTTGTTCAGGCATTTAAGTTCGGTGCTCCACCACATGGAGGAATCGCCCCTGGTCTTGACCGCCTGATTATGCTTATGCGTCATGAAGAGTCTATCCACGAGGTTATTGCATTCCCTAAGAATAACCTGGCAGCCAGCCCTATGGACGAATGTCCGTCGCCGGTTGACGAGCAGCAGCTTAAAGATTTGCACATCACCTGCTACGACGTAGAAAAAGATGATTAATTATCATAAAACAAGCTGAAGAAATAACTTGTTATATCATTGCCGTCCTGGCCAGAAAGTTCGAAAGAATTAGTATGATAAAGGACGGCATTTTTTGTGTTTTTCGTTAAAAGGCGCGAGAGGACGTAAATGCCAGGTCGGTTATCGCAGCCGCAGAATACCCATGTTGAATCAGAAGGATTTTTAAAAAATTCACGGCTCCTGGTGTCTTTAAATACCGTTCCTTCGTAATTACCGTGATGTGCAAAATCAGTTGAAATCAAAAGAAAGTTTTTTTTGCGGTTTGCTTCTGTAAAATAAGGTGCAATTGCGTTAGCAAGTTTTTGTGCATTTTTTTGATTCAGCGGTGGTTCGCCGAAAACAGCAATTACACAAACTTTTGCCTTGGGAAAATATTTTGAGATGTATGGAATAAGTGCGTTTACACCATGTTCAGGTGGAAAAACCTGTGGGTCGTATTTAACTTCAAGAGTTTTTGCAATTGAAGCTTCAATATCTGCATTTGTATAAATCATTCCGTTTGCAGTCTTCCAGCAGCAGTTATCCAGCGACCATTCCATAGTAGAAAGGCCATAGTGTGACGGGCATATAATAAAAAAGGTTTCGACTTTTCGGCGATTGGCAATTTCACGGAACCAGTTATTTATTGGTTCATCAGCAAGCAAATGGTGGCTTACAGTCCCTGCCCATACAAAAGAATCCTTTGGGGGAAGGGCTTCAAGTTTTGGTGAAAAAATTACTGGAGGAATCTGTTCTCCAATAACATCCCAGGTTTTAATCAGCTGATTGTGTTCAGTCTGATCCTTTGTTAAATTAGACAATTTTTTACTGCAATCTGTAAGAATTACAGTAAAAAAAATTATGAAAGTTAAGCTGGGAACTACTGTCTGAAATTTGAAAGGGTTGTTGGACTTAAGAAGCATTTTTTCTCCCAGAATGGTAGATATTTGTCGAAGTCTTTTGGATCATCTTTGTAAACAATCTGCTTCCATGATTCATCAGACATACGGTCATTTGAAGGCTGCAGGAATTCAACATATTTAAAACTGTAACCGATTGCAATTCGTTTTCCTCCTTGAGAATCATTGAGAGGAACATAAAGTCTTACAGGAGTGCCAACACCAACTTCAAGGCAGACATTCAACTCATTGTTTGTGTAAACATCTGCAATGCAGGCCATTTTAAGTAAATCTTCATCATCGATATAGCCATTATTGTTATGAATAAGCACAAGGTTTCTTAAAGATGCACTGATAGTTGGGATCCAGTCATTATCTTTAGAAGAAATCGGGAGATCAGCAACTTCGTTTTTAACAATTTCAATGATGCGTGTATAAAGATTTACAAGACTTTCTAGAGTGAATTTAGTTTCATTATCAAGTAAATCATAATCTTCATAAATTTTTGTGAGCATGATAACAGAGGAAAGAGAACTTTCCCAGAATGGCAGGTTAGGTTCAATATAGTGAACAGGTTTTGGAAGAGGTTCAGTTCTAAAGGTAGGTTCAAAATCACCATCGCCAGCGCGTTCTGCAAATACCTGCTTTACATAAAGAATTGTGTCGTGACGGAGTTCGGCCCAAGTTGCGTGTGCGGTAATTTGAGACTTAAGATTCCAGGCTGGAGATTCCGTAAAATAAAAACCAGCTCCTTGTTCAAAGGTTGCCAGAGTTTTAATTTGATACAACACCTGGTTGTAATATGTCTGATTCCAGAAAGAGCTGTCACAGGCAGCAAAACTATTTTCAAAAGAATCAAGAACATTTTTTAAGCCTTTCATAGTCTGATAATCTGATTGCTGGAGCAGGGCTTCGGCAGTTTTAGAACCAAAGGATTTCATAATATCAAGACCACTTACTATATCACGTGACATAAGGCGTGGAGGTGAAACCTTTTCATGAACAAGAGAATCATATGTAAAGCGCTGACCGAAAAGACGCCAGCCCATTGGAGTTTTTGGCATTCCGCTTTTTTCATCAATCTCGGCATACTGTTTAAAAACAGATTGACCACTGATTGCAGGCGGACGAAGAGTATCAGCACAGAGGGACATAAAGGATGTGATATTGTCTGCATTAGAAGCCCATTTAGAAAAATCAGTAATATTCTGGTCTTTCCACAGAGGGCAGATATCATCAAAACTTAAATCATCAGATAAACCGATAAGGGAAGTAATAGGAGTAAAGAGCTTAGACCATTGAGAATAAAGTTCTTTATTGTTTTGTACAGTATCTACAATAAATGTGATAACTGCTTCTTTCTGAAGAATCGAGTCAGGAGTTGCCTTATTATTTTGAGGCTTTGTAATTGTAAAATGAAGATGACCATACCACATTTGGGCACGGAAATAAGTTTCAAGAAGACCATTTTTAGTATAGTGGCCGCGAGGTTTGCACTGTGAAAAATCTTCGTCTTCATTAAAGATAGATTCTTTATCCGGCTGGGCAGCCATAATCTTTTTATAATTTTCCTGAACTTCTTTAGGATAGTTTGAAAGAATACTTTGAATTTCAGTTTCATTCTTTTCATTATAAACAATGGGCTGTCTGTATGAGCCATTTCCGCTTCTTTCAGGAGCCGTCATAAAGATTGCTTGTGGAACCTGGAAGTATTGAACAGCCTGCTCTCTGATTTGTTTTGGAACTTCAGTACGACGGGAAAGAGTTTCAATGAACATATCTGTTAATTTCTGCATTCTTGGAAGGAATTCATATTCTTCTGTGTACTGAAGCATGCGGTCGAAAATCAAATGCTGGCTGTGAGCGGCAAGGTCTGTAGTAATGAATAATGGAACAGATTTGATGTATCTTAAAGTGTTGTACTGATCAATCATGTCATCTACAGAAATATATCTTGGTACCTTGAGATTCTGCATGGCGAGACGGTTATTTGCAAGACTATCTTTTACGTTTTCTTCCAGAGGAATATATCCGGAAATAGGATAGAAGGATTCGTACTTTCCGGCAGTCTGATATAGCATTGCCGAAATACGGTTATTTTCAAGAGTGTCATTTAAGCCGTATAAGTCAGCACCAAAAATCCAGCCTTTTGTGCCGTTCCATTCAGATTCGTAGAACCAGTTCCAGTTATCCTGAAAATGAAACATTCCCTGAGCATAAGAATATTCAGGTTCAGCATCAGAAAGTTTTTTTCTGATAGGTACGATTGTTCCAAAAGGGACATCAATGCCTAAAGAATCAATATTTTTATTTATAACTGCTACATCATCTTTAAATGTGAAAGCCTCTGCAGGATAAATCTTACAAACATAACTTGCAACAACTGCACTTTTGCCTTCTGTAATATTCTGAGTTGGAATTTCAACAAAAGTCATAGGATCATTAAGAAATTTGCTGTGTGCATCTGTATGAAAAGCAGTTTGCGAAATCTTCTGGTCGTTAGTATCATCAGTTAATTTGAAAGAAATCTTTTTGGCTATTGAAGGATCTTGATCAACAGGGGTTGATGCTGTGTTATTTACCTGAACAGCAGGGCCTTTTTTTACAGTTTGTACATTACGTCCTTTATTGCAGGAAAGTAAATAGAAGCAGAAGAAACTTAGTGTCAAATAAGAATAAATTTTTTTCATATTGTAAATATGATACTTTTCAAAAATAGTGTCTATATGCGATAATTTCGGACAATGAGAAAAGAAAAATCCGCAGTTTTACATTACATTTTGATATCAATATCGTTTTTTATTTTTCTGATTTTTACTGCCTGTAAAAAAACTGCAGAAATTCATCTTCATGACAGACACGGACTTTCTTATGATTTAGTAAAGGAATATGCCAGGGATCATGGTGCGGTTACTCTGGTGTTACTTGATTATCATCATGATATTCTTCCAAAGATAAATGAAGATACAAGTGTTAATTGGGTTGGTAAGCTTGTAGAAGAGAATTGTGTTAAAAAAGTAATCTGGCTTAGTGGGAAAAAACTTTTGCTGCCAAATAGAGAATCACGGATGGCATGGCTGGAAAGAAGCTTAAAAAATGCGTATCCAGATATTGCAGAAAAAATTCGGAATTCTGTGCAGCTGGTAGACTGGTATGATTTGCAGGATATGAAGTTTTCAGATCCTTTTGTGATAACCCTTGATTTTGATTTATTTACAAAAGATCCAGGCGATGAACCTGAGCAATTTGTTGATGAACTTTGTCGCTGGATTCAAAAACAGAAGCCTGAGCTTTTTACAATGTGTCTTTCTGCTTCGTATCAGCCAGATCTAGATAAGGCCTGGGGGTGGATGAATCGTTTTATAGTAAATTATAAAAGGCGTGCGAACTGGTATCTGGAAAGCGGTGTGTTTGGTGAGAAAGAAGAAAGTCGTGATGATGTAGCTGCTCATAAACAGAGATTCTTTTATTCAGGAGCCTATCTTTGGCAGAATGCGCCAGATTATATTAAAACTTCTCTTTGCAAAAAAAATGTAAGGGCAGGAAACAAAGCTGCAAAAGAAATATTTGCCTGCTGGACTGATAAGAAATTTGAAAAATTGAATGAAATTTTTAATGAGAAAAAACTTAGTGAACTGGCAGATCTTTCCAAAAAAACAATGCACGAGTTCTTTGAAGGAAAGGATTTTAAGGCGCCACAGCAAAATATTTTGATAGATAAGAAAACTTATGGAGTTGCAGTGCGTTTCCGTAATTCTGAAGAAGACCGGGGTTGCCTTTCTTTGTATACTGGTATTGTTTATGAGGATATTCCCGAAGCAGTACAGTATTGTGCAAAAGAAGCTCTTATAGATCCGCGTTATATAGATATTCAGCCGGAAGAGGAAAACGATCTTATTACAAATATTTCTATTTTTGCTGATTGGCAGGAAATGAGTTCCTGTATTGATTTTATACCGGGCATTCACAGTCTTTTAATGGAAGATACAGATGGTAAAAAAACACTTTTACAGGCTGCAATTGCCTTGGAACGAAATTATAACCGCGAAGAATTTCTGGCTCGGCTTTCAAATAAGGCGGGATTGGGTTTTGACGGGTGGAAAAAAGAAGGAATTCGATTTTATAAGGCAGAAACAATTACTTTTTATAAATAAAGATAAATAAAAAAGAGCCGTTTTTTTGTCTAAGATATAGTATAATGTTTGTTTAGAGGATAAGAGTATGAAAAAATTCTTTATTATATTTATTTTAGTAATTTCTGCATTTTGTACTTTTGCGCAGGAGTTTGTTTTTCCGCCTGAGTTAAACTGGTGGATAGACGAAATTAAAAAAGTTGAATCTTCTGTAAGTCTTGATAAGTTTGAATTTGTTGAAGAAACTTTTATTCTAGAGGAGAATCATCCGCTTTCCTTTAAAAACAAATTGTGTCCTGGTTTTAAAAAATGGAATTTTAATGGTGATCGTTTTGCTTACATTTTGTATAAAGAAAAATCTGAAAATGTTTTTGCAGCTGTTGATTCTGTATTCGGGATATTTGACAAAAAAGAAAATCTTCTTTTTACACATTTCTTTGGTTCGACTGAGTGGATAAATTCATTCTGCTGGGTAACTGATTCGCGGATTGTATTAGTCGGCACTTCAATACTTCCTCCACAAATAAGTAATGATAATTTTTTACAAATCGCCTTCATTATTTACGATTACCAGATTAAAGATGCAAAAATAACTGTCAGAGAATATCGATATCCTGTAATCGTAAAAAGAACGGACTGGGAAAAGTTAAAACTCAACTGGATTGAACAGCGCTCTGATTACTTTGAACCAACAAAATAAATGTAAATTTTCAGCTTGTCTTCCAGCTTACGTCTGGTGAATCAGAAAGAGAATATTCCTGCCATTCTTCACTGTGAGGATGAGGAAGTGAAAGACGGAATTCTTTAGGAGTTTTTCCGGTGGATTTTTTGAAAGCTTTTGAAAAATAAGATTCATCGGAAAAGCCGGTTCTTTCTGCAATATCACAAAGAGGAATCGAAGTGTTTGTCAGTAAAAGAGAAGCATTTTGAATTCTGATTTTATTTAAATATGCGATTGCACTGATTCCAAAAGTATCATTGAACATTGCATTGAGCGTAGTTCTGTTTGTGGCGAACATTTTTGAAATACTGTCCAGCGTAATTTTTTCACCGTAAGAATACTGAAAATATTCAAGGATATTGTTCATAATATTTTGAGCTGGATTATCAGTCTTTTTAATATAGGAATTTCTTGAAAGAAGAATTATCAGCTCAAGAATGTAAGAGCGGACAATACAAGGCCAGTGAATTTCCTGAGCACGATTTAAAAAAAGGTCTACGTTTTCAAAATTATTCAAAAAAATTTCAAGAACCCGTGCATCAAGATTAAATGAAGCATATCCTGATTTTAAATCTGTAAGAACTTTGTATTCAAAAGAATCAGGAAAAGAAGTGAAGTTTGTGTTGATTCCAAAAGGAGAAAAAATCAAAGTTTGTACAGTTTTATTTTTGTTGTCTCCCAAAATTTTTATTGAAGAAATTTTATGATCAGGTGAAAGAATTAAAAGTCCGCAATCATAAAAAATTTTAGAAGAAGTGTTTTCTGTTACACAAAGATTGTAGCCGTTGAACAAAATCATTGCATAAAAGCTGTCAGTTTTTTCCGGGAGAACAAGTTCATTCTTAAAGAAAATCTGCATGTTAAAATGACTTTCATAAACATAATCAGAAGTTTCGTAAACCATGTTGAAATTATAAATAGAATAAATCAGAATATCAAATCAAAAATGATTATAATGATTTTAAATTTTATAAATTGAATAGGATGAATTCCCGCTGTGAATTGATTTCTGAATATTTTATTTTTAATATTTAATTTTCAATTATAAATTCAAGAGGAAAAAAAGATGGCATTGATTTTTGAAAAATTGAAAGCAGAAAATAAAGAGATGATTTCTCAGATGGCAGAATTTGCGGGAAATATTTTTTTTGAATATTACGATTCTTATCTTCCTGCAGGACAGGCTGAATACATGAAAAATAAATTTTTATCTGAAGAGGCTATTGCAGAAAAAATTTCAGAAGCTCATACACCGAAAGTAAATTTTGAATTTGTTGAAGATGAAAGAACAAAAGAAAAAATCGGGTTCGTCTGCTATTGGATTCAGAAGGATGAAAACGAAAAAAATGAGTGTTATCTGGATAAATATTATCTTGCAACTGCATTCCGTGGAAAAGGTTTTGGAAAGCTGATAATGGATCATCTGAAAACTTTCTGCGCTGAAAATCAGCTTGGACAAATTTCTTTGAACGTGAACAAATATAATAAGACTGTAAAAATTTATGAAAAACTTGGATTCAAAAATGTCCGCAGTGAAGTAAATGATATCGGCAGCGGATATGTCATGGATGATTTTGTTATGTGTCTTTTTGTTCAAGAAGCTTAAACAGTGATTCAAAAACTTTTTGAGTATAAAGCTGTTTGATTTCCATGCGGCTTAAGGCAGAAACATTTTCCTCAATAAAAAAATCATAAGACTTGTCTTTAATTTTTATGCAGAAAAAAGCCTGGCCTTTTACAGAATCATTATTTGAAGGATCTACGTTTCCTGTAGTGCCTGTTATTCCAACTGCAATATCTGTGCCGTAAATTTTTTGAACTGTATCCGTCATAGCTTTTGCACATTCAGCAGAATAAACTCCGTATTTATTAATAATCTTTGAAGGAACACCCGCTGAAATTTTCATTTCGTTGCTATAGGTAACAAGGCTTCCTTTAAAAATTGCAGAGGCACCTTCTGTGTCTGTAAGTTTAGAAGCTAAAAGTCCGCTTGTGCAGCTTTCCATAAAAGTGATTGTTTTGTTTTCCTTAATAAGAAATTCTGTAGTCAGTTTTGCGAAATCAGTTTTGTTCTGCATGCTTTTAAATATATCTGAGGCAGTGTTAAAAGTACAGATTTTCAGGTCAACTTTTTAAATTTGTAAATTTTTAGTAAACATTTTATATTTAAAGAATGAGTAGTTTTATTATCATTAATATGCCCTGGGTTTGGGTTGGTCTTCTGGTTCTGCTGATTGTTATTGAAGCCTGTACATTTGGTCTCACAACAATCTGGGCTGCAGTTGCATGTATTCCAATGGTTTTTCTTTCCAGAACGGGTCTTGCCTTGCAGTGGCAGTTTCTGATTTTTATTTTTTTAACCGCAGTTCTTGTTTTTTTCACAAGACCGTTTGCAGTTAAATATTTAAAGATTGGAGACGAAAGCCGCAGAAATATCAACAGTCTTGATGGACAGACAGTTCTTTGTATTAAGAAAATTTCTGAATTTGATTCTGGAGAGGTCAAAACAAAAAATGGAGTCGTGTGGACTGCAAAGCTTGAAGAAGGACAGAATGAAATTTCAGAAAATGAAACATGTATTGTATCAAGAGTAGAAGGAAATACTCTTGTAGTTAAAATTAAAGGAGTGTAGAAAATGGTTTATGTACTTGGTGCGTTAATCGCAATTTTTGTTATTCTGATTGTACAGAATATTCGTATTGTTCCACAGAGTCATGCTTATGTAATTGAACGACTTGGAGCTTATAATTCAACATGGCAGGTTGGTCTTCATGTGAAGCTTCCTCTTGTGGACAGAATTGCAAGCAGTATGAGTCTTAAGGAAAGAGTTCTGGATTTTCCTCCTCAGCCTGTTATTACAAAAGATAACGTTACAATGATGATTGATACTGTTGTTTATTTTCAGATTACAGATCCAAAGCTTTATACTTACGGTGTTGAAAAACCAATTAACGCTTTAGAAAATTTGAGTGCAACAACTTTGCGTAACATTATCGGTGAACTTGAGCTTGATCAGACACTTACAAGCCGTGATGTAATCAATACAAAGATGCGTTCTATTCTTGATGAAGCAACAGATCCTTGGGGAATTAAAGTTAATCGTGTTGAAGTAAAAAACATTGAGCCGCCACATGCAATCCGTGAAGCAATGGAAAAGCAGATGAAGGCTGAACGTGAACGCCGTGAACAGATTTTGATTGCAGAAGGACACAAACAGTCTGCAATTCTTGAAGCAGAAGGTCAGAAGCAGTCAAAAATTCTTGAGGCTGAAGCATCTAAAGAAGCAACAATTCTTGCCGCAGAAGCAGAAAAAGAAGCTGCAATAAAAAGAGCACAGGGTGAAGCAGAAGCAATTCGTCAGGTGCAGGAAGCAACAGCAGCTGGTCTTAAAATGATTAAGGAAGCCGGTGTGGATGAAAAGGTAATCCGTCTTAGAAGTCTTGAAGCTTTTGAAAAAGCCGCAGATGGAAAAGCAACAAAAATAATTGTTCCAAGCGATATCCAGAATTTCAGCGGACTTGCAGGTGCTGTTTCAGAAGTAGTAAAAAAATAAAAAAGAGGGCTGTTCAAAACGGGCAGCCCGTTCTTTTGACATGCATTTTCTAAAAAAGTATAATGACCGCCATGAGTGAAATGAAATATACTGCACAGGAACTTCCAAAAGCGGGAGATACAGTTCTTGTTGGAATGAGCGGTGGCGTTGATTCTACTCTTGTTGCATATCTGCTTAAAGAAAAGGGCTGTCGTGTAATTGGCGTAACAATGAGCCTTTGGGACGGATCAATCGTTGAAAAAAATAAAGATTCACATAAAGAAAAAATGAAGGAAGCCTGTTACGGTCCGGGTGAAGAAGAAAACATCAGTGAATGTGAAAAATTCTGTGCAGCACATGGAATTGAATATCATGTTGTTGACGTAAAGAAAACATATAAAGAAAAAGTTCTTGAATATTTTAAAAGTGAATACAGAAGCGGAAGAACACCGAATCCATGTATTATGTGTAACAGAAACATTAAATTTGGTGCTATGCTTGATGCCGTTGCAGAATTGGGAATTGAATACGATTATTTTTGTACGGGACATTATGCAAAAGTTGTTCGCCCTGACAGTGGAATTTTTGGAACAGAAGAACGTCCGTTTATGGTAAGCGGTGCAACAGATGTAACAAAAGATCAGACTTATTTTATTTACCGAGTTCCATCTGAAGTTTTGAAAAAAGTAAGATTTCCTCTTTCTGAACTGAAGAAAAGCGAAGTGTTTGAGCTTGCACGTAAAGCAAATCTTGAAGCAGCGGATCGTGAAGAAAGTCAGGATTTTGTTGGTGAAGAATATCGTGATGCACTTTTTGCAGATAAGGAAAGTGTTCCAGGGGACATAATTGATCTTGATGGTCATATTCTTGGTCGCCACAAAGGAATTGAACATTACACAATCGGGCAGAGAAAAGGCCTTGAGGTTGCAGTCGGATATCCTGTTTATGTTCATTCAATTGATGCAAAAAATAATCTTGTAGTTCTTGCAAAAAATGAAGATCTTGATTCAAGTGCTCTTGTTGCTGATGATTTTGTATGGCCTGGAAATGTTGAACCGAAGGAAGAATTTGAAGCTCTTGTAAAAATCCGTCTTGCAAGCAGACCTGTGCCGTGTAAAGTTTCGCGCTATACTGTGGAAGCTGGGGATGAAACAGAGTATAAAGGTCAGCCGTGGTTGATTAAATTTACAGATCCTCAGCGTGCAGTTGCTCCTGGACAGAGTGCAGTTTTGTATGTAGACGGAGTGATTGTCGGCGGCGGAATAATCAGCAGGGCAATTAAATAATTTTACATACGCCTAACCCCGATTGAAGCGGAATGCGCGTAGCGAAGCGAGCACATTGGAGCGGAAAGCGGGTTAAGCTGATGCAGCTTGTTCCTGATAAAAAAATAAATTAACTTAAAAACTTTAATATCTATCTAAAAATTTTGATATACGATAGAATAGTTTTGAATTAATTTTGAATCACTAAAGAAAAGTTTTATCAGGAGGTACAAATGCAGTACGGCTATTTTGATGACGAAGCAATGGAATACGTTGTAACTCGTCCGGACACACCAACTTCATGGAGCAATTACCTTGGTTCTACGGAATATGGTGCAGTAATTACAAATAATGCGGGTGGTTATGGATTTTATAAATCTGGTGCACAGGGAAGATTTATGCGCCTCAGATTTAATTCAATTCCAATGGATCAGCCGGGTCGTTATTTTTATCTTCGTGATATGGACAGTGCAGATTACTGGTCAGCATCATGGCAGCCTGTTGGAAAACCTCTGAATAAATATAAGAGCATTTGCCGCCACGGTACAGCTTATTCAATTTTTGAAACTGAATATGAAGGCATTAAATCAGAAGCAAAATATTATGTTCCTCTTGGACAGACTTTTGAATACTGGAGACTTAAGGTAACAAACACTTCTTCAAAAAAGCGTAATCTCCGTGCATTCAGTTATTGTGAATTTGCAAATCAGTGGAATACAACTCAGGATCAGGTAAATCTTCAGTATTCAATTTTCATCACTCAGGGTGAAAAGTACAACGATAACATGCTCCGTTACTGCATCCACGAAAATCTTTACAAGCAGCATCTTAAGAATCCTGAAATCGGGGATTATATGCCGGCATGGATCGCTCTTGCAGGTGCTCCGATGACTGGATACGACACAAGCCGTGAAGCATTTATCGGGACTTATGGAAGTTACAAGGAACCTGCTGCACTTCTTAACGGAAAGTGTTCAAACTCTTCTTCTTATGGTGATAACTCTTGTGGTTCTGTTCAGGCTGATCTTGTTCTTGAACCTGGTGAATCAAAGGAAATTATGGTTCTTCTTGGAATCGGCGATGCTGCGACAGAAGGAACAAAAATTTATTCTGAATATGCTAACTTTACAAAGGCTGATGAAGAATTTGATAAGCTTGTAAAGAGTTGGCACGCAAAACTCAACAGTTTTAAGGCAAACACACCGGATGAAGATATCAACCACACTGTAAATGTTTGGGGACTTTATAACTGTCTTATTACATTTGCATGGTCACGTGCTGCTTCTCTTGTTTACAATGGAGAGCGTGATGGTCTTGGTTACCGTGATTCTGTTCAGGATATTCTTGGTGTTTCAGCTGCAATTACTGATGAAGCAGAAGAACGTCTTGTTCGTCTTTTGAGCGGTCAGTTCTCAAATGGTGGTGCTCTTCCTGTTATTTCAAAGGACTTTGTTGCAGGAAAGCAGAAGATGATTCCGGCTGAAGAATTCAGATCTGATGACTGTCAGTGGTTCTTTAATGCAATTCCTTGTTTCGTTGCTGAAACTGGAAAATTTGATTTCTTTAACCGCGTAGTTCCATATGCTGATCAGGGTGAAGCAACTGTTTACGGACATCTTAAACAGGCACTTTTGTTCAACCTTGAAAGAATGGGTGCAAATGGTCTTCCATGTGGACTTCTTGCTGACTGGAACGATTGTCTTAAACTCGGTTACCATGGTGAGTCTCTCTTTGTTGCATTCCAGCTTCGTCTTGGACTTACAACTTTCGCAGATATTTCAAAGCGTCTTGGAAAAGATGATGAAGCTGCATGGGCAATTTCAGAACGTGATAAGCTTGATGCAAACATTCAGAAAAAATGCTGGGACGGAAAATGGTTTGTATGGGCAATTGCTGAAGATGGAACTGTTTACGGAACACATACAATTGAAGAAGGACAGATTTACTTTAATACTCAGGTATGGTCAGTTCTTTCAGATGCAGCAACACCTGAACAGATTAAGGATTGTCTTGACAGCGTAAAGGAAAAGCTTGCAACTCCTTATGGTCTTATGCTTTGTGCTCCTCCATTTATTTATGCAAGCCGTAATATCATGACTTCTGTAGTTTATCCTGCAGGTATTAAGGAAAATGCAGGTATCTTCAATCATACTCAGGGGTGGGGTGTTATTGCAGAAATTAAGCGCGGAAACGGAGATCAGGCTTATGAATATCTTAAGGCCGCTCTTCCTGCTGCATACAACAAAAAAGCAGAAGTTCGTCAGAGTGAACCGTATGTAATCGGTCAGACAACGTATTCAACATTCAGCCCTCGTGCAGGTAACACACGTGTTTCTTGGCTTTCTGGTGCTGCAACATGGAATTATTATTCAATCACACAGTATATGCTTGGAATTCGTCCACAGTATGAAGGGTTGTTGATTGATCCTTGTGTAAAGCATGATTGGGATGGATTTACTGTAGAACGCCGCTGGAGAAACAAGAATCTTCATATTGAAGTAAAAAATCCTCAGCACGTTTGCCGCGGTATTGAATATATCGAAGTTGACGGCCAGAGAATTGATAGTGCAGTAATTCCTGCAGATAAACTAACAGACGGTAGTAAGATTGTTGCTTACATGGGTCCTAAGGCTCTTCCTGTAACTAACGAACGTTTGTAATAAAAAAATCTTTTGTCAATTATTGTTGCAAAGGCTCTGTGATTTAAGCAGGGCCTTTTTTTATGTTTAAAAAACTTAGTTATTTCTTCTTAAAATTGATGCAAAGTTCTTCAAGTTTTGAAAAATCAAGTGTCATTTCAAGTAAAGGCCTTCTTCGTTCAAGTCATAGGCTACAATTTCTGATTCGGGAACTGGAATCATGTTATTGAACCGCAAAGTTCCATAAAGCCTATTGAAATCTTTCATATAAACTGTTATCAGAGTGTCAAATTTCGGCTTCCCGTTTTTTGCGTAATCTTTTGGTTTCGGGGATGAAAGCGGAATGAAATATTTGAATCCGTTCAGTTCCTCAATGATTCCAAGATATTTTCGGTGATAAATCCTTGTTTCGGCTTTGTTCGACATTACATTAGTCTCGGTTTTTCTAAGATAATTTATATATTCATCCGTGATAATCACAAATTTATATGACATTTAATTCTTCAAAGAAAAAGGCGACCTGTTACAGCCGCCATTTACATTCTCCAGTTAAGGGACGGAGCTTTCCCACGGTTAAAATATACTATGCCTGTTTGTTTTCGTCAGTTATTTTTATTTTTTGATTATATCATTTTATTTTGAACATTTACCATGATTTACAAACCAACAGCATTCTTCTATTATAATCAGAGTAACAGTGTCGTATTCAGTCAAAAATAAGGAAAATTAAAAATGAGATATAATATAATTTTTATTTTGTGTTCTGTATTTTTGTTTTATTCGTGCAATTCACAAGAATATACATACAAAGATGAAAATATTGAAATTAATCTGGAACTTCAGTCAGTTGATATGCTTGATGACAATACTTATAAAATAAAAGGATTTATCCATGTAAAAAATTTGACTGAAAATACATATTTTTTTGATTTGAGAAATGTTAAGTTAAAGTCAGAAAAAAATATTCAGGATAGAATTTATATTGATTCAATTGCAAGTAGGTTAATTGAACCGCAGAAATTAGTATCGCATACCACATATAACGAAAAGGTGTATTGGATAATTCATTCAAGCAGTAAACCGGTAATTAGTGGAATAGATTGTTCTGAGTAAATTTTTCATTTATTTTTATTAAAAATCGATGAAATAAATTTGTTTTATAAAACCACACGGATTGAAAAGTGCTGACGTAATCTATGAATATGGAATTCTTTTATAATTCTTGAGATGAAGGATCATCGTAATTTATAACCAATAGCTTTCTTCTATTATAATTAGAAAATTGCAAATAGTTCTTTGAAATTAGTCACACGGATGCAACAAAAGAAAAATCGTTCATGATTTTATATGCACATAAAATTTTGAAGTAAAATCTGCCGCATGAATTATGCAGGAGGTTATTAATATGAAAATTAAAATGAAAGAAATTAATAGAATAATCAAAATGCTGTTTTTAGGATGTGCTGTATTTTTCATCTTCTCGTGTAAAACAGCTTCAATTGTGAATTTTGAAAGTGAAAATTTTGAACGGTTTAAAAATCAATCAGACTCGCAGAATTATCCGGACACTTTTTATTTTGCGCGGGTTATGACAGCTTCTTGTGTAGATTTAATTTTTTTCAGATTTTCCAGGGATGGTGATTTTCCTGATATTCTTGTAAAAAATATTGCTGTTTATGATGATAAGAATGTAAAGCTTTTTGAAAAAGAAATTTTGAAAATAACTTCAAACGGATTTGTTCATAAAGAAAAAGATGTTGATTATGAAATTTATTCTTATGAAATGCCGCGCGAGGAATTCGACAGGACTATATTAAAAAACTGTAAGACTGATTATATAATTCTCAATTTTGAAATCGGCGACATAAAATATTCAGAAAAGTTAAATCGTGTAGAAAAAAAATATCTGCTGACAAGAAGTTAATTTTTACTTCAGCAAATGGAGCTTAAAATGAAAGCACAAAAGTTGAAAGTATGGAGACAAATAATATAGGAAAAACTTCATCTTTGTACTATTATCTGTTATAAGAAATATTTTATGACGATAAAAATGATTCAGTTAAAAATTTTGATTAAGGAGAAGTATGAAATTTAAAAAATCATTTTATGCAATTTTGTTCTGCCTGTTCTGCAGTATATCATTGCATGCGGATAAGTGGATTGATTACGGAAAAAATATTTTGCAGGAAAATCCGAATGATCAGATAAAATACTGGCTCGAATTTCTTGAAAAGAATCTTTCAGATCAGGCTGTTGAAAATTCTCTCGGAGCAAAAGTTCATACTTTAAAAGACTGCACTATCATTGAACTTAGTACAAACGATTCTGGAAATGCCAGTAAAAGTGGAATCCCATCGCACTCATACAGGGTTCAAACAAAAGATAAAAAATCAGTCACCATCTCAATATCAAAAGACGAAATAGAATTCGCTCTTGGTTCCCAAAATAAAAATCTTTATTGGATCAATCTTACAAAATCAAAAACAGAATATAGATATTTAGATTATGATGATGGATTTTCAGTAGATGTAAAGAACGGGAATTAATATGAAAAAAAGGTGCACCTCGATTTTGAAGTGCACCTTCATAGTATTTTGATTACTCTACCGCTTTTTTCAAATCTTCTATAAACTTATCAACTTCTTCGCGCGTTGCAATTCCGAAGCTTGCGATTGATTTAATCGGCAGTCCAGTGAACATTGCATTTGCCATTTCAGCGCTTCCTTCACCAAGTTCACCAATATCGGCGCCTTCTTCCCATGGATTTCCGTTTTTGTTGAAAAGTGCATCTACAATCGGTGCGGTTCTTTCATCTTCTATGAGAAGTCCCATCGTTGTGTCAGGACCAATTTTAATCGGGAGATGTTTTTTTGTTGTAAAATTGATTTCGGCTTTTGCAAGAATGTTGTCGCTGGAATTTCCCACAAGAATTTCGTATTTGCCGCTTTTTGCAAACCAGTCACCTAAATCTGGTGAGTACCAGCTTAAGCTTCTTGCGTCAATTTCAAGTTCAACAGTTTTAAATTCCTGTGGATCAAGCTGAACTTTTTTGAAGCCTTTAAGTTCTTTTACAGGTCGACCGAAAGTTCCTGTTTTGTCCGCAATGTAAAGCTGAACAACTTCTTTTCCGCGCATGCAGCCTGTATTTTTAACATCGACGCTCACTGTAATTTTTGAGCTGTCATCCATTTTAGACGAAGAAAGTTTTAAATTGCTGAATTCAAAAGTTGTGTATGAAAGTCCGAATCCAAAAGGATACTGAACGGCCATTTTTTTCTTTTCGTAATATCTGTAGCCGACATAAACACCTTCTTTGTATTCAGTAGTCCATCCGTTTCCGCCGAAATTTTCGTAGCATGGAGTGTCTTCAAGTTTAACAGGAAATGTCTCAGGCAATTTTCCACATGGATTTGCTTCACCGTACAAAAGCCTGTCGCATGCTTCACCAACACCTTCACCGCCAAGATATAATTCAAGGATTGCACTTACTTTATCACGCCACGGAAGAATAACAGGTGCACCATTATGAAGGACAACAACAACATTTTTATTTACTCTGCAGATTTCTTCAATCAGCTTGTTCTGAGATTCAGGAAGGTCAAGATTTTTTCTGTCAAAACCTTCGCTTTCAAGAGCATCTGGAAGTCCTGCAAAAACAACTGCAACATCTGCATTTTTTGCACATTCAACAGCAGCATCAAAATCAGATTGATTTAATTCGTCTTTGTTGAATGGGAAGCCTTTTGAATATTCAATTTTACGGCCTTTGTCTTTTGCGGCATCAAGGGCAGAAATTACTTTCCATGATTTGATGTGGCTTGAGCCTCCGCCTTGATATCTAGGTTTTTCTGCAAACTCACCGATATATGCAATCTTTTTTTCTTTGTTTAAAGGAAGAACTCCACTATTTTTAAGAAGGACTGCACATTCTGATTCAACTTCAACAGCTTTTTTGTGGTCTCTTTCACGGTCGAATTTTGCGTCTGTGTGTTTGTCTTTGTTATCTACGTAATCAAAAATTACATTCAGAAGATTTGTAACGGCTTTATCCAGAAGCTTTTCATCCAGTGTTCCGCTTTTTACGGCCTCAACAATTTTTGCATCATTTGCTCCGTGGCTTGTAGGCATTTCAAGATCCAGGCCTGCTGCAATTCCTTTCACTCTGTCTGCAACGGCTCCCCAGTCAGTCATTACATAGCCTTTAAATCCCCATTCATTGCGCAGAATGTTAGAGAGGAGCTTTTTGTTTTCCGCAGAATAAACGCCGTTAATCCTATTGTAGCTGCACATTATTGTTTTTGGCTGCGACTCTTTTACGGCAATTTCAAATCCCGCAAGATAAATTTCGCGCAGTGTACGCTCATCAATAACTGAGTCAACGCTCATTCTAAGATATTCCTGATTGTTGCATGCAAAATGTTTAAGTGAAGTTCCAACGTTCCAAGATTGAACTCCGCGTATGTGGGCTGCAGAAATTTTTCCGGTCAGATAAGGGTCTTCTGAAAAATACTCAAAGTTTCTTCCGCACAAAGGACTTCTTTTAATATTGATTGCTGGTCCAAGAAGAACAGAAACATCTGTTGCCTGACATTCTTCGCCTAAAGCTTCTCCCATCTGCTCAATGAGGTCTGTGTCAAAACTGCTTGCCGTAGCACACGCTGCAGGAAAACAGATTGAAGTTATAGGGTTAAGTCTGTTTCCAAGCTGATCTTCTGTTTCCTTTCCACCTTCCTGTTTTCTAAGACCATGCGGTCCGTCTGAAACCATAACAGAAGGAATCTCAAGTCTCTCTATTGTCTGAGTGTCCCAGAAAGTTTCTCCAGAACACATAGAAGCCTTTTCCTCAAGTGTCATTTTTCCAACAAGTTCTTTAATGTTTCTCATAGTATCTCCATTAGGTTGTTTTATATAAAGTAAATGTTAAGTTTTGAGAAGAAACTTAGAAATCAATGGAAGCGGGGTTCCAGACTGAAAAAAATCTGCAGGACCGAAGGGAGTAAGCCTTTTTTCGGGATGGGTTCCCACTGTGAGTTGATTTCTGTGTATTTTTATAACTTAAACTTTCGACTTTATATTTTAATTCGTAAAAGTGAATTTAACAAAGTAAATTTTTATGATATTATGCGGAAAAAGCCTTGGGCAAAACAGAATAAGGAGATTATCGTGGAACAGTATAAGAAAGAATTTATTGATTTTATGGTTGAATGCAATGTTTTGAAGTTTGGAAATTTTACACTCAAAAGTGGAAGAAAGAGTCCGTTCTTTATGAATGCGGGTGCTTATGTAACAGGAGGTCAGCTTGCCCGTCTTGGTGAATATTACGCAAAAGCAATTCATGATAATTTTGGTGATGATTTTGATGTTTTCTTCGGACCAGCTTATAAAGGAATTCCTCTTGCTGTTGTTACTGCTGTTGCTTATTCAAAGCTTTATGGAAAAGAAATTAAATACTGCTGTGACAGAAAAGAAGCAAAAGATCATGGAGCAGATAAAGGCGGACTTCTTGGGTATGAGATTAAAGACGGAGATCGTGTTGTAATCATTGAAGACGTAACAACTTCTGGAAAATCGATTGAAGAAGTTTACCCTAAAATTAAGGCACAGGAAAAAACACCTGGAGCAATTAAAATCGTTGGTGAAATTGTTTCCCTCAACAGAATGGAAAAAGCATCTTCAGATAGCAATAAATCAGCACTTGAAACAATAACAGAAAAATACGGATTCCCTGCAAGAGCAATTGTTTCAATGAAAGAAGTAACAGAAGCACTTGAAGGAACTGTTCTTACTCCTGAACTTATGAAGGAAATTGACGCTTACTATAAAGAATGGGGCTGTCAGTAAAATTTCATGACACATAGAGATAATTTTGCACAGGGATTGCGAGACGGTATTCCGATTGCACTCGGATATTTTGCCGTTGCTTTTTCTCTTGGAATCAATGCATCAAAAGCCGGACTCAACCCGTTCCAGGGATTTCTTGCAAGTTTTTTAACAAAAGCTTCTGCAGGAGAAAAGGCAGGATATGACGCAATTATGGCGAACGCACCTTATCTTGAAATGGCACTTGTAATCTTTATTGCAAACGCACGCTATTTTCTGATGAGCTGTTCTCTGTGTCAGAATCTTGATCCAAAAACATCGTTTGTTCACAGAATATTGATGGGGCTTACTGTTACGGATGAAGTTTTTGCAATTTCTGTAACACGCCCAAAATATCTTGATCCGTTTTATTCATACGGGGCAATTCTTATATCTTCAATTTTCTGGGCATCTGGAACTGCATTTGGAATTTTCCTTGGAAACATTATGCCTCCTCTTGTTGTGAGTGCCTTGAGTGTTGCTCTTTACGGGATGTTCCTTGCAATTATTATTCCACCGTGCAGAAAAAATAAAAAGATTTTTTTGATTGTAGCAGTTTCTTTTGCATTGAGTTTTGCATGCTCAAAAATTCATCTGTTAAGCAGAATTTCAGGCGGAACAAGAGTAATCATTCTTACTGTAGTTATTTCTGTAGCAGCCGCATTGTTGTTCCCAAAGAAGGATGAAGCATGAAACACAATATTTACG
Organism: Treponema sp.; assembly: GCA_024687165.1. Classification (GTDB taxonomy): domain Bacteria; phylum Spirochaetota; class Spirochaetia; order Treponematales; family Treponemataceae; genus Treponema_D. The sequence goes on from JAILEY010000082.1 coordinate 24,400, forward strand.
TTTATATTTTGATTATGGCAGGCGTGAGTTTTTTAATCCGCGATATTCCGTTTACTATTTTCAGAAAACAGATTAAAAGCACTTTTATAAAATCATTTTTGTATTATGTTCCTTATGTAACTTTAGCCGTAATGACTTTTCCTGCAATGGTTGAAAGTACACAAAGCATCTGGAGTGGAATAATTGCATTTGCAGTTGGACTTGTGCTTGCATGGTTTAACGCCGGTCTTTTTGGAGTTGCAATTGCCGGATGTGCATCAGTTTTTATTGTAGAACTGATTCTAAGGTACATGAATTAAAATCTTTGCGAAACATAAATTACCATGATATAATTATCTATTGTACTATTATATAGGTAATTTTTTTAAAAGAGAGAAGGGGACCGATAATGGCAGATAATGAAATCGATTCAAGCATTGAAGACATGTTGAAGGGAGTAGAAGCACCTGAAAAAAATCCTGATGATCCTTTTGAATCTCAGTTTTCTCAGGCTCAGGACATGGGGCTTTCTATGATGGGCTCTTCTCAGCGCAAGGAATTTGAGCAGTTTGTTGAACAGAAACAGTCACATCTTCCAAAAATGAACGGATGTGTTCCAGAAGTAGATCTTAGTATTAAAGGTTTTGCTCCGATTGAAAAATTCTGGGAAGATACACCGAATAAAGTTTATGATGATCCTACATATTACAAAACCTGTTTAACTGGTGAAGGTCAGGCATCTCAGCGTCTTCATGGTCTTTTAGTAAAATATTTGAACTGCCAGGATAAAAAAGACCGCACTGTTTACCGTCAGCAGATTATTACCGCATACTGGGAATTCATAAAAAACATGGCGCCGAAGATGGCAAGCAACAATATTCCTTTGTGTAAAAAAATGGCTATGCGCTTTGGAATTCTTTTGCCTTCGTTGTTCAGTCCGGAACAGAAAGCTATGTTTTCAAAAGCAATTGAACGCAATGTAACTTATGAACCTGTTCTTTACATGGATGAATGGATCCGTTCAGTTGCTCTTGGTCATATGAAAGCAAGTACAACTGATGAAGTTCCAACTCGTGGTGCTGCAAAGGGACCTGCCGCAGAACAGCAGCGAATTCAGCAGTTAAAAAGCAAGAACTCAGGAAAGCTTCAGACGTCAGAAAGCCTTTTGAATGCAAAAGAATCAGAAAGAACTTCTCTTGAAGCAGATGTTCAGCGTAAGATTGAAGAGCTCTTGAGACATGAAATTGAAATCGGGTGTGAACCTCATAAGCAGGGATACACAGATCTTCAGCGAAAACTCTTTTCAGAAATTATTAATGACTTCCGCGCATTGCAGAAGGTAGATAAAGAACTTACAAAGAACCTTCAGGAATTTAAGGAAGCAAAAGAAATTGAAACAAGTCTTCTTGAAAAAGAAGGTGCTGTTGTAGAAGAAGTAAGCGTCGGTAAAGAAGAAATTCTCAGCGAGATGAATACAATCCGTCAGATGGCAAAAATGACTTGTGGACGCCAGGGAAATCAGTATCCGGTATTTACAAGAGAATTTTTCCATTGTATAGACAAGTTCACTGGTTTCCGCGAAAACGTAATCCGCGAGCTTGCATGGATTGAATCAATTGATCCTCAGTGTTTCTGCCGTATCCACAAAAATATTCCGCACAGAATTGTTCCGTATACACTTCTTGTTCCAACATATGGTGATATCGGATTCTGCTGGGAACCGTTTGACCGCTACAATCGTCTTTCAAGCCGTGGTCGTATCTGTATTCCTATGTATCCTCGTGACCTTAAAACTGCATGTCTTACAGCTGTAGGAGATTTAAGATGGCAGGTTGCAAAGGAAAAGGCAAGTTTTGACTGGATGAGCGACGGTCTTACAGGGTATTACTATCAGTATCTTGAAGAACATAAAATGCGTGGTGACATCAAGCAGTTCTTTATTGAAGATTATATTCTCTGGATTACAAAAGAGGCTATGGGAACTCAGAAGCTTGCAAAAGAAGTTCGTGCAATTTTCTGGCGTTATCTTCCATTCCCACAGGAGCTTAAAGAAGAGCTTAAGAAGCGAAGTCCTGTTTACCTTGAACTTTACCAGCGCGATATTAACCGCAGTATGTCAGATGGATATTGATGTGCTGATTTGCTGAAGATAAAAAAAGAGCTGACTGATTTTGAAGTTAAACCTCATTTTCAGTCAGCTTTTTTTATTCCTGCCATTTTTCATCAGGCTGTTCTTCAAAAGCAGAATCCGGCATTTTTGTCTGTCTGATTTCACCTGAAGAATAGTTATTTACAGGCTCCCTGAGTTTTTCCTGAAGCTTTAATTTTTTTATCAGATACGTTGAAAGCTTTGTGTAAACAATAACGCTTACAATCAGTCCTACAGTAATAGCTCCAAGAAGAGAAAGAGAATATGCACTTTCCGGCGCCTTTGAAAAATGAAGCACAAGCAAAGTTCCGCCAAAAATAATACATTCACAAAGAATAAAAATCAGCAGATTAAGCAGGCATGAAAAAACAACATAAAGTGCGGCATAAGCTTTTCTATTCATTTTCTTTTTTTTCTCCTGATTTTTTAGCGTCTTTTATAATTTGAATTATAAATGTAATAACAAAAATTCCTCCGCAGATTACTACGGCACAATCTGCAACATTGAATGTAGGCCATCTTTCCATTCCGAACCATCCGAAGAAGGTGCAGTCAATAAAGTCTATTACGCCATCTTTTCTGAAGAAACGGTCTATGAGGTTTCCGATTCCGCCTCCAAGAATTCCACAGATTGCCCAGCGCTGTAATTTTGTAAAATCATCGTTTCTGAAATAGATGACATAAACTGCTATAACAACTGCAAGAGGCATAAGTCCAAAAAGAATGCTTCTAACATTTGCAGAAAGAGAGCTTCCCATGCTGAATGCAATTGCGTTGTTTCTTACATGAATAATCCTTACATATTCCCCGATGATATTAATCGGAGTGTTTGTAGATGTAAGAGGATATGACAGCGGATCAATGTTTTTGATTATGATTGCTTTTGTAATCTGGTCTAAAAGAATTACCGCGATTGAAAGCAGTATCGGCCAAAGTTTTGTTTTTGTGTTTTGATTCATGTAGTAAGTATAATCGAAAATTATTATAATGGAAACATGAAATTGATGATTGCTTCTGATATTCACGGGTCGGCATATTATTGCCAGAAGATGCTTGAAAGATTTGATGAGGAAAAGGCAGATCGATTGCTGCTGCTTGGTGATTTGCTTTATCATGGACCAAGAAATGAACTTCCGCGTGATTATGCACCAAAAAAAGTGATTGAAATGCTGAACGAATGGTCGGAGAAAATCCTTTGTGTCCGCGGAAATTGTGATGCAGAAGTTGATCAGATGGTGTTAAAATTCCCGATTATGGCGGATTATCTGGTGTTTGTTACTAACGAACGTTCGTTTTATGCAACTCACGGTCATAAATTTAATGAAGAAACACTGCTTCCATGTGTAAAAGACAGCATTCTTCTTTGCGGTCATTTCCACGTGCCAAAAATTGCAGAGCATGAAGATTATGTTTATCTGAACGCAGGCTCTGTTTCAATCCCAAAGGAAAATTCTTTCCACAGCTACATGATTTTTGAGAATGATAAATTCGTGTGGAAAGATATAGAAACTTCTACTGTGCAGATGGAGTATCAGATCCAGCTTTAAGAATACTCTGGATGTGCTTAATTACAACTGACCCCATGTGGCTTGACCAGTAACCGCTTCTGTCAAAACTGATTTTAAGTCTTGCCGCAAGCAGAGGGTCAGAATTTTCAACAGGACCAAAATCTTTTGTTTTATATCCGTCGATGAATGCAAGATCATAGCTTCCGCAGATGAAATTATTTGAATCTGTGTGATGCTCTAAAACATTCTTCATTGCACCTGTAGTATCGTTATCCGTTAAAAGGAAAACATAATCATTTGGACCAGGAAAAGCCAGCTTGTAAAGGGACTCAAACTGCCTGATGAAGTAGAGTTTGTTGCTTTTGATTTTATCTGCAAATTCATTTTCGTTGTGAAGCTTATCGTTCAGCATGAAAAATTTGCGGAATGGTTTTGAATTTCCAAGCGAAGAAAACCAGTCTCCGTCATCAGTATAAAAATCAGCGGCATAAACTGTAACATTATGCATTGCAAGTTTATAAAGCAAAGTTAAATAATTTTCTGTATCAGCTGCAATTCCCGGAACGAAGAGAACGATTGTTTTTCTTTCATTAACACTATTTTCTTTTGCATCTTCGTGTTCAATTTTGTAAAGAGTTGCATTCACACGGGTAAAAGGCTTATCAATTTTTTTGAATCCTTTTTTTAAGTCGCCTGAATAATATTCAACAGTCTGCTTTGCATGGAAATTTTTTAATTTTGGAGTACATGGCCTGTAGTGGAACAGAATATATGCAAGCCAGGAAATTAAAACAAGGTTGATCATGGAGATGATTTTGAATTTGATTCCGTATTGATCAAGAATTAAACCCGCAGACATTCTTAATAATGAGCGCACATTCCAGATTGCACAGAAAATCGAAATAATCAGCAGAAGAAGTTCAACAAAAGAAAGTGAAAAAACCAGAATATTCAGTATACAGATTAAAATACAGATGAAAGGAAGAATAGCCAGAGGATCAGTTTTAATCTTTTTTATAAAAATAAATCGTGAATTTGAAATAAAAAGAAGCACGATTACAAGAATTTGTGCGCAAAGGTTGTCTGTCATGGCAAAAATTATACTTTAATATGAAAAAATATTAAACCTCGATTTTTTAAAGTAAATGTAGAATATACTCAGTTTATGTATTATAATCGAGTTAATAATTAAAAAGTTTTGTAGAGTTTAGAAGTGGCACAGATTAAAAAAATAAAAGTGGATTCAGATAAGATACAGACGGCAATAAGAGCATGTATTCCTCTTACAATTTCAACATATACGCTTCCAGCAGAAATGGAAGAATATATAGTAGATGTTCTTAAAGAATTTCTTATACAGCTAAATCAGCAGCATTTGTTTGATTCTCTTTCATATTGTGTAAAAGAGCTTGTAGTTAACGCAAAAAAAGCAAATACAAAGCGCATATATTTTAAGCTTAAGAATCTTGATATCACCAATGATGAAGATTACAAAGCTGGTATGGTGAACTTCAAGCAGGATACTTTGAATAATATCCATTATTATCTTGAAGAGCAGAGAAAGAACGGACTTTATATCAAAGTTTTGTTCCAGATGCGCAACAATAAAATCAAAGTAGAAGTAAGAAATAAGGCAGATCTTACAGTCAATGAATACATGAGAATTCATGACAAGATTACCCGTGCACAGCAGTTTGATTCAATAGAAGAAGGTGTAGTACAGCTCCTTGATGAAACTGAAGGTGCAGGTCTTGGTCTCGTAATCATGATTCTTCTTCTTAGAAAAATCGGGCTTACGGAAGAAAATTATCAGGTTCTTTCTGAAAACGGAGAGACAATAACAAGAATAATTATTCCGTTTACAAAGAAATTTACAAATGATCTTTCTGAAGTTTCAAGTAAGTTTGTTGATTTGATTGAAGGTCTGCCTGAATTCCCTGAAAATATTGCTGAAGTTAATAAGCTTATAAGTGATCCAAACAGTAAAATGAGCGACATTGCAATGAAGATTTCAAACGATGTTTCTCTTACTGGTGAACTTTTGAAGATGGTAAACTCTGCCGCTTATTCTCTTGCAACTCCATGTCAGTCTATCAGCGAAGCTGTAAAGATTGTAGGTTTGCGTGGAATTAAAAATCTTTTGTTCTCAATCGGTTCAATGAAGAGTCTTGTTGCTGAATCAAGTGAAGAAAATAAAAAGCTTTGGGATCATTCATATAAAGTTGGATTCTTTGCCTATAATCTTGCACGAAATTTCTGTAAGAATTCTGAAGAACGTGCTTTCATTGAAGATAGTTATGTTTGTGGAATTCTGCATGATATGGGAAAAATTCTGTTTGTAAATGCACATCCAGATGTTCTTGAAAAAATAAAAAACCTCTGTATTCAGCGCGGAATTCCAGCCGGTCTTTTTGAAGGTCTTATTGCCGGAGTTAATCACGGTGCAGTTGGTGCTCTTATTGCTGAAAAGTGGAATTTCCCTGAAGTTCTTGTAAATATAATTCGTTATCATCATTCACCGGAAGAAGCCCCAGAAAACATCAGAAAGCTTGCCGCAATCATTTATCTTTCAGACCTTATTGCTCATTATGGCGAAGGAACTGTTGAGTACGATCAGATTTCGGATGAAGTGCTTAAGATGTTTGATATTTCTTCAGAAAAACAGTTTGAAGGAATTGCAGAGCGTCTCCTTTCAAGCTTTGAAAAGAATAAGAAATAGTCTTGTTTTTTTGTTATGGATAAGCTGAAAATTAAATTTATTTTTTCTCTGATTTTTTATGTATTAGTGCTTTGGGTATCATATTCATTAGCTCAGCCTTGTGCATTGGGTGATTTCACTGAAAGAAAAAAAAGTGTTTGGTCCGATGCTTTTAGAAGATTTTACCAGTATGTGTAAAGAAAAAAATATAAAGTTGAAATTTAAGAAATAAGAGAAATTTCCTATGTTCAAATGTATAAAAAAAAATGATATTTTTATTTTAACAACTGCTGCAAATATTTTGTTTTCGTTTTTTTTCAAATCAGATTTTCATTTTTTGCCACTGTTATTATTATTTTTTGTTTTAAATATCATCTGCAAAATGAATGTATTTTTTGAAATCGGATTTTTCATAATTGGAATTATAATTTTTCGATTCTTATGTTATGGAACATTTATTTTTGATTATAAAGAAATTTCGATGGGATTAATCTTTGGAAGGCACTCAAGAATTATACATAACATTATGTTCCTTATTTTGTCAGCAGCGTTTTTTATCTTAATTTTAAAATATAAAATTAAGGTAGCTTTCAAAAGAAATTGTATTATTTCAATATTTGTTTTCGTGGCTGTCAGTATAATTCTTTACTTTATAAGATCTTTAGTTTTTAGTTATATAATGCAGTATCAAGAATATGGTTCTAAAATTTATATGTTT
>JAILEY010000001.1 GCA_024687165.1 Treponema sp.
CCCTTCAAGAAACCTTCTGGCTATAAAAGGATTATTTACGAAATTATTGACTGGGGAGACGCTCTTATTCAGGCTGTATTTACAATCGTTCTTTTGAATATTTTTATTCTGCAGCTTTATGAAATCCCTTCGGAAAGTATGGTTCCGACTTTTCTTGTGAAAGACAGAGTCGTTGTATTTAAAACATTTGCAGGTCCAAAATTTCCATTGAGCAGTGTAGGGCTTCCTTCCGTTCAGAATTATAAAAAAGGTGATATTGTTGTTTTTCGTAATCCGCATTATGGAAACGGCAGACAGGAGGAAGTAAAATCATTTTTCAGTCAGTTCGTTTATATGTGTACCCTTACAATGGTGAATATAAACAAAGATGAAAATGGCAGACCAAAAGCAGATCCTTTAGTAAAGAGAATTTGTGCGGTTGAAGGTGAGCAGATTTACATGCTTGATGGAACTCTTTATGTCCGTACTAAAGATAATCCTGAATGGACTGCTGTAAAACAGGATGCTTCTAATGCTGCATGGAATTTAAATACACTTTCTCCTTCAATTAAGAGAAGAGTGCAGCAGATTCCACTTTCTGAAACAGAGATTTCTATTACAAATTATATTGAAAAAGAAAGAAGAGATCTTTCTCTGATGAATTCAAAAGCTGAATGTGAATATATCGGAAAAAGATTTAAGGATTATGCAAGCTCTTATGTTGCTCCTAATTCTGTAAAAAAGGAAATCATTTCAGAGACTGAACTTAATTGTTCCATTCTTTTCAATAACTCAAGAAATTTTGCGCTTCGTCTTTTAAAAACTGACGGTGGTGCTGTGTGGTTTGATGATTTTATTAACAGTTGGCACAGAGAAAACAAAATTGAAAAAAATTGTTTGAAAAATGCTGATCCTTATCAGGATGCAAACTTTAAATTGAATGTTATGTCAAAGGTGATTTTTGCGCGTCTTGTTCTCCGTGCTGCAGAACTTAATGCACAGAAAAAAATTGATTCGTACTTTGATGATGAAACTGTAAAAAATTATTATCAGATGGCTCAGTATCTTGAGACTTACATTCTTCTTCTGGATCAGAGAAATCTGCCGGTCTTCCCTGCAAATTCAGCAGATGGTAAAGCAAATTACATTCCGAAGAATTCATATTTTATGATGGGTGATAACCGTTATAATTCACTTGATATGCGCCACAGTTATAATCGTTCTTCTGTAAAACTTTCTGCATCTGATTCTCTTTCAGTCAGATACAATTCAAATATTGCACCGGTAGTTGTTCCAAAAGACAGAATTCTTGGTAAAGCTGATTTCCGTTTCTGGCCTCTTGATAGAATAGGAGTTCCTGGAAGTGGTGTTCGTGAAAAAAGATAATCAGTCTTAGTTTGGAATTTTTAAATATAAAAAACCGGACCCATTGAATAAAATCAGCAGCTCCGGCTTTTCTATTTTATAATTGTTTTGTTGAATTATTTTCCGTGGCAGTTCTTGAACTTTTTGCCGCTTCCGCATGGACATGGATCGTTTCTTCCAACTTTTTCCATCGTGCGAACTACAGTTGTTCTCTGTGCCTGACGTCCGCCTGCCATTGCTGAATTAGAAGCAGTTGCGCGTGCTGTACGGGCCATACTTTCTGCTTCCTGATGCCGTGCGTTCATCTGCTTTACTGTAGCTGCCTGACGAACCGGCTGTTCATCTTCAGTTCTAACTTTTACTTTGCAAAGTCTGCTTACAACTGCATCACGGATTTCATCAAGCATTGAATCAAACTGGTTGAATCCGTCGATTTTATATTCTGTGAGCGGATTTTTACTTCCGTAACTTCTAAGGTGAACTGCTTCTCTAAGTCCGTCAAGGTATTCAAGCTGGTCGAGCCATTTCTTGTCGATGAGTGAAATATAAGAGAACTTGATGAATGTGTTTACATTTTCTTTTCCTGCAAGAAGTTCTTTCTTTGTAATATCATCTGTGATTGCAGCGATTACAGTTTCCGGTGAAAGTCTGTCTGCAGAAATTGTCTGTCCGAAGATGTTGAAAATTTTGTCTGCAAGAGCATTCATTTCGTTTGCTTTCTTTGAATTGAATTCATCAAAAAGCTCATAAACCTTGTCTTTTGCATTTTCAAGAACGCGCTCTCTAAGTTCTGTGTCAACAAGAATTTCATCTCTCTGGTCGTAAATAAATTTTCTCTGCTGATTAAGAACATCATCATAATCAAGGAGGTTCTTTCTTATTTCGAAGTTTCTCTGTTCAACTTTTTTCTGTGCTTTCTCAATTGATCTGTTGAGCATAGGGTGGTTGAGTGGTTCACCATTGCTCATTCCAAGACGGCTCATGATTCTCTTCATTCTTTCACCACCGAAGAGTCTCATTAAATCGTCATCCATTGAAATGAAGAATTTTGATCTTCCCGGATCCCCCTGTCGTCCTGAACGTCCGCGAAGCTGATTGTCGATACGTCTGCTTTCATGTCTTTCAGAACCGATAACAAAAAGACCGCCGAGATTTTTTACTTCTTCATAATCTTTTTTCCAGTTTTCTTTTTCAATTGCAAGAGCTGCATCAAACTGTTCCTGTGTAGCTTCAGTTCCCGCTCTTTTCCTTGCTCTAAGTTCAGGGCTTCCACCGAGCTTAATATCAGTACCACGACCTGCCATGTTTGTTGCAACTGTAACTGCACCCTTAGCTCCTGCTTCTGCAATGATTGAAGCTTCACGTGCGTGGTTCTTTGCGTTCAATACTTCGTGTCTGATTCCGCCTCTTGTAAGATATGCAGAAAGAACTTCAGATTTTTCAACGCTTACAGTACCGATAAGAACCGGCTGTCCTTTTTCGTGTGCTGCTTTAACTTCCTTAACGATTGCTTCCCATTTATCGCTTTCGTTGAGGTAGATTTCATCATCTTCGTCTATACGTGCAACAGGTCTGTTAGTCGGAATTGCAACAACATCGAGTCCGTAAATCTTTGAGAATTCAACTGCTTCTGTCTGTGCTGTACCAGTCATGCCCGAAAGCTTATCGTACATACGGAAGAAGTTCTGGAATGTAATAGTTGCAAGTGTTCTGTTTCTCTGTGCAATTTTAAGATGTTCCTTTGCTTCGATTGCCTGATGAAGTCCATCACCGTAGCGGCGTCCGTCGAGAATACGTCCTGTAAATTCATCGACAATCTGAACTTTTCCTTCCTTAATTACGTAGTCTACATCTTCATGATAAATTACATGTGCTCTGAGTGCCTGTGTAAAGTAGTGTACGAATTCGAAGTTCTGTTCATCAAAAACTGTAGTTCCTTCCTGAATGAGGTGGTGTGAAAGAAGGATTTCATTGATTTTATTCATTCCTTTGTCTGTGAATGAAACTGATTTGCTCTTTTCATCGATTTTATAATCCCCGGCAAGTGCTTCTCTCTGTTCAGGGAGCATATTTACTTCATCCGGATAATCGTTTGTCTTAGGGTCTTTCTTTACTTCTTCAAACTGACTTACGTATTTATCTACTTCCTGATATTTTGCTGTATCATCCTCACCCTGTCCAGAGATGATAAGTGGAGTTCTTGCTTCATCAATAAGAATCGAGTCAATTTCATCGACGATACAGAAGTTAAATCCGCGCTGAACCTTATCTTTCATTTCAACCTGCATGTTGTCGCGAAGATAGTCAAAGCCGAATTCGTTGTTTGTTCCGTAAGTAAGGTCACATGCGTATGCTCTTTTGCGTGAATCATTATCCATGTTTCCAAGGATGCAGCCTACAGTCTGTCCAAGGAATCTGTATACGCGTCCCATCCACTGACTGTCGCGTTCTGCAAGGTAATCATTTACTGTGATGATGTGAACGCCTTTTCCGCTCAATGAATTGAGGTATGCTGCACAAACACACATAAGTGTTTTACCTTCACCAGTTTTCATTTCTGTGATTCTGCCTGTGTTAAGAACAAGTGAACCCATGAGCTGGCAAGGATAAGCTCTTTCTCCAAGGACACGTTTTGCAGCTTCTCTTGCAAGGGCAAATGCATCAACAAGAATATCATCGAGTGTTTCACCGTTTGCAAGTCTGTCTTTTAAAATTTTTGTCTGTTCCGGGAAGTCTTCGTCTTTAAAAGACTGAGCCCAGCTTTCGCGCTCTTCAATGGCATCTACTACAGGCTTGAGTTCTTTTATGGCTCTGTCATTGGCAGAACCGAATACAAGTGTCAGCAATTTATCAAACATAATTGTATTTTTTCTCCATATATTTAAATAAAAATAATGCTATAAATATACTTTAAATAGAAAAAATATGCAACTTTTTGATTTCTTGCTATATGTGTAAAATTTATGTAAAATCAGAATGTATGAAATCAGTTAAAATTTTATTGGTTTTTGCGACCGTTTTTATATTTGTGTCCTGCGGCGGAAATAAAGTAGTTTCTTCCCTTGAAAGTGAAGCCCTTTTTAATCTTGAGTACGGCAATTTTGAAGAAGAACTCAATATGTTCAATCTTGCAAAAATAGGCGGAATAAATACTTCTATTGTTATGAAGGATGGTTTTTTCTATATTCTCAACGGTGAATCAAAGAAGATTATGGAAATGACAAGTTACGGCGATCTTCTTACTCTTTATTACAATCCGAAATTTAATCCGTCTCCGTCATTCAGTAATGTCTCTTCAAAAACTGAAAATGTTGAGGTTGTCAGTGCATCCCGCTCTGCAGTCCCTTTTGAATTTAATGATGCAACTCTTCTTGCGGTTGACAGCAGAAAGCACATTTATGTTGTAGATAAACTTCCTCTCGACAGAATTGAATACGACAGCAAAATGCATCTTTCCTTAAGTGAAATTGTTGTGCGTTTTGATGAAGCAAATAAAAATCTGATTTATCTTGGACAGCAGGGGCCTGGCGGTTCACCATTTCCTCACATTAAAAATATTTTTACAACGAGTGAAAATGAACTTGTAGTTCTTTGTAGCACAGCAACTGGTTTTTATGTTTACTGGTTTGATTGTGACGGCTCATTGATGTTTTCAGTTCCTGTTGAAAAGGAAAATATTCCGAATCCGTATTCGCAGGATTCAGCAGATTCATTTTTCAGTATTGGCAACATAATTCCAGACTGTAACAGTCATAAGCTTTACATAAAGGTTGATTATTACGGAAGTTTTATTGATGATGCAAGCCGTGTTCAATCCGGAATAAATTTTCTTTCTACAATAATTCATGTCTTTAATATTGATGATGCAAAATACGAGACTTCATTTTCAATCCCTCCATACAGCGAAGAAATTTCAGAAAAATTTTCAAAGGAAATTTATGATATCCCTTATGATTTCCTTGGAGTTACGGAAAGCGGCTGGATGTATTTTATTGTAAATACTGATGAAGGCTTTAATCTTCAGATGGTACAGATTGACGGGCAGAGAATTTTGAAACGAAAGATAATTTTAGATAGGGAAGAGTGCCCGTTCTATACATTCAATCTTGACCGCCGTGGAATTATTTCTGCGCTTCTTGTTAAAAAGAATAATGCCAGCATTGCATGGTGGAGAGCGGATCTTCTTCTTCAGGCTGTCATAAAAAAATAATATGGATTTACGATGGTAGACGGATATTCAGAAGGTGAGGAACCTGTAATTTTTCATTATCAGAAGGGCTCTTTCAGAAAGCACGAGCAGCAGATTTACAGCGATCTTGCTACAGGAAAAACAGGACCTGCAAAAGGTTTTTTTAAAGTTCTTGTTTCTTCTAAAGGTAATAAAATGATTTTTTTTACAATGATTGTTTGTATCATTCTTGCCACAATCATTGGATTTCTTTCCGGTCGAAAAAATCAAGGTAGTGTGGCTGGGGTTAACTGCAGACTTTCAGCATTTTCTTTTGAAGACACGGTTTATGCCAGCATCAGTTTAAGTAAGGATAAAAAGAGCAGATCAAAGCTTCCTGTAAATTTGGAATTTTATTTTGAAGTTGCGACTCCTAAAGGTGTTGTTGCAGAAAGTGCGTCTGTGCTTTCTACATTTGTTCCTGGGAAAAAAGCAGAGCCTGTTCATGTTGCTTTTCCTGATTATGAGTTTTTGAAAAAATCTTCAGATGAAAAGTTTATTGTAAGATGCCGTGTGTCTGCCGGGGATGAAGAAAAAGTTCTTGAAACAGACATAGAGAAAAAGTAAAATATAGATAAGCAGTTTAGTATTGGAGTTTTTTATGGCACAGTTTTATTTTCTGTCGATTCTTTTGAATGTAATTGCAGGTCTTATTCTCTTTTATGGAAAGGATTTTACACGGGAAAAGCTTTCGGAGGAAGATGAAACTCTTGCAATAGATGATGATACACTCAGCGAAAAAGGTGCTTTTTTTCGTGACCTTGGATTTGACAGTCTGAGCTTCAGGTTTGTAATCGGTGTATTGAGTCTCTTCGTTGCCGTAATGAAAATTCTTTCTCCGTTCAAGGGATCAATACCAGTTCTTGGCGATCTGTTACCTGTTTTAAGCGGAATTATTGCAGGATTTACTCTTATTCTTGAAAATTATGTGTCAAAAGCTTCTTCTGATATTTATCTTTCTGAGCCTGTTCAGAAAATCTTTATTGATTCAAGATCGATAATTGGGATTTCATGTTTTGCAATAGCATTTTTCCATTTCATGTTTCCACAGGTAATTTTACTTTAGTTTATGAAAAATATTTCAATTGCCTGCATTGCACTTTATAAAAACAAAGTTCTTATTGCTCACAGGAATCCTGTTGGACAGATGGGAAACCGCTGGGAATTTCCTGGTGGTAAAGTTGAAGACTGTGAAGATGAGCTTCAGGCTGTAGTGCGAGAATTTAAAGAAGAGTTTGGTGTAAAGGTTAAAGTCGGTGAACTCATCACTGAAAATTTTTTTGAACATAACGGCATAAAACGTACATTACACGCTTACAGAATTTTTGTTCCTCACAGGGGATTGTTTTTTAAGTACAAATTGACTGAACATACTGAATATAAATGGGTTAATTTAGAAGAAATAAAATCACTGAAGTTTGTTGACAGTGATCTTTTGATTTATGAGGATGTAAAAAAATACAATGAAAAAATCCGCTGAAGTTTTTGTTCTGCTTTTTGCTTTAATTTCTACATTTGCCGGATGCTCTGGAAACAAAAAAATTAATCTGAATCCTCATGATGAAGAAGCTATTACCCCTGATTTGCAGTGGGCCGTTGTAAAAGTTCCGTATGCAGTTTTCCGCGCTGATTGTGATTATGAGAGTGAAATTATCCGTCATGCAAGAAGCGGTGATATTTTTTTGGTTCGTGGTAGTAAAACTGTTTTGTATGTCTTTGAAGATACTCTTCTTGAAAGTGATATTGATAAGGAAGAACGTGAGATTATTGAAGAATCTGAAAATGTAAATAAAAATAAGAAACCTGTCAGAAAAGATAAAAAATCTTCTTCACATAAAAAAAGAAAAGTAGAGCAGAATATAGTCTGGTACAAGTTTGATGAAGGCTGGCTTGAGAGTTCTCAGGTGGAAGTTTTTGATACAAAGCTTAAGGCTGAATTTTCTTCAGAATCCTATAAGAAATAATATTTTCTGTCAGTTAACAGTGCAGTTCCCGTAAAAAACGAAATTTACTGCACTGTCTTCTCTGACATTTCTTTTATTTTTTCAGAATAATTTTTACTGCTTCTTCTGCAGTTATGTCTGCAAACTGTTCGCGTGTTTTGAGGTTCTTAAGTGTTAGAACATCTTTTGTAGCCTGCTCACTGTTGATAAGGAAGCCCCATTCCATGCCTTTCTTTTCTGTAACTGCATACTGCTTGTTCATTTTTACGCAGTCCGGGAAAACTTCAACTTTAATACCATTTTTTCTTAGAACGCTTGCAACCTTCTGGTAATGAATTGCGAGAGTTTGTTCCGTGTTAAAAATTTCTGCATCAAGGTAACTTCCTTTTGCATTTGCAATTCCAAGTTCGGTAAGCCCTGCAATAAGTCTGTCCAGCCCGATTGATGCTCCGACTCCAGGAAGCTTGTCTTTCATGTACAATCCGCTCAAGTTGTCGTATCTTCCGCCTGAACAAACAGATCCAATTGAAGGAAGGTCGTTGAGGAATGTTTCGTAAACAACACCTGTATAATAATCAAGACCTCGTGTAATGCTTGGATCAAGAACGTATGTGCTTTCAATTCCTGAAGCTTTCATCATTTCGTAGATATCTTTCATTCGCTTAGAATCTTCAGCTTCTCCTCCTGCAAGAGCTTCAATGTTTGCAAGAGTTTTTTCAAAGTTTTCACAAGGCTTGATGTAACCGAGGATTTTTTCTGCACTTTCTGAATTTCCTGTAATTTCAGTAAGTTCCTTTTTTACTTCTTCTTCGCCAACTTTTGCAAGCTTATCTACAACGCGGAGAATATCATCAGATTTTTCTTTTGCTCCAATTTTTTCAAGGAAGCGGTTGAAGATTCCACGATGATTTACGTGAATCGTAATTTTTTCTACACCAATAGATGCAAGCGCTGCTTTCATCATTGCAAGGACTTCAAAATCTGCAGTTGCGCTGTCTGTTCCGACTGTATCAAAGTCACACTGAATGAACTCTCTGTATCTGCCTGCCTGTGGTTTTTCACCGCGCCATACTTTTGAAATGTGGTAGCGTTTAAAAGGAAAATAAAGTTCTTCCTTGTGTTGTGCAGTGTAGCGGGCAAATGGAACTGTAAGATCAAAACGAAGTGCAACATCACGGCCGCCGTTATCTTCAAAACGGAACATCTGTTTTTCTGTTTCACCATTGCTTTTGCGGAGAAGAATTTCAGTATACTCAAGAACTGGTGTGTCGATTGGAACGAATCCGTAGTTGCGGTAAGTTTCTGTAAGTTTGTCAATTAAACCTGAGCGTAGAATTTCGTCCTGTGGTAAAAAATCTCTGAATCCTTTTAAGATTTTAGGCTGAATTAAATCCATATTAAAAATCAATCCTCTCTTGTGATTTTATAAAAAATATTCTGAAACATAATAGTAAAAAATCCTTAAAATGAAAAGATAACTAAAAATGTTTTAATTTATTAAAATTGAAATTAGTGATATAATTCTTTCATGTTGTTTGCAGTAGATATTGGAAATACAAATGTTGTAATTGCAGTTTTTGATGGAGATAAAATCATTCAGCAGTGGAGGATTTCTTCTGATAAAAACAGAACCGGTGATGAATATACTTCTACAATTTTGACATTATGCCGTGATGCCGGAATTGATACGGCACTTTTTGATAAGGGAATTATCAGTTCTGTTGTTCCTGCATTAATCGGGCCTTTTGTAATTGTCTGTCAGAGGATTGTTGGTCGTCATCCCTATGTGATAAATACAAATCTTGCATCTGAAGGTTCTATTCTTCCGGTTCATCTTTCTTCTAATTCTTCTCGTGAGCTTGGTACTGACCTTCTGGCGAATGCTGTTGCTGCATGGAATCATTTTAAAAGCGCAAATATTGTTGTTGATTTTGGAACTGCACTTACACTTACTGCTACAGATTCTAAAGGAATTATTTTAGGCGGAACAATCAGTCCTGGTCTTGGAACTGCCGTAAAAGCTCTTGCAATGAATACTGCTCAGCTTCCTTTTGTTCCTCTTGAAGCTCCTGGAAAAGTTATAGGTTCAACAACAAAAGAAGCAATTCAGGCTGGAATAGTTTTGGGATATAAGGGGCTTGTTGAAAGTCTTGTAAATCAGGTTAAGCAGAATATTTTTGAATTAACCGGCGATAATCCTGATGAGATTAAAGTAATTGCAACTGGCGGGCTTAATTCAGTTTTAAAGCCGATTACAGAATGTTTTACGATTGTTGATAAAGATTTGACTGTAAAAGGCTTAAAACTTATTGCGGATCTTGTTTAGTTGATTAATTCATAAAGTCTTCAAACTTTACTCCTTCCCCGTTTTCAACATCAGCAGTTAACGTTTTGCCTGTTATAGTTTCAAGAAATTCCGGACTGATTCCAGGTGTAAGAAGTTTTTCTGTACGGAGAACTCCGATGTCTTTTTCAGAAACCTTTTCTCCTTTTTTCATCGCACGAAGATAGTGGAGGCTTCTGTTTGTCCTTCCGTAATTTGCTTCTTCTGCAGGTGCAAGTTTTTTTATTCCGTCTCCGAGAATTGTTTTAATTTTTTCACTTTCGAATTCATATTCAAGCTGACGGAAAACTTCTCCCGCTCCATATCTTGCAATAGCGGCTTCTGATTGACGAACTGCATGCACCATCAGATAAAACTGCTCCGGGGTTAATGCAACAGGATCATCAAGTCCGTCTGTTTCTTTGCTTAAGGTTATGTGTTTTTCAATCATCGTTCCGCCCATTGCTGTTGTAAGAACTGGTACAAGAACTGGATCAAGTGAATGATCGCTTATTCCTGTTGGAATCCCAAAAATCTCTGAAAGAGTTTTTATGCATCGTATGTTGTATTCTTCTTCAGGTGCCGGATATGACGTGATGCAGTGAAGCAGTGTTAATGGCTCTTTTATCGCTGATTCTTGTTTTTTGATTTCAGCAGAAGACTGATTTCTACTGCATAAAATTGAAATTGCTTTTTCAAGATCTGCGAGTTTTGAGACTCCGCTTGAAATTATGATTGGAATTTCTTTGTAGTATTCAGCACATGCTTTTAATAGCGGAATGTGATTTACTTCAGGACTTGCAATTTTTATTGCGTCAGGATTAAGCTCTGCAAGTTCTTTTAAGGATCTTAAACCAAAAGGAGAGCATGCAAAAAGAAGCCCTTTGCTGTGACTGTATTCAAGGCATTTTTTGTAGAAATCAGAGGAACACTCTAGCTCTTTAAATCTGTCATAGAGCCGGATGTTTCCTGTCGGGAGTTTTACGTATCCTGTGTTTTCATGGAGAATTTCATCAGCATAGACCCACTGAAATTTTACGCAGTCAGCTCCACTATCTTTTGCTGCATCAATAAGTTTATAAGCCTTCTCTAGGTTCCCGCCGTGTGATGTTCCAATTTCTGCAATGATTGTCATGTGTTTATTTTATTGAGGAATCATTTTTTTTACAACAGAAAGCTATTTTTGTTTTTTCATTTTTGGTTTTGTTACTTTGAAAAATTCAGGGGCTTTTCCGGATATTACCCAGCCGCCGTTGTAGAAGCCGTTGTCGTTTGCGGTAGGGTACACAAAAATTACTTTTGCCGGATTTTCTGTGTCATAAATAAATTCGTTTGAAGTCCAGGTGATTTTTCTTTCATCATTAAACGGATACTGTTTATCAGCAGGCGTAAAGACTGTAATTTTATAGCGGCCCTTTTTTATATTTAAGTGCATCGCCATTCCGCCAAGAAGATAATATGTTTTTTCATAAGGATGAATCTTATCTTTGTCTTCAACCCATTCATAAGTTGCTTTCACCGCAGAATAAGTAACATCATTGCCTTCAAAGTCTTCAATTTTGAGATAGCATTTCACCATGTTCATTTTTTCAGTATCAATCGGTCTGTATATAATCAGTTCCCATGGATTGTGCTTAATGGAAGGTTTTGCAAAAACACATGATAGTGAGATAAGCAGAATTGCTGCAATGATTAGTGGTCTTTTCATATTTTAAACAAAGATCCTAAAAATATAGAATAAACTTTTGCTATATTGTATAATCTTTTTTGAACTTTTTAAATATTTCAAAGGAAAAATAACATGTATAAATCAGTTGATCCAAAAGCAGATTTCCCTAAACAGGAAGAAGAAGTTTTAAAATTCTGGGAGCAGAACAACACATTCAAGAAATCACTTGATCAGAGAGAAGGCTGCGAAGAATACGTTTTTTATGACGGACCTCCATTTGCAACTGGACTTCCACACTTCGGACATTTTATTCCGTCAACAATCAAGGATATTATTCCTCGTTATCAGACTATGAAGGGCAAAAAGGTTGACCGACGTTTTGGATGGGACTGTCATGGTCTTCCTGTAGAAAATCTTATTGAAAAAGAACTTGGAATCAACTCTAAGCATGAAATTGAAGAATACGGAATCGACAAGTTTAACGATAAGTGTCGTGCTTCAGTTCTTAAATACACTTCTGAATGGCGCAAGACAATCACACGTATGGGACGTTGGGTTGATTTTGACCGCGACTATAAGACAATGAATCCAGACTTCATGGAATCAATCTGGTGGGTTGCAAAATCTTTGTGGGATAAAGGATTGATTTATGAAGGTCAGTATATCCTTCCATATTGTCCACGCTGTTCAACAGTACTTTCATCACACGAACTTGCACAGGGATATAAGGATAAACAGGATCCTGCCGTTACAATCAAGTTTAAGGTAAAGTCTCTGCCAGCTGCAATCGGCGATAATGATCTTGAAAATACATATTTCATCGCTTGGACTACAACTCCATGGACATTGCCTTCAAATCTTGGTCTTTGTATGGGCCCTGAAGTTGAGTACGTAAAGCTTAAGGATAAGTCAGACGGAACAAATTATATTTTTGCAAAAGCACGTGTTTCTTCTTACTTCAAGAATGAAGGTGATTATGAAATCCTCTGGACTCACAAGGGTTCAGAATTTATTGATGCAACTTATGAGCCGCTTTTCCCATATTTTGCAGAACTTGCAGATCCAAAGGTTTGTGCTGAAAAATCAGGACAGAAATGCGAAAAGGGTGCATTCCGCATGTTCAATGCAGATTACGTTTCTACAGAAGATGGTACAGGTATTGTTCATATTGCGCCGGCATTTGGTGAAGAAGATAATAAAGTATTCCGTGGAAGCGGTGTTCCAAATGTTCAGCCACTTGATGCGGAATGTAAATTTACAAAAGAAGTTTCTGATTATCAGGGTGTATTCGTAAAGGATGCAGATAAGGATATTATGGACCGTCTCAAACAGGAAGGAAAACTTGTAAAGCGTGAAACTGTTCAGCATCAGTATCCTCACTGCTGGAGATGTGGTTCTCCTCTTATTTACCGCGGAATCGGTTCATGGTTTGTAAAGGTTGCAGATCATCATGAAGCACTTTTAAAAGCAAACAGTCAGATTAAATGGCAGCCGGGTCACATTAAGGAAGGTCGATTTGGTAAGTGGCTTGCAGGTTCAAGAGACTGGGCAGTAAGCCGCAACCGTTACTGGGGAAATCCTATTCCAATCTGGAAGTGTGATGATCCTGAATGTAATCACCGCATTTGCGTTGGAAGCCGTCAGGAGCTCAAGGATCTTAGTGGAGTATATCCAGAAGATCTTCATAAGCAGTTTGTAGACAAAATTACATTCAAATGTCCAAAATGCGGCAAGGGAACAATGCGTCGAATTCCTGAAGTTTTTGACTGCTGGTTTGAATCGGGTTCTATGCCATACGGTCAGCAGCATTATCCTTTTGAAAATAAGGAATTCTTTGAAAGTCACTTCCCTGCAAACTTTATTTCAGAAGGTCTTGATCAGACTCGCGGATGGTTCTATACACTTACAATTCTTGCAAGTCATCTTTTTAATAAGCCTGCATTCCAGAATTGTATTGTAAATGGTCTTGTTCTTGCTTCAGACGGACGAAAAATGTCTAAGTCCCTCAAGAATTACACTGATCCGGTAGAAGCAATCAATATGTTTGGTGCTGATGCTCTTCGTCTGTTCCTGATGCACTCTGCAGTTGTTAAGGCTGATGATCTTAAATACAGTGATGACGGTGTACGTGAGGTAATTAAATCAATTATTCTTCCACTGTGGAATTCATATTCGTTCTTTGTTCAGTATGCAAACATCGATGGTGTTACATGTACAGGACATGAATTTGACAGCAAACTTCCTGATAATCCTCTTGACCGCTGGATTCTTTCAGTTGCTCAGAAGATGATTAAGGAAGTTACAGAGACACTTGATGATTATGACCTTAGTGCTGCAATTGATCCAATGCTTTCGTTTATTGATTCAATTAATAACTGGTACATCCGCCGCAACCGCCGCCGTTTCTGGAAGTCTGGAAGTGACAGCGATAAGATGGAAGCCTATGGTGCTCTTTACAGTGCACTTAAAACATTTGCTCTTGTTGCTGCTCCATTCGTTCCATTTATTACTGAAGAAATGTGGCAGAACCTCAAGACTGCAGAAGACAAGGAATCTGTTCATCTTTGTGATTATCCAAAATATAATGAAAAGTTCCGTGATGAAGAACTTGAATTCCAGATGGCTTCAGTCCAGAAAGCAGTTTCAATGGGACGTTCATTACGTAATACATTCAACCTTAAGAATCGTCAGCCTCTTGCAAGTGTAGCTCTTGTTACACGCAATGCAGATGAAAGAAAAGTTCTTGACAGTATGAAGGATACAATTGCTGAAGAGCTTAATGTTAAAGAAGTAATCTTCCATGAAAAAGAAGATGAACTTGTTGAATATTCAGCAAAAGCAAATTTCCGTGTTCTTGGAAAACTCCTTGGTGGAAACATGAAGCTTGCTGCTGCAGAAATTACAAAGCTTAAAGGTGATCAGATCGCTGCAATGCTTAACGGTTCAAAGCTTGTGATTACAGTTGCAGGAACAGATGTTGAACTCAACGAAGAAAACCTCATGATTGAGCGCAAGGAAAAAGAAGACCTTAAGGTAATTAACGAAGGTACACTTACTGTTGGTCTTGATACAAAGATTACTGATGAACTTAAGAAAGAAGGTTACGCACGTGATCTTGTTCGTGGAATTCAGAATCTTCGTAAAGAAAGCGGTTTTGAAGTTACAGACAGAATTAATCTTGTCGTTAGTGGAGATGCTTCACTCAAATCTGCTTTTGAAATGTTCAAAGATTTTATCTCTGGTGAAACACTTTCTGCATCAGCTGAATGGAAAGACGGCGTTTCTGGTACAGTAATTGACTGTGAAGACGCAAAGTGGTCAATTCAGGTCGTTAAGGCATAATGAGGATTTAATTCTATGAAAAAGATTCTTTGGTTTGTTTCAGTTTTTGCATTTATTTCCTGTATATTTGCAGGATGTAAATCTGCTCCAAAAGTTGTTGAAGATAATGAGGTTCATCCTTTGGCTCTTCTTGATCAGGATGCCAGTATTTACGTTTGCGTTCCTGTTTCAAACCATAAGAATCTTGTAAGTTCTCTGTTAATGAAGCAGATTGAAGGGCTCTCTGAAAGTAATGCAATGTCTTTAGCTGAGAGAACAGGCAATATGTATGTTTCTCTTGGAACTGTTAAAGACAGATCTCGGCTTCAGATTGCGGCTCTCGCATCGATTCCGAAAATTGCTGTTTCATCTGCTTTTAAGAAAAAGAACGGATGGAAGGCTGTTAATGTTACTTTTGCAGGAAAGCCTTTTGTTTATTACAAGCATGTTGTCAGTGTTTTCCAGGTTTCGCTTCCGTCATCAAAAATTCTTTGTGCAGGACAGAATGTTGAGCCTCTTATTCAGCGTTATGCACAGAAAGCTGAAATCCCTGTTAATCCTGTAACTGAATGGATTAATGCGGAAAATAAAAGCAATGATATTCTTTTTTATATTACTCGTCCCGGACAGTATTTAAGAAATCTTATCGGTCAGTCTATAAATGTTGGAGCTGATGCTGCATACGGCAAACTTATTTATATCCCGAATAAAAAGAATCTTTCTGTATATTCTGGAAAATATGAGCTTCTTTTTAATCTGCATCTTACGGATAAAAAAGCTGCAGATTCTCTTAAAGGTTTATTGAATCTTTCTTTTTCTATGATGGGTGGAACTGTCAGAATGATTGATGAAAGAACAATTCAGCTTTCGGGAGTTGAAGTAAGTCAGCATCAGATTGAAGATCTTTTCCTCCGTGATCCGATTACCGGAAAACATTATAAAGTTGTAAATGATGAAGTCGTTGAAGAAAAGTATTAAGATTAATTTTTTCTTAGCAGCCTCGTCAGTTTTTCTGTTTTCTTCCTGTGTTTCCTTTTCGCTTATTCCTGGTGAGAGGGAAGTTATAGAAAAAAATCTTGCCTCAGAATATTTTCAGATTGCAAAAGGATATAAAGATCTTAAAAATTACTCAAAAGCAAAAGAGTATTATGAAAAAGCACTTGGAGACAGTCGTTTCCATGATGCCGCTCTTTATGAAATAGCAGTTTGTGATGTTAATTTAAAAAACTGGGAACAGGCTAGAAAGTCTTTTGAGGAACTTCTTGTAAAAGATGAAAATAATCAGAATTTAAAAATGAGTCTTGCTTATATTGATGCAAAACGTGGAGATCTTGAAACTGCTTCTAAAGAATATATGGAGCTTGTTGAAAAATATCCTCAGGATGCTGACTGTATCAAAAACTGTATTACGGTTCTCATTTCAAAGAAAGATTATGAACTTGCAGAAAAATATCTCTCTTCAATGAAAGAAAAATTCCCGAAAGATGAATCGCTCGCAAAGTTTGAAAAAAAACTTGAAGAACTGAAAGAATCAAAATAATTTTTTTAAGGTTTTGTTTTAATCAGCAGATTCTGAATCTTTTTTGAATGCATCTGTTGCAAGGAAGTTTCTGAATTTATCAGGATTTACTCTGAATGCAACAATTGGCGATTCAACATCTTCTTTTGCACGTTTCATTGCTTCTTCACTTTCATTTGCAAGTCTGTTTGCAGAAATCAATCTGAGTGATCGAGATGATATTCCTATAAATGCATGAAGCTTTAACTCATAGCGTGAAAGAATTGAAAGAATTTCCGTGTGAAGTGTTTCAGCAGTTACAAGAGTCTTATCAACATTTTGATCCTGGAAAATTGCACTTACA
Source organism: Treponema sp. (assembly GCA_024687165.1). Lineage (GTDB taxonomy): Bacteria > Spirochaetota > Spirochaetia > Treponematales > Treponemataceae > Treponema_D. The sequence continues at coordinate 16,691 of JAILEY010000001.1, forward strand.
CCATCTTCGTTATAATTGAATATAAGATCATTGAATTTTACTGTTTCAATAATGATTCTGCTGATTTCTTTTCCTGCAGGACTAGACCAGTCGATTCCCGGAATAGTCAGCGTCATAAGTGAAAGATCCTGATCTCCTGAAGCAGATCTTACAAGCTCGCTGTCAAGTCTTGTAAGCATATATTCCTGCCAGCCAAATCCTGTTTCTTCACAGAAAAGACCTTTTGGCTCATTATTATCTGAGTCAGTTTTATCTTCCTGACTGTCTTCGTTTACAATATCTTCAATTGGAGGAAGGAAATTTTCATCTTCCGTTTTTGTTTCTTTTGGTTCATTAAGGAATGCAAGAATATCTTCTTTTTCATCTTCTTCAGCAGGTTCTTTTTTTTCGATTTCTTTTTCTTCTTCTTCCTCATCAGATGATTTTTCCTGTTCGTCTTCAAAAGAACTTTCGTTAACTACAGGTTCTTCAAAATCATCTTCGTTATTTTCATCTTCCTGCTCTTCCTGAGAAATTTTATATTCTTCAATATCAGGATAGACTATATCAGATTCTTCTGCATCGTCTGTTTCTGCTTCTTTCGGGAAAGTTCCGTTTTTTACATATATAATCAGATAAATTACAACTGCAATTGTTGCAATCAGTATGACAAGAAATGCAATACGGCTGTTATACAAAATTACAGAAGGTGCAAGATTATGAATTGATGCAGTGAGTGTTACAGGAATGCCGTTTTTGCACCATACCGTTGTTTGATTTGTATACGTTGTTGAAGTATCAATTTTTTCAAGTTTTTCTCTGTCTGCAGGATATGAAAAAATCAATTCATTTCCGTATGTAATCTGCATGCCTGCTATATCTGAAATATTTCCAAGATTTGCAAGAAGTTCATCGTTGAACTTTTCTGACCCTGGAGTATATGTTTTGCTTAATCGTGCAAGAGTTTTTGTTATGGAATTAAATCGTCTGGCAGAGTTTTCTTTTTTGCCTGTGTTATATTCTGAAAAAAGCGAAATACTGAATATTGCAACTGTAATAACGTAAATGGCACAGATTAATATTGCAAAGAATTTATTTTCTTTTACTTTCATAATGTATTAATTATACAATAGAGAATAATTCAATGCAAGTTTGAAATATTCATGAAGGGATTTCTGTGGTTCATGTTTTTTCATGAATGCAATGAAGGGTAGAAGTGAATAAAGATACTCATTTTTGCAGACTGAAAAATTTTCTTTTAAAATGAGTTTTTCAAGATTTAATTTCCAGTCATTGAAAAAGTCATTATAATTAAAATCTTTTGATTCTATTCTGCTGATTTTATTTTTTGTGCATGGATTAAGTAAAATATTGTTTTCAATTTTTAAGCCTGAAGAAATTGCCCAATCTTCAAGAGTTTTTTTATAGCTTTCAAGAACCTCTGTTGTAAATTTATTTTTGCTAAGTGGAATAAGTTCTGTTCTGAACATGAGTGATGTATAAAGTTGTTCTGTTGTATTTGTCTTAAAGCCTGTTACTCCGAAATTGCGCTCAAGATAAGTTCCATTTGCATAAGGCTTACCGTTTGTGTATGAAAAATCTGCTCCAAAAAGTTCTGTTTTTTTAAATCCCATTATCCGTGCTATGTCGCAGCAGGCTATAGTTACAGTTCCGCTTCCTGTATGAATTAACGGAACGTTTGTGGTGCATAGTGCAAGAGCCGAAAGAGGATGTCCGCTTTGTATGAATTTAATTTTATGTCCAAGCTTTAATACATGTTCTGCAGCTTTAGGATTTGAACAGATGTCGAATATAAAAGTTGTATAATTTTTTGAACTTGCTTCTGGTGCTGTCATGAAGTGCCTTGCTGAAATTCTTTGTGCATCAACACATACTGCAATTTCGGGAATTATATCGTTTTCAAGAAGTACCGGATAAGCTGTGTCTGTTGAAATTATAAAATAGCTCTTTCGATTTTCTTTCAGCTTTTTTATTGAAGAATCCAAAGTAGGTCCTGCTGCTATTACTGCTGCTGTAAGATTTTTGCCTGCTTCAGGAAATTCATTTTGTGATGCTTTAAAGTTGTTTCTTAAATTTAAGAGGATATTTCTTTGCCATATTAATCCAAAATGTGACTGAACTGAGAAGTCTGCCTTTATATGTTTTATTGCTGCATTAAATCCTGATAAAAGCAGTTGTGAAGTTTCTTTATTTTCATTTTCCCAGGATCTTAAAAAAAATGCTGTAATGTTTGAGTGTAGTGCAGGTAAGTAGTTTTCCATCAGTGTTGTAATAAAATCCTTTTGAGTGCATAGAACAATTTTTTGACATTCTTTTAATTTTTTTGAATTTTCAAATTGAAGTGAATATTCCAGACTTTCTTCATCTGCTTCAACTGCAATTATTAGTGAGATGTTTTTATCGTCTATAAGATTTTTAATATGAAATCCGCCGCCTATTCCAAAGACAACAACAGCTCCTTCATAGTTCTCTGGTAAAATTGTTTTTTCTGAAGAAGGATTATATTTTGAATGAACTGGTCTTTTTGATAGAAATAGAGGAATTATTTCATTTGATTTTGTTGTGAATATTTCTTTTGAGTAAATCATTTTATTTTCCCAGAGATTTTAAGATATCCTTTTCAAAAGAATTCATCTTTAATTCAAGTTCTTTTCTTTTTGATTCATCGTTTGATCGGTTGAATGAAATCCACTCTGCTGTGAATGCTTCCTTTTTCCATTCTTCACTTTTACATCTTTCGAAAATAATTTTAGTCAGTGTATTGATTCTTTCATCCTGATTGAATTCTTTTGTTGTATTTATAAATTTTATTTTGCTTCCGTTTTTATTTTTCTCAAAGTCGATTTCAGCTTTTTCCCAGCCTACATCAATTACAGAACCCAGGTTGTTTTTATATGGATATCCATCGCTTAATCTAAAAAGTCTGTTTTTAAAGTCTGTGTTTTTAAACCATGACCTGTAAATTTCAAGTGAGTCATTTTTAAAGCATGATGGTGCAATTCTTGTTTCTGAATTTAAAAGTCTTGTATCAAATCTCGCTGCGTTTATTTCAAGTTCATTTGGCTGAGTGTGTGAAAATCCTGTTGAAGGGGAGAGATCTAATCCGCAGAAGTATATATTTTCTGTCGTTAGGTTTAATGCTAGTTGTGCAGCAGTACCGCTTACGCTTCCATTTCTTTGTGCCGGAGTTTTTGTATATCCGCATGATTTGAGAATTTCTTCTGAAATTCCATCTCCGTAAAATAATGGAATTACTTTTGTGTTTATAATATTTTCTGCAAAATAACATCCTTCAGCAGGTAATGCGAGCGGAATGTTGTGTTTTTTTAATGCAAATGAAAGATGAAGTTTTGCCCAGTATCCGCCGTCTGTAGATATGCACATGTCAGGAATAATATTTCTGTTTACAAGTGGTGAAAGTGCGGAAGAAACTGCAATCAAAAAAAACTTTTTTCTGTTTTCTTTAATTTTATTCAGGCTTGAAAAAAGACTGGGACCGCTTGCGCATATTACAACAGGAATGTTTCCTTTTTGTATTTCAAGTGTATTTTTTGCAAATGTGCAGAATCTTAAAGTATTTTTTGTCCAGCGCTTTGCAAAATATGACCTTGTCGCAAGAACACTTCTGCTTTTTAATACTGCAGATTTTATTGCATTCCATGCTATCGAATTTTCCTGTTTGAAAACTTTTTCGCTTGCTTTCCAGGAAAGAAAAACGCATGAAGAAATTCCTTCTTCTCCCATATATGAAAAAATCTCTTCACTTAGTGCAGCTTCTTCTTTTATATAAAACGTTTTATTCCATTCGTTGTCATATTGTGAGAAATCCTGTACATAGCGTATGCAGCAAATTTTTGCTTCCGGATATTTTTCTTTCAGGTATCTGGCGCAGTATGAGACTGCAGGTTCTGTTAACAGTATGTATTTGGGAGAAAAGGGTACTGGTGCTGTTTGTACGAATCTTTCTGCTTCTTTACACGGATCATAGGATGAATGAAGCATTATTCCGTCTGCTGAACATGAGGTCTGATTATTTTTTGCTTTTATAAATTCGATTTTATGCATGGTTACAAAAAAGGCTGCCTAAGTTATAGACAGCCTGAATTTTTATTTTCTCATTCTGTATTTCATGAAAGACCAAGTTCTGCGAAGAGCTTTTTATAAGTCTCAAACTGTTCAGACTGTGCAAACTCTTCAATCTTTTCTTCTGGAAGATTTTCAAGAAGCTGATCCATGTATGCAAGTACAGAGCGGATTTCATCTTTCATGTTTTCCGGAATATCTGAAGTTGATGAAGTCTTTGTTTCAGCTGTTTTTTCTTCAGTAACTGTATTTTCTGCGGTAATTTCAGATTCTTCTGTAACTGCACTTTCTTCAATAACCGGTTCTCCTGTAACAGCATTTTCTGCAATCACTGGTTCTTCTGTTTCTGCAGTTTCCGGTTCTGGAAGCTTTTCGTTGTTTTCCCATGTATTGAAAACTTCTTCCAAAGGTTCTTCACTTATTCCTGTTTCAAGATTTTCGTCTTCTTCATCTTCATTTTCATCTTCGGCTTCATCGCTGAAATCCATTGATGCTGCAGGATCAGAAGTGAGGAAATCCATGTTTCCGTCTGTTAATGGTTCTGTTTCTGGAAGAATTGATTCAAGAGTAGGTGAAGGAATGTCATCATCTGTGATAATTGAACTGTCTGCTTCAACAACATCTTCTTCGTTGTCATCCTTGATTTCACTGCTCATAAGATCAGTGTCTGCTGATTCAACAAGAACATCGTCTACAGTAGGAACTTCAATTTCTTCTTCTGCTTCACTTTCCTGTGTTTCATCAAAAACTGGTTCTTCAAGGTTTTCTTCTTCAAAGTTCATTGAAAGACCATTGTCAATTTCTTCTTCTTTCTGTTCTCCAATTTCTCCAGCTGGAGCAAAATCAGCAGAGTTAAGAATATTTGTCAACTCATCTCCGCTGAGTGCGATTGTATCATCCTCATCAGTGTCTGCAAAGAATCCTGTATCTTCTTCCTTTGCTGAATTTTCTGTTGAATCTTCAATTTCCTGAGATTCTGAATCTTCTGTCGTAAGCTGGTCTTCTACTGCAGGATTTTCATTTTCTGAAGAAGAAATTCCGTTCTTCTTGATTGTTTCGAATTCGTCTTTTAGTCCGTTGATTTCAGTTCTCAAGTTTGCAAGTTCGCTTGAAATCTGTTTAAGAATTGCTTCGCTTTCGTCAGACATATTATTTTCCTTTTCTATTTCAGAATCTTCTTCCTGAATGACAGGTTCTTCCATCGCAGGTGATTCAGCTGGAGTTTCAGTCTGTACATTTGACTTTTCAACTTCCACTTCATCTTTTTCTGTTGAACTTGTCTTTACAAATACACTGTAGATTTTCTTTTCTTCCTCATCTGTTTCATCTGAATCGTTTTCATCAGAATCAGAAGTAAGGAATGCAGTTTCTTCTTCAAATGTATCTGGTATAGGCTGTGTTTCTGTTTCTTCGACAGGCTGACTTGAAAGTTTGTCAAAGTCATCCAGAGTTAATGAAACTCCTGTCATGTCATAATCCGGACCTTTGTCAATATAGGCACTTACATCAAGGTCTTTTTCTTCCATACTGTCTCCTGCCGATTCATCTGCTTCATCTGAAGTTTCAGAAGAGTCTTCCATTACGAATGTTTTATCTTCTGAGTTTTCTTCATTATTATTTTCTGCAGCTATTTCATCCTGATCCGATTCAAATACTTTTTCCATTTCATCATCAGAAATAATTCCTGTAGAATCAAAAGCTTCTTCATCAGGTTCATCAACTACCGGAGGTTCTTCAAATGATGTTTCATCTGTAACAACATCTGCTGCGATATTATTAAGTGTTTCCATATCGAGGGTAGTGCTGTCATCATCAAAAGCAGAAGTTTCATTGTTTTCTGCAGCAGCGACTGTTTCAAAATTGAAATCATCTTCAGAAGCTGTTTCTGAAGATTCTTCAGTTGTGTTTTCTTCAATTACAGGTTCTTCAAGTGAAGGTTTTTCAAGTAAAGGTTCTTCTGTGACTGTATCCTCTGCATCACCTTTTTCAAGTGCATTTTCATCAAGCACAGGTTCTTCAAGAGAAGTTTCGTCTGTAACAACATCAGCTGCTATATTATTGAGCGTTTCCATATCGAGGGTAGTGCTGTCATCATCAAAAGCCGATGTTTCATTGTTATCTGCAGTAGCAACTGTTTCAAAATTAAAATCATCATCGGATGTTGTTTCTGTAGTTTCTTCAGTTGCAGATTCATCAATTGCATTTTCATCAATCACAGGTTCTTCAATTGTATTTTCTTCAATTACTGGCTCTTCAAATGAAGGTTCGTCAGCTTCAGATTCAGATTCTGCTGATTCTTCTTCATCATGCTTTATGTATTTTTCAATGAGCGTTCCGTCTTCATTGTACGGACCTGTTACACCAATTCCGCCGTCTGTAAAACCTTCGTCGCCCATGAATTCATCAACGCTGAATTCTTCTTCTTCTTCTTCTCCAGAGGCTTCTTCAGTACTTTCTGTTTCAAAAGCTTCTGCCGTTGTATCTTCTGCTGTTTCAGATGTTTCTTCTGTTACAGGTACTTGAATTTCTTCTTCAACCGGATTTTCAATCATTGATTCAAAATCATCTGCATTGAATTCATTTTTTGAAGTTTCATCAGGAGCATCAAAATCAGGAAGTGTAAAGTCATCACCTTCGTCTTCATTTTCAGGTACTGCAAGATCCTGATCCAAAGTTTCCGGAATTTCTATTTCATCCTGTTCATCTGTGTCTGAAACTTCAATTTCATTTTCCTGAATAGAGTTTTCATCCAGAGCAAATTCATCTTCTGGTGTTACCTGAATATTTTCTTGAAACATAGGCTCCTGTTTATCCTCCTGGTTTTCCTGTACTTCCTGTTCTTTAGTTTCTGCAGTGGAATCAAGTGGAGCTTTATTTCCTGATTCGTCCTCAATATTGTCAAAAAGAGCATCCACATCAAAGTCATCGTCTGGAGATGAAAGATCTGTAGCTTGCTGCTTTTGTGTTTCTTCTACATCGTCTTTTGTAATATCGATTTCGTAATCTTCATCATCTGATGATTCGTCTTCTACAACAGTTTCATTATCTGAATCACTTTCTTCTTCATCAATTGTCATTTCGTAATCAACAGGTCCTGCGGCAACTTTATTTGCACTTTCATCGCCGATTACAGGATTGAGGTTTTCTGATTCATCATCAATTCCAAAATCTGAAAGATCGATTTCTTCTGATTCTGTTGAAGTTTCTGTTGATGCATGATGATTTTCTGCTGCAACTCTCTTATCTGGATTTTCATCCTGAATGCTGTCAAAGAGACTGTCAAAATTCTCTGCACTGTCTCCGTCAGAAAAATCATTGAGATCAAGGCTTGTGTCGCTGTTTTCCTGATTTGTTTCAAAAGGATTTTCGTCATCAAATTCAAGATCTATATCAAGAGGGTCTGTTTCTTCAATTTCCTGCATTTCCTGTTTATCTGCAGTGAATGATTCTCCGCCCATGAAGGAGTCAAGATCAATGTTTCCGTCACCGAAGGATGGTGCGTCATCTCCCATAAATGCACTCAGGTCAACGTCTCCATCTTCGCTGCTTGAAGAATCTCCCATGAAGGAATCAAGATCTACTTCTCCGTCTGGTACTGATGAAGCAGGGGATGAATTGTCATCGCTCATAAATGAATCAAGATCGACTTCACCATCAGGAATTTCTGCATTTGCTTCATCAACTGGTGCTGATTCTTCCTGTGGTACTGTGCTTTCTGCTGCTTCTCCAGATTCTTCCATAAAGGAATCAATGTCTATTTCACCGTCAAGACCTGAAAAATTATCATCTGTTTCTGCGGCCGGCTGTTCTGGTGAATCTTCTGTAACTTTTGTCTCTTCCTGAGTAAGTTCATTTCCGTCTACTGTATCAGCTAAATCATCAGGGTTAAATTCTGTAATTTCTGTTTTTTCTTCGAATGAGTTTTCTGTTACATCGTTTGCAGCTGTAATATTTTTTTCAAGGGCTTCTATATTAAAATCATCAAGGTTGATTTCATCTGTTGAGTCTGTTTCATTTTTTTCTACGTTCACTGCCGCATCCTGTGGAGGTGTCTTTATCCAAACTCCGTATTCGTCAAGTTCACTTTTATTGTTTGAAGAGTCGCTCATAAAATCCCCTTGTAAATTCATGTTGCTGGATATTCAAAAAAATATAATATCACTCTTTGATTATCGACAGAAAACCCAGATTTCAATACTTATTTTATCACAAATCCCATATAAATTCTATAAAATTTTATAGGAGAAGAAAATTGCATGTTTTTCAGTCAATTTTAAATCTTTATTAACCGATATAAAATTTATAATGAAATGTTTTAGATTTTTGTTCGCAGTTTTTTTCGGGACTCTTGTATATGTCCTGATTTCTGTTCCTATGGGAAATAATGGTTTTTTTGCAGAAAAAAAGCTTAAGGAACAGAAGCAGATTATAAGTGCCCATACGGCATCAATTGAAAATATTAACAGCGAACTCTCTCTTGAAAAAAATGCGCTCGAACATGACCTTGATGTGATTGCAGCTTATGCAAAAAAACTCGGTTATGTTTCAGAAAATGAAAAGCTTATAAAGGTAAGTGGTCTTCCATCAAGGGAAACTCATGTTTTTAATCCTGGAACTGCAGAATATCACCGGGAAACTCCAATGATTTCTGAAGGCTTCTGTAAAATTGCAGCATTGATTGTTATGGTACTTGTGTATATGATATTACTGATTATGGATATCAACCGTGGACTTGTTGATTTTTCATCTATCAAAAATATTTTTAAATCATCACAAAGCGTAACAATATATGACATGCAGTAAATCTTTTGAAAATATCACTCTTGTTTCTTCACTTTTAAAAAAGGGTGAGGTTGTTATTTTGCCGACTGACACAGTTTATGGTTTCAGCGGTATTGTAGACTTAAAAAAATCTGAAATTTACAAAACTGATGATAAAATCAGAAAGATTAAGGGACGGGAAGAATCAAAGCCCCTTATTCAGCTTATTTCATCTGTTGAAGAAATCTTTAAATATACTGAAATTGATCTTCCGTCTGCGTTGCTTTCTAAATGGCCGGGCTCTCTTACAATAATCGTTCCTGTAAAAAAGGATTGCGTTTTAAATGAATTAGTTCCAACTGTTGCTTTCAGATGCCCCGGAGATGAATGGCTTAGAAATGTAATTGCAGAATGTGGTGCACCGGTTTACAGCACGAGTGTAAACAGAAGCGGCTTTCCGGTTCTTGAAAAAATCAGTGAAATAAAAAGGGAATTTGAAAATGAAGTTTCCCTGATTGTTGAAGACGGTGATAAGGTTTGTTCTTTGCCTTCAACTCTTGTGCTGTTAAATGATGACGATTCTTTTAAGATTCTTCGCCAGGGTAGTGTTGTTCTGTAAAATTATCTAGAAGATTTATTTTCGGTTCCAGGTAATGTTTACGCTTCCTTCTTCCGCATTCTTGTTTTTATTATCCATTAAAAGGGTTGTTTTTGTTCCGGTTAAAGTATTTTTGTTTACAAGATGAAGATCCCATGTGATTGGGGAAGCGTTTTCAACTGATTTAAGTGCAATCTCGCGTGTAAGTTCCGGGTAAAATGATGCATTTGGTTTTGATGTCTGAGTAATTTTCAGATTTGATCCGGAGGCTGTAATTGCAACATTCATACTTGCTCCGTTTTTGAAAATTACAAAGCCTTTTCCGCCACGAAGTATCAGGACTTTTTCTATAAGTTCTTCGCCACTCCATGTTCCTGCTATCATCTCGTAGATATTACTTTCAGTCTTTTGTGTGCTTTCTGCAGAAGGTTTCTTTTCGTCTGCAATCTGTGGAAGTTTATTTATAGGGCTGTTTGAATTAAGGTTCTCCATCAGGTTTTCAAGAGACGTTTTTGCATCCATAAGGATTTTGTAGTAGGAATCGTATTTTTTTGTAGATGAAACGTTCTTGTGCTGACTTGCCTTTATTGCATTGAGTGTGCAGATCCATCCTCCGTTTTCATCTTCCTGTATTTCTGCAAAAAATGAAATGTTTGATGCTACAGCTTCATCCGCAGAGTATAATTTATTTCTCTTGTCATTTACAGTATATCCGTTTACCGACTGAAACTGAGAAAAGAGTAGATCTGTCGTCATTTTGATTGTATTTGTATCGTTTGATGAAGTTACTGTTGCATAAAAATCAACAGGCTCTGCTGCATGAATGTTCAATGCGAAAAAGAGGAATAGCGCTGTCTTTAATAATCTTTTTCCGTTTTTCATGCAACCTGTCTTTTTTTTAGCCGTCAAGGCGGTTCCTGAATTCTCTTGCCATTTCACGTTTGACATCCCTGTCTTTAATATCGGCACGTTTGTCAAATTGTTTCTTTCCTTTACAGACTCCAAGACAAACTTTTACGAGTCCGTTTTTAAGGTAGAATTCAAGCGGAATCAAAGTAAAGCCTTTTTCATCTACCTTTCTGGCAAGTCTTTTTATTTCATCTTTATGAAGAAGCAGTTTTTTCTTTCTGTCCGGATCATGATTGAAGATTGACGAAAATGAATATTCCGCAATATGAAAATTCTGCAGCCACACTTCACCGTTTTCTATGAGTGCAAATGCGTCATTAAAGGTAATATTCCCGTTTTTAACTGACTTTACTTCCGTTCCTTCAAGAACAATACCGCACTCAAAGGTATCAGAAATCGTATAGTCAAAACGAGCTTTTCTGTTCTGTGCAATTATCTGTTTCGCTTCACTCATATCCGTATAATTCTATAAGAATAACTATTCTTTTGCAAGTTCCAGTCTGGAAGGGTCTGTAACTTCACCTTTGAACAGAACCTTAGGGTACACGCATAATTTAAGTTTTTTTTCAAGATTTGCATATCTTTGCATTTCCTTTGCGTCGCCTATTACACAGTTGATTCCGCATGAACCGTTTCTTCCTGTACGTCCTGCTCTGTGAATAAAGAAATCCTCAGATTCCGGCAGATCAAGCTGAACAACGTGAGTTACACCCTGAATGTCTATTCCGCGGCTTGTGAGGTCTGTTGTAATCAGCACCTTTACCTTTCCGCTTCTGAATCTGTCTATTGCAGCTTTTCTGTCTCTTTTATCGCTTTTGCCAGAAAGTTTTTCACATTCAATTTTTTTAAACTGAAGTTTCCCTGTAATATTGTCAATCTGGTCTGATTTGCTTGTAAACACAATCAGTTTTTCTGGTTTTTCAGCATTGATGAAAGATCTCAGCGTATCGATTTTATCTCTCTTTTCTGCATAGATTGCCCAGTGTGTAATTCTCTTTCTTAAAACATCTTCCATCGGCAAAGTTACAAGTTCAATTTTATCTGTCTCCCTTGCATCCTGAAGCGTTTTTCTTGTAAATTCACTGACTGTCGCTGAGTTGCCTATTAGCTGTACTTTCTGAGGCAGACGATCAAGAAGTCCTTTTGTTTCATCGCGCATTTCCTTAGAGAGCAGACGGTCGGCTTCATCCAGAATAAGAACATTTACATCATCAGCTTTAAGCTTTTTAAGATGTATCAGTTCAAGCAGACGTGAAGGTCCTCCGATGACAATTTCCGGCTTTTCCTTAAGAAATTCAATCTGACGTGCAATAGGTGCTCCTCCAATCAGAAGTGCCGTTTTAATATCGCTGATTTTCTGAATCTGCACTTTTATCTGTGAAGCAAGTTCATATGTAGGGGAAGCAATCATTACTTTTACAGCTTTTTTTTCATTCGGTGTATTTTTCAGTTCTGTCAGAACCGGCAGAAGGTATGCGAATGTTTTTCCTGTTCCTGTTTCGCTCTGGAACATTATATTTTTGTGTTCTGCTATAAGAGGAACTACTTTTTTCTGTACGGCTGTAGGTTCAGTTATGCTGTTTTCCTCAAGCTTTAAAATTAATTCTTCGTCAATGTTAAGTTCTTTAAAATCCATGCTTCGGATTATACAGTTATCCGCGCGTTTGTTGAAGATATATGACACTCTAATAATTTCAGTTTTAGAGAGGCTCATAATTTAATTGACTTTAAATGTCAGTTTTATTAGTTTTTATGTATATGAAAAAGCTCTTTGTTTTTATTGTAGCCATTTTGTTTGCCTCATGTTCTAAAAGTCATAGAAATGAATCTAATAATGTTGAAGTTTGTTTTGGCCTTTTTAAGGAAGCCAGGTATATTGAAAAACAGATTTCCGTTCTTAACTGGGAAAATTCTGATCGTGCAGAAGTTTTGAAGGTCCGTCTTGAAAAAATTGAAGCTGAGGTAGAATCCCTTGAAAAAAATATGAGCGCAGAAGAAAAAGAGGATTTTTTCTGCAGGCTTGAGAACCTTGGGGAAAAAGAAATCCTTGAATCCGTTATAAAGCTGCACATGGAAGAAAAGGTTTCATATTGCGTTGAGCTTTACGAGGAATACCGTATTCTTGAAAACAGTCTTGACTCAATAGACTGGAATGATAAAGAGTATGATCGTGTTCTTGGAAAACTTGAAAGAATCCAGAATAGAATTGATGAAGTGCTTTATGAGATTGATATTCTTGTAGATTCAATGAATGACCAGGAAAAAGAAGAGCTTTATGAAAATCTTGAAAAAAAGGGTCTTTAGTTTTGAAATAATGTGTGGTAAAATTCAACAATCATGAAAGTTGGAATAGATACATTCGGCCTTGATCACGGGAAAAGCGGTCTTGGGGCTTATCTTATAAATCTTGTAAATCATCTTCCTGAAAATTCTGAGTTTGAGTTTGAGCTTTTTGGGCATGAAGAAGACAGATACGTTTATACTTCAAAAAAAGCATTTAAATTTATCGGGATTGATGTTCAGGAGACTGTTCATAAAATTAAAAAATGGCATGTAAAAAAAGCAAACGGATTTTTCAAAAAAAACGGATATGATGCCGTACTTTTTATTGCAGGCTCAAGATTTATTCCTACAAAGTGCAATGTTAAATCGATTGCATTCGTTAATGATGTTCTTAGTGCCGTTCAGTCTAAAAATCACATGACTTTCTGGCGCCGTAATCAGGCTAAAAAAGGGCTATCTGCATCAGACTGTATTATCGTTCCAAGTATTTTCGTTAAAAAGGCTCTTAAGCAGTCAAAAGTTAATAATCCTAATATTCAGATTGTTCATTATGGAATTGATCACAGCCAGTTCTTTACGGTTGATGCGTCTTATCTTACTGAAGTTGACAGTATTAAGCCGTTTGCAATCAAGAAGCCGTACATAATTTATGCCAGCAGAAGGCAGAATGAGCAGAAAAAGCATGTTGAATTGATAAAGGCTTTTGAAATCTTTAAGCAGAAAACTCATCTTCCTCATCGTCTCGTAATTGCAGGAAGTGAAGGGCCATATACTGATATCGTAAGTAAAGCAGCGTTTGAATCTCATTACGGAAGGGAAATTTTAATCGTAGGATATTTTCCTCATGATGATTTTCCGGAATTATACAGGAATTCGCAGATGACTGTTTTTCCGCCGATCAATGAAGGAGTAGGGCTTCCTGTTGTTGAGGCAATGGCTGCTGGCGTTCCTGTTGCATGCTCAAAATCCGGGGCTCTTACAGAAATGGCAGGACCTAATGCTCTTTATTTTGACAGCGACAATATTGAAGAAATTGCAGACTGTATGATAAAAATTGCCACAGATGAAGATTTAAGAAACAAGATGATTCAAAGCGGTCTTGAGTGGTCCGAAAGATTCAGCTGGAGCAAAACTGCCGATGACATTCTTCGGATTTTGAAGGAATAAAAAAATATCCCTGAAGCTGCATGAGTTTCAGGGGGTTGTTTTTATGCGCTTATCTGGTCTATAAGGAGACTTTCCGCTGTTGGAAGTTTTTCCTGGTTGACGATTTCTTTTGTGATGACAAGTTTCTTTTTGCCTTTAACGCTTGGTACTTCGAACATCAGGTCAAGCAGAATATGTTCTACGATTGCACGAAGTCCGCGGGCACCTGTTTTGCTCTTAATCGCTGCTTCTGCAATCTGGTCAATGGCCTCGTCGTCAAAGCTGAGCTCTACATCATCAATTGCAAAACTTGCTTCAAACTGCTTTGTGATGGCATTCTTTGGTTCTTTAAGAATACGCACAAGGTCATCTTTTGTAAGTTCCTTGAGTGCACATGTCATTGGAAGTCGTCCGATCAATTCAGGAATGATTCCGAATTTTACAAGGTCATCGCTTGTAACCTGATTCAAAAGCTCCATGCGCTCTTCGTCTGTTCTGTGAGTTCCTTCTGCTCCAAATCCGATGCTTGCAGTAGAAAGACGTTCTTCAATAATCTTATCAAGGCCTACAAATGCTCCACCGCAGATAAAGAGAATGTTTGTTGTATCAATATCAAGAAGTTCCTGGTTTGGATGCTTTCTTCCGCCCTGAGGTGGTACAGATGCATGTGTTCCTTCAAGAATCTTCAAAAGAGCCTGCTGAACACCTTCTCCTGAAACGTCTCTTGTAATTGATGTGTTTTCGCTTTTACGTCCGATCTTATCAATTTCGTCAATGAAGATAATTCCTCTTTCTGCAGCAGCAATATCTCCGTCAGCAGCATTTATGAGTTTAAGAAGTACGTTTTCAACATCTTCACCAACGTATCCGGCTTCTGTTAATGTAGTCGCATCTGCAATTGCAAAAGGAACATTGAGTTTCTGTGCAAGAGTTTTTGCAAGAAGTGTTTTTCCGCTTCCAGTTGGGCCAAGAAGAAGAATGTTTGATTTTTCAATTTTTACTTCAGTTGCCATCTGCTGTTCGCGGGAAACTGAAAGCTGCTTGTAGTGATTGTAAACTGCTACAGAAAGCACTTTTTTTGCATAATCCTGTCCAACAACATATTCATCAAGATATGCTTTGAATTCTTTTGGAGACGGAATATCTGACATGTCGATTGGAGCAAGGTGATGTGCTTCGTCATTGAGAATTGTCTGACAGGTTGCGATACAGTGTTCGCAGATGCAGATTGAATCATCCGGTGATCTTATGACTCTGCGTTTATCGTCTGCAGGTCGTCCGCAAAATGCGCATATTGCCGGAGAACTTTTTCCAAAGCGTGACATTATTTGACTCCTTTTTTAGTTCTGTTCATTATATGGTCTATAATTCCGTACTTAAGGGCATCTTCTGCACTCATGTAATAGTCGCGTTCCATATCTTTTGCAATTTCTTCTTCTGATTTTCCACAAGCTTCTGCAAGATAATTGATGCTGAGTTTCTTAAGTCTGATGATTTCTTTTGCCTGAATTGCGATATCACTTTCCTGTCCCTGTGCACCGCCCCAAGGCTGATGAATCATTACGCGGCTTGAAGGAAGTGCGTATCTCTTTTCTTTTGTTCCGCCTGCAAGAAGAACTGCTCCCATGCTTGCTGCCTGTCCCATACAGATTGTCTGAATGTCACAGCGTACATACTGCATTGTGTCATAAATTGCAAGTCCTGCTGTAACTGAACCGCCCGGACTGTTGATATACATGCTTATGTCTTTTTCAGGATTTTCACTTTCCAGATAGAGAATCTGAGCAACAATCAAATCTGCTGTTTCGTCCCTGATTTCACCGTCAACAAAAATAATTCTGTCTTTAAGAAGGCGAGAGTAGAGATCATAAGCTCTTTCTCCGTTTCCGCTTCTTTCAATGACAGTAGGTACCAGTGTGTTCATGAATTCGTTCATAAATGTTTCCTTGTACTTTTTGAGAAAGTTTCAAATCTTTTTTACTATTAAAACTTGCTCTGTTTTCTTAAATCAAAAAAATTATCTATATAAAAATACAAAAAAAAACGGAATCCGACAAGTGAAAAATCATGCGAATTCCGTTTTGATCAAAATTCAGTATAAATTAGCGAACGTTCTTGAAGAGGTCTGCAAATTCTATTTTGTCACCTTTTGAAACTTTTACCTGTGAGTAAAGGTCTGCGTAAAGCTTGTTTTCTTTAACTTCGTCAACAATGTATTCCTTTGCACGTGGATCCTTGTAGTGATCCTTTACTTCTTCGAGAGTCATGCCAGAATCGTCTGCAATCTTCTTAAATTCTGCTTCAACTTCTTCCGGTGTTGCAGTAATGTTCTTTTCACGAATGAGAGTGTCGATGATGAGACGACCCTTGAGCATCTTTTCTGCATCTCCAGTCCACTGTGTGAGCATTGTTTCTTTTGTCTGACCACTTGCAGTAATCATCTTTTCAAGCTGTTCAGGTGTTGTCTGGAACTGCTGTGCCATCATTGCCCATCTGTGTTCCATTTCTGCCTTAATCATTGACTGTGGAACTGTTACAGGGTTCTTTTCGATAAGCTGTTCGATAAGGCTCTGCTGCTTGATTTCTTCTACCTTTCTGTTCTTTGCAATTTCAAGGTTCTTCTTGATGTCATTCTTGAGGTCATCAAGAGTCTTGAATTTTTCATTAACATCCTGTGCAAGATCATCATCGAGTGCAGGAAGGTTGCGTACCTTAATTGATTTTACAGTTACGCTGATTTTCTTTTCTGCATCGTCAATCTTCTTTGTGAAAGTCTTTGTTTCGTCTTTCTTCATTCCGATGATTTCGTCATCAAACTTGTAAATGTTTTCTCCAGATCCAACTGTGAATACGAATCCGTTTCTTTCATTTGCAACTGAATCATCAGCGTTGAGCTCCTTATAGTCAACTGTTACAACGTTGTCTTTTTCTACAGGATCTCCGTCTTTCTTGTCGATTACCATTGCGTTGCGTTCCTGAAGTGCCTTAAGTTCTTCTTCAAGTTCCTTGTCGCCTACAGTAACCTGTGGTTCCTTTACTTCAATTTTTGCAAAATTCTTAACTTCAACAGTTGGGAATACATCATAAATTACTGTGAAAGTAAGGTCTTTTTCCATGCTGAATTCAGGAAGCTTGTCATCTTCAAGACGTGGCTGTGCATATGGAAGAGGGCGGATTTCCTTTGAATCTTCTTCAGCAAAAATCTGGTTCAAAGATTCATCAATGATGTCTGCAAGAACTTCCTGCTTGAGTGAATCACCGTATTTCTGTTCAAGAATCTTTGCAGGAACCTTTCCCTTTCTGAAACCAGGGATCTGAACGTTCTTTGCATACTTTGCAATGCACTTGTTGTATCCTGATACAACATCTTCTTTTGCGATTGTAGCAGTGAGTTTTACTGCTGAGTTGTCGAGTTTAGCAACTTCCTTTGTAACTTTCACGTGGAAACTCCTGAATAAAAATTTGAGGCAGTAATTCTGCCTTTCAAAAAAAAAAGCGATTCAGAAAAATCCAAATCGCTTCGTCGTCGAGCGGAAAACGGGAATCGAACCCGCAACATCGACCTTGGCAAGGTCGCGCTCTACCATTGAGCCATTTCCGCAAATGCGTCGCAGCAACTGCGTTCAGTACTGCATTATTTTTAATTAAGAGCGGAAAACGGGAATCGAACCCGCAACATCGACCTTGGCAAGGTCGCGCTCTACCATTGAGCCATTTCCGCAAAATTATATGCGAGATAAGAGACTTGAACTCTTACGCCTAGGCACTAGATCCTAAGTCTAGCGTGTCTGCCAATTCCACCAATCTCGCAGGTGATTACTGACTGAACTAACCGTCCAAGCTTCCGTAATGTGTAAGAATATACAGAAAATAAGATTCTTTGTCAATTGCAAAATTAAAAAATCTCTTAAATATTTGAAAGTCTTTTTTTTTACGGGGGATTTTGTAAAGGGAAGTGTGAAAAATAAAAAAAAGCATCCTCAAAACTGAAGATGCTTTTCGTGAGCGATACAGGGATCGAACCTGCGACCCGCAGATTAAGAGTCTGCTGCTCTACCAGCTGAGCTAATCGCCCTTGTTGTTGTCAACGATTAAGAATATATAGACTATGAAAAAAAATGTCAATATGAAATTCAGTTTTTTTATATATTTTTTTTGTTATTTTTAATTTTGAATTCCCGGCTCGTTCTTGTAATGTTCAATGCGAATGAAAGCTAATTTTAACAGCGTTATGTTGGAAGTTGAAATAAAGATTAAATAAAAAAGACCGGCTGTTAACCGGTCCAATGCGTCTGACACGGGTCGAACGTGCAACCTGCGGATTCGAAGTCCGATACTCTATCCAGTTGAGCTACAGACGCATTTAAACAAAAAAAACTGATTCTTTGTGAATCAGTTTAGGGGTGCCTGGAGGGATTTGAACCCTCGACAACCAGATCCACAATCTGGCGCTCTACCCCTGAACTACAGGCACCATAAGTGAGTAGAAATATATACAAAATCAAAATTAATGTCAATTGTAAAATTGATTTATTCCGTAAAAAAATCTGTATTTAAATGACTTTTTCAGATTTATGATTTTCAAATTACTCCTTATTTTATTAAAGAAAAAAATATTCAAAATAAATTTAAATTCCCTAAACTAATTTTTTAAAATGCCGATTTTATAACAGTAAACCTTTATTTTTTTTAGGAAGTCTAATATGGCAGAAAACAGAGAAATTGAATTGATAAGCGTTCTTAATGAACAGGAGAGAATTCTTGATTCAATGCTCAAGGAACAGGATAAGATTCATGAATGTGTTGTTAACAGACTCTGGAATGGTCTTGAACAGTATGTTCTTAATGTAAACGAACTTGGAAATGAATTTTCAAAAGTTGATCAGTTTCGTGAAAAAATCGCGTCTGTTTCTGAAGATGTTTATTTTGCTCCTGAAGTAAAGGATGTTTTTCTCCGTGTAAAATCAAAGCTTTCAAAAAGTAAGATTGAAAATGATGCACTTGCAAAATATGTCGGTGCAACAAAACAGTTTATTACTGAAGTTATGGATGACTGTATTGCTCAGCAGCGTAACGATGTATATACATCCGGCGGTGCAATGCGCAGAAATTATGGTTCGAGTATTGTAATCAATGCTTCTGTTTAATTTAAGTTTGGAATAGTAAGGTTCAAGGAGTTAATATATGGCAAGTTCATTTGCAGGAATTGAAATCGGTAAAAGAAGTTTGATGGCTCATAATACGCAGATCCAGACTGCAGGTCATAACATTTCAAATGCAAATACTGAAGGATACAGCCGTCAGCGTGTAAACATTAAGTCTTTTGATCCAATATACAGACCTGATCTTGAGCGTGCAATGGTTCCGGGACAGATCGGGCAGGGTACAGATGTTGAAAGCATCACACGCATTAAGGATGAACTTCTTGAAGGTCGTATCGTTGAAGGTACAAATGCTGAAACTTACTGGGAAACCCGCGATAAATATTATTCAATGATTGAGTCAGTTTATAATGAACCGAATGATATTTCAGTTCGTACAAATATGGATCAGTATTGGTCTGCCTGGCAGGAGCTTTCTGCATATCCTGAAAGTGATGCTGCTCGTCAGGCTGTTGTAATCCGTGGTCAGACTCTTTCAAATTCAATCGCACAGCAGCATAAAAGTCTTCGTGCAATTGGTGATCAGATTAATGGTGATATTGAAGCAACTGTAAAGCAGGTTAATGATTATACAAAACAGATTGCGGCATTGAATAATGAAATTGTTCGTGTTCGTGGTCTTGGGGATAATCCAAATGATCTTATGGATCGTCGTGATCTTCTTGTTGAAAAACTTGCAGGCTTAATCAATGTAACGGTAGTTCAGCGTGATCCTGATGAGTTTATGGTTCATACTGATGGACAGGTAATTGTTCAGGGAGATCTTGCACGTCAGATTGAAACAGTTGGTCAGATTGATAATAACGGCTATGGAAAACTTGTCTGGACTGATACAAAACTTGATGCAGAATTCCATGGTGGTACACTCGGTGCTCTTATTGAACTTCGTGATAAAGACATTCGCAATGAAATTCAGACTTTAAATACAATGACACTTAACTTTGCAGATCTTGTAAATGAAGTACACAGAAATGCAATCGGTAAGAATAATACAACAGGTCTCGACTTTTTTGTTCAGCATGATTTTGTAGAAAACGTAAACGGTAATTATGATCGTGACGGAGACGGTGTTGAAGATACTTCATATATTTTCCGTATTTCAGGAACAAACAGCCTTAAAGCTCAGGAACAGGTTGGTCTTGAAGGTGTAATGACTCTTTCTTCTGCAAAAGGAAATGTAAATGTTGAATATCACGCAACGGATACAGTTGAAACAATCGTAAACAGAATCAATGACAGTAATGCAGAAGTTAAAGCATATCTTGACAGAAATAATCACCTTGTTCTTAAAGCAACTGCTGCACAGGAAATGGAAAATCCTGATTTTGTAATTCGTCATGTAGAAGACAGCGGAATGTTCCTTGCAGGATATTCTGGAATTCTTCAGGGTAGTGGAGAAGAAAATGCTTATGATTTTGCAAAATCAGATGCAGTTGCTTCTCTTGCAGGCGGAGATTATGCAGTAGCACCATTGCTTGATCCTGCTGCATACATCGAAGTAAACAGAATTATTTTGAATGATGTTGCAAATGTTGCTGCAGGTTTTGCAAATACCCAGGGCTTTGTTGAACCAAGTGATGGACGTGCTGCTGTTGAAATGGCTGCTGTTAGAAATACAAAAGTAATGATCGGTGCTGAAAGAACCTTCGATGATTATTTTGCTGAAACAGTAACACGTGCAGGTCTTAAAGGTGAACAGGCTCAGAATCAACTTGCAACTCAGAATAAAATCATGGGAGATCTCCGTGATCTTCGTGATTCAATCAGCGGTGTAAACATTGATGAAGAACTTGCAGATATCATAAAGTTCCAGCACGGATATAATGTTGCTGCAAAGTTTATTACAGTTCAGGATGAGCTTCTTGACACTTTGATTAATCGTCTTGGTGTTTAGAAAATAGTTAACGGTCAGAAATAAATTCAGGAGATTTAGAAAATGCATAGAATCAGTTCACAGTTCAATAATAACGATACACAGTACCAGCTTAGAAAACAGGAAGTTCGCCAGGCAATGGCAAACCGTCAGATTGGAACTCAGTCAAAGATTGGTCAGCTTCGTGATGATCCGATTGCAGCAGGTCATCTTGTTCGCTATCAGTCTTACCTTGGACGCGTTAATCAGTTTGAAAAAAACGCCCAGACCCTTGCAGATAATCTTAACGTTCGTGAAGGTTACATGAATCAGAATCTTCAGATCATGCACAGAGTTCGTGAGCTTGCAGTTAATGGTGCAAACGGTGTTTATAATAAAGATGATCTTAAGAATATGGCTGTTGAAGTTAATGAACTTCTTAAGGAAATGATTCAGAATGCTAATGCTGTTGGTCCTGATGGAAATACACTTTTTGCCGGTACACATACAAAGGGAATTGCATTTGATGTTGAATATGGAAATATTCCCGGAACAAGTGAGGAACTGATTGAAAAGGTAACTTACAAAGGAAATATTGGAACTAATAAAATTGAAGTTGATGAATGTGCATATCTTGCCGTTGATAACAGCGGAACAAAAACATTCTGGGCTGAACCACAGCAGCTTTCAGGACAGCGTGATCTTACTTCATGGCAGGCTCTTGAAGACAGCACGATTGTTGTTGATGGAATTGAAATCGGTGTTAAGGCCGGTGATAATGTTTTTGCATTGATTTCAAAAATCAACGATAGTGGTGCAGCTGTAAAAGCTACAATCGATCCGATTTCAAACGGACTTCAGCTTTCTACAACAGATTCTCATCAGCTCTGGCTTGAAGATAAAAATGGAACTGCTCTTGAAGATATGGGAATCATAATGGGAAAAGATCAGCTTCCTCCTTACAATATCAATACAACTGCAGTAAAAGTTAGCGGCGGTTCAATGTTTGATGCAGTAATCGCTCTCAGAGATGCAATGCTCACAGGTGATCAGGAAGCAATCGGTAGCCGTGTTCTTGGAACTCTTGATTATGGAATTTCAAATCTTACAACACGCCTTGCAAAGTCAGGAAGCGATTATGAAAGAGCAATGAACAACATTCAGCGTTCTCAGACTAACAATGTAAATGTTACTCAGCTTGTAAGCCGTGAAGGAGATATTGATATTACTGAGGCAATTACAGACCTTAAGATGATGGAGTATGTAAATCAGGCTACATTAAGTAACGCTGGAAAAATGTATTCAAGCACTTTGCTTAATTACATGAGATAAATTAATTTCAAAATATTATTCTAAAAATAACAATTGAGGTTTAAATAAAATGCAGATTGAAACTAAAACAATGGGACGCGTAGAAGTATCGGACGAGCGCATCATAAATATTCCACAGGGGCTTTTCGGTTTTGAAGAATATACTGATTTTGCCCTGGTAGACAGTGAATATGAACCGTTGCTTTGGCTTCAGTCTCTGCAGGAAAAAAATCTTGCATTCCTTTTGATTGATCCTTTCCTTATTGCCGATGATTATGAAGCAGAAATTGATGATAAGGAACTTTCAAGGATCGGAATAAAAGATCCTGCTGATGTTTCTGTTCTTACTATTGTAACTGTTCCAGGTGACGGTGGTGCTGTGACTGCAAATTTCCAGGGGCCGCTTATTATTAATAAAAAAAATCACCTGTGTATGCAGGCTGTTCTTGACGGCTCAAAATATACAACAAAGCATAATATTCTTGAGGCCCTCAGAAGAAAGGAGGGTAAGTAATGCTCATTCTTTCCAGAAAAATAGATCAGAAAATCAGAATAGGAGATGACATTACTCTCACAATTATTGATGTTAAAGGTGATCAGGTAAAGATTGGTGTCGAGGCTCCGGGAAATGTAAAGGTTTATCGTCAGGAAGTTTTTGATGCCATCCAGAGTGAGAACAAGGCTGCAAATCAGATTTCTGTTGAAAGCCTTAAGAATCTTTTCAAAAAATAATTACTGCTGAGAATTCTTTTTTTCAAGGACAATCTCAGCTTCACTTTTCCTAACGTAAAGAGGGCCGTCGTAATCTTTAAGCGGCTCTTTTTTATTTGCTATCATTTCTTCTGCAATTTCAAAAAGACTTTTGCATGCATCATTTTCCGGTGTATAGCAGTGTACTCTGTGAAGCTGTGAAATTTCACTAGTGCGTTCAACAAAAGTTTTTGCTCCCGGACCGCACACAAGTACTGAACTTTCCTTGTCAATCTGTTTTAAAATTTCTTCGATTGATGCATCTTCTTCTGCACGAAGCTTTTCTCCGTTTTTATAGAATGAATGGAAGAATTCATCTTCTTTTGATTCCAGCACTGATAGAACAATTTCGTTTGATGATTTATAAGGATGAGCATAAAGGTCAAGGCTTGGAACAGCATAAAGCGGTGTGTTGTTTGCAAGTGTAAGAGCTTTGAGTGCACTTAATCCAAGACGCAAGCCTGTAAAGGTTCCAGGTCCAAGTGTGCAGGTCGTATAATCAAGGTCAGAAGGAGTAAGACCTGCTTCTTTCATTACGTAATCTATTGCAGGAAGAATTTTTTCAGATTGTTTCATCCCAATATCCAGTGAAAGTTTAACAGTCTGTCTGTCCTTTTTGGCTGCTACTGTAAGTTCAGAAACTGCGCAGTCGATTGAAAGTGCATTCATTTATCATGTCTCCTTATTTTGCTGCAGGCCAGTTGATAGGTCCGTTATTCCAGTTTTGAATTTCAATATCCCTGCTGCCATCTTCATTTGGTTTAAAATTAAATATGATTGATTTTTTGGGAAGTTCACTTTTAACTTTTTCTGACCATTCGATTATGCAGACTCCGTCTCCGTAAAGCATTTCTTCTACACCAAGGTTGATAAAATCTTCGCTTCCTTCAAGACGGTATACGTCCATATGATAAAGCATCATCTTTTCACCCTGATATTCGCTGATAAGACAGAAAGTAGGACTTGTAATGCTGTCTTTTACTCCAAGACTTTCTGCAATGCCTTTAGTGATTGTTGTTTTTCCTGCTGCTAAAGTTCCGTCCATAGCAAGAACGTCGCCTGGTTTTAAAAGTGATCCTATAATTCTGCCGAGCTCAATAGTCTCTTCTGCAGTGGAAGTATGAAATTTCATGATAAGCGAAGTCTATCATTTTGATGATTATGTGTAAATAATGATTGAACTGGAGAATTTCAATCGGGTTTAAAAAAATCAGTTTTTTTTCATTCAGTTTGCGGAAGAAGACCATCTTTATCCATTTGGTCAATAAATTCTTTGAGTGCTTTTGAAAGCGGCATAACAGGATAGTCGAGATCACGTGGAAGCGGTTCAAGATCTATACTTCTTATGCCAAGAGGATTAATTTCAATCGTAAAAACAATAGGCACAGTGATTTTTCGTGCAAGAAATTCTACAACGGCATTTCCCTTGTAGTGATGAATATAATAAATGTAACCGTCTTCTTTTACGACGTCCTTAATTTCAATAACACGCATATTTTAAATTATAATCCTTAATTTTATAAAAGCAATTAGCTGTACTGGTATATTTTTGCATAGATTGTATTTTTTTCTTCAAGACCGATATCTGTAAACATGATATGCAGTATGTATGTTTTCTGATCTGATGCCCGTTTTGTAGTAACAATAAGTCCTTGAGCATTACTTTCTTTTGAACTTCCCGGAAGTCTGTAATAAACCTGAATGTACTGACCCTTTACGATTGGAAGTCCGCACCAGATTCTGCAGCCAGAAGCTGAAATATCAAGAAGTTTTCCTCTGTTTTTGTTTTCTTTTATCTGGAATGTCGGCTTTTTACCTTCTTCTTTTTTAGCAACAACAGCCGAAAATTCACACTGAAGATTTTCCATCTCCATTCGTTTTGCACCTCGGCGCTGGTACATATTTAAAGTTGTTGAATGTGTAATGAGAAGATATTCCTGTCCGTTCGGCTGTTTTTCATAACGTGCTGCACGTGCAAGACAGTTGTAAGCCATTCCTGTAGGAAGTGTAAATGTAATTCTTATTTTTGAAAGAGGCTTAGGTTTTGCAGAATTTTCAATAAATTCTTTTGAAAGTCCAACATAGAAACCGTCTTTTGTTGATTTTATCAGCTTTAATCGCCATGTATTTTTCTCATTGTCGTAGATAATAATTTCCTGACCTTCTCTAAGGCTTCTTGTTGAATTAATTGTAAGTTTTTCTTCGTATGCTTTTTCAAGTTTGTATCTTAAATCAAAGAAGATGGAAATTTTTTCATGATTTACATATGAGTCTGAAACCATTCTGTTGTATTCCATCTGGAACATAGTGTCTAATTCTTCGGGCTCTCTGTACATGAAGAGAATATTTCTTGCCTTGTATCGTTTACAGATATGCCAGAGACGCAGAGTTTCTGCTTTATTGAGCCTTGCTTCATGAGCACATGCTTTTACATCTTTGTATTTTGTATCCCGGTTCTTGTTTTTTTCTATCCATGCTCTTGTTCGTTTTTTGCTCATTGCCTTGAAGAAAATAAAATAAACTATTGTAGCAACTGCAAGAAGAATGAGAACAACAACAATGAATATATACAGGAAACTGTCTTGTCTTGATGAAATGTATGAACCTGGCATTTAATCTCCTTATAAACTCCGCGATACTGCTTTACAAGCGCTGCATGGAGGCAGAATTCCTTAGGTTAAAATCAACCGACTGCTTGTTCAACAGCCTGTGCTATTACCTTTAATTTCGGCGAAATTTCATAAAGACATAAGTCTCCGGAGGTAACTGTATCGTTTGAGGTCAATGACTGTTCAAGATCTGCAAAAATTGGTGCGAATGATTCAAAATATTCTCCCACATTCTGACCTTCAATTGAAATTTTTGAATAAAGATCCGGAAAGAGTGCACTCAAAGTTGCAGTGTGACAGAATGCATCAATATTATCAGCAAGGCGTGTAATTATGTCATTTGCATCTTTATCTTTTCCATTCTGCAGAAGCTCCGGAATTGTTTCAAGTTCTTCTGAAAGTTTTTCAAGTCTTGTTTTTGCAGTTTTCAGTCCTTCAACAACTGCTGATTTGCTTAAAACCCTTAGATTGATGCATGTATCATCTTTTAATTCTGCTGCACAAACTTCATCGATTTTTTCTGCAGGAACTGATTCTCCGTTAAGTGAAACTCCGATTATAGTTGCATCATTTTTTTCAGCTTCGATTTCAAAAGATTTCAAAACATCATTTACAGTTTTTTCATTTTCAAGTGTAATGTCTATTTTTTCATCATTTACGTAAAGTTTCATCTTAGAATCTCCTATCGTTTATTATTATTCTGGTTAGAAAAATTCTGGATTGTAGTCTGCTGTCCTTCAAGATTATTCAGCGTTCCCTGCATTGAAGAATATTTCTGCTTGAGTTCCTGTTCTTTTCTCTCCAGTTGAGTTTCAAGCTTTGTAATTTTTTTGTTGCTGTCTTTAATTCTGCTGTCAAGAAGGCTTGTTTTATTGGAAATAATTCCGCCTGACTGAACCCATGAAGTTAAAGTCTTGTCCAGTTTTAATGCAATTCCGTCATCAATAATCAGGTCTCCGTCACTGTCAAATCCAAAAAGATCTTTAATCTGAGAGAGATTATTTTCCAGTGCCGCATCGAGCTTTTTTTCATCTATTTCAAGATAGCCGCGCATTTGTGCCGGATTATAGCCGCTTCTGCTTCCTGATGCATTTCCTGAAACACCAATCTGAGAAAGCAGAGTGATTTCAGAATCTTCCCTGGCTTTATAGTTTGTTGTGATTATCCTCTGAATTGATGATTTTCCGTTTGTGAGTGAAAAATCTCCCTGGAACATTCCAAGTCTTTCTTTTGCCTCGTCCTGTTCATCCTTTGAAAGATAGTCAAGTTCACTTATTATTTCAGGTTTAGCCGTTGAAAGAATATTCATTTCTGCTATAACCTGATTGTATTTTCCAACAAAATTGATGACCGCATTTTTTGCGCTTTCTGTATCAGGCTGAATTTTAATTGTTGCCTGTTTTTCAGTTTTGTCGTGGATGTGAAGTGTGATATGCGGAACAATGTCATCTACATCATTTGATGCACGAGTCATTGTAATTCCTTCGTATTTTATTTTTGCATCCTGAGCTCTTGTAATTGCATGGTTTGGTTCATAGCCTGCAGATTTTGCTTCATTTGAACTTACTGGAAACGACAGTACGATTTCTTTGCCTGTGTTTGAGTTTCTCAGGACAAGACTTTCCGGATCTTCAAAGTCTGCAAGTTTAAATGAAACTGTAACTTCACCGTTTTCTGAAGTTTTGAAATATTTTGAATCTAAGAGAGTCTCATTTCCGTTTATGTCTTTTATGAAGAAAAGTTTTTCATTTTCAGTTGAAACTGGATTTGCGTTTGAAATCTGTTCCGTCTGTTCTTCTCCTGGCGGGGGAAGTGTAGAGTCACTTGTGTTGTTATAAACTGTAATTCCTTCGTATGTTATGCTGCCTGCATTTGGGAGAACAAGATTTTCTGCTTCTGAAACAGATTCAAAACTCTTTTCTGTTATGTCGGCAACTTTTTCTGCATTAAATGTGAAGGAAAATGTATTTTCAGGTTTTGCTTTTGCTTCTTCAGGAAATTTATATTCGAAGCCGTTTCTTGCACCTACACGGATTTTATCATTTTTTACTGAAACATTATTTCTTGAAACTGATGGAAGCTCTGTGCCGTCTTCTAAAATTGAAGGTGCTGTTAATTCTGAAAGCCTTATTTTTATTGTCGATTTTTCAGGCTTTACCATTGTAATCATTCCGGTTTCTTTTGCTAAATCCAGAGCTTTATTTTCAAATATCAGTCTGTTTTCTTCACCGGTTTTCAGGCTTTCTATGAGTAATGATTTTTTGTCTTTGCTTACACCGATAAGGCTTGCCTTGACTGTACCACCGCCTCTTTTATTGAGTGCATTAACAAAATCATTGAGTTTTCCGCCTTTCCATGTGAAATCAACGGTTTTCTCTCCGACTGTAAATGTGTACTTCCCTTGTGGAACCTTGTAGTCAGAATCAATTTCATCGCTCATGAATCTGTCTGCTGCTGCAGGCTGAAGAATATCAATTTTGAATGAACCGTATTCTGCTTCTCGGCCCGCTTCTACAGTAACAGCGTCTTCATCTGAGGATGATGATAATTTGTTATTAAACGGATTTTCAAAAGAGTAGAGTGTTTTAACGCTATCCCGGAGTGAGGACATTTTTTGATTTACAGTACGCCATGCGTCCTGCTGTTTCTGGTAGTTTTCAAGGGAAGTTTTTTCGCGCTCCAAAGGAACACGTTCAACTTTCATGAGTGCTTCTACGAGGTCATTTGTCTTGTATTTGTCGCTTACGCCGGGTATGTTGATTCCGTCTGCCATTTAAATGCTTTTAGATCATTTCATCAAAGAGCAATCCGATGGCATGCTTCATTCTGGCCTGGATTCTCTGCAGATCTTCCGATGGTATCTGTCGAATGACTTCGTTTGTTGATGAATTTACAACTGTAACAACAATCTTGTTCAATTCGTCGTTTACGGTGAACTTAAGCTTATTACCTGTCACCATGTCTGAAAGTCTCTGCAATTCTTTAGCCGAAGCTTCAATCTGTGCCTTATTCTGCTCAATGTTTTCAAGTACTTCTGCTGCACTTGAAGGCATTGGTGTATCAACAGGTTCAACTGAAGTTTTTTTAGAAAGAGAATTGTAGACTTTCTGGCCATCCATTGCCATTGTCTTGCCATAAGTACTTATTGTATTCATGGACATTTCCTCCTGAAATGTAAAAGTTCCACTTTCTTTTATACGGAACTTCCGATGCAAACATCCTGTTCGCATTATAGAAAAGACAAAATCTGCATGGCAGAAATTGCCGCTTGTTAAAGAGAAAGAGCGGGAAGGGGGCGCCTCCCCTCCACACTCTTGCACAACCAACTGTCTAAAAGAAGACATCCAGATTTCTCTTAGAAGCCATGGTTGCGTTTGTTTTTGTTCAGACTACTGAAGCAAAGCCAAAACGTTCTGTGACTGGCTGTTAGCCTGTGCGAGCATAGCTGTTCCAGACTGTGAAAGAATAGAATTCTTTGTGTATTCAACCATTTCAGAAGCCATATCTGTATCGCGAATAAGAGATTCAGCTCCCTGTGTATTTTCAGCTGCTACAGCGATTCCGTTAGCTGCCATTTCGAAGCGGTTCTGGTATGCACCAAGATCTGCTCTCTGGCGTGAAACCTGCTTAAGTGCTGCATCGACTGTACCGATAGCCATATTAGCTGCATCTGGAGTAGAGATTGAAATCTGTTCATCTGTACCCTGTGTGCCTTTGAGTCCGAGAGCTGTTGCAGACATTGTACCGATGAAAGCTGTTACTCTCTGATCCATGTTTGCTCCAACCTGGAATGTCATTACGTTGTTTGTTGCAGAATTTGCAGCAAAACGACCTGTAAGAAGGTTCATTCCGTTGAACTGTGCCTGGCTTGCAATGCGGTCTACTTCAGCAACGAGCTGAGAAACTTCAACCTGGATCTGCATGCGGTCTTCATCGCTGTAGATTCCGTTAGCTGACTGAACTGAAAGTTCACGAACACGCTGCAAGATATCTGTTGTTTCTGCAAGGTATCCTTCAGTACACTGAATGAAAGAAATACCGTTCTGGATATTCTTGTTAGCCTGATTCAATCCGCGGATCTGTGAGCGCATCTTTTCAGATACTGCAAGTCCTGAAGCGTCGTCTCCAGCGCGGTTGATCTTTTCGCCTGAACTGAGTTTTTCAATGTTGCCGAGCAACTGTGAATTGTTTACACCCAAAGTGCGGTTAGCAAACATTGAGCTCATGTTGTGATTAATGACCATATTTGTCCTCCATGATTCTGTTCATAATGCATCATGCACTATGCCTGGCTGTAAAGGCATTTGCCGGTTCTTGCGCCCCCAGCAAAAGTTTTAGACCATACAGCAGGAACTGTTACTTAAAATAAGTTTAAGCCTTGTACAAAAACTTTTAAGTAACTGTCTATGCTGTTACAGCACATCAAAGAGAACTGATTTCAAAGAACATTAGTCTTACATGCCATTATAGCACATATCTGACTAAAATCCACATCTAAAATTGCGGAATTTTTTGAAAAAACGGGAAGTCATTAAGAAATGAAAGTAGGGTTGCCTTACATCATTCAAGCCGCCTGCAGAAAAATAATTTTTTATACAGGTGCTTTGAACGTGTAAAACAATCTTACACCGCTTAATCAAACAAAAGACACAGCATAAACTGTGTCCTTTGTTCTATCAGTATATCACACTACTGAAGCAAAGACAATACGCTCTGAGACTGAGCATTTGCCTGAGCAAGCATAGCTGTTCCAGCCTGTGACAATACCTGATTCTTTGTGAATTCAACCATCTGTGAAGCCATATCTGTATCACGGATTCTAGATTCACTTGCCTGTGTGTTTTCAGCTGCAATATCGAGTCCCTTTACAGTGAATTCGAGGCGGTTCTGGTATGCACCAAGGTCTGCACGCTGCTTGTTGATTACTTTAAGAGCTTCATCAAGTGTGCCGATTGCGCGGTTGGCCAAATCTGGAGCTGCAATGCTCATGATTTCTTCTGTACCAAGTGTTCTAAGACCGAGAGCTGCTGCACTCATTGTACCAATGAATACCTGAGTTCTCTGATCCATGTTAGCACCAATGTGGAGCCACATAGAAGCAGTTGGTGTGTTTTCACCTGTTGGCTGAGCGAAGCGTCCTGTGAGCATATTCATACCGTTGAACTGTGCGCAAGATGCAATGCGGTCAACTTCTGCGATGAGAGAAGAAACTTCAACCTGGATCTGCATGCGGTCTTCGTCGCTGTAGATACCGTTAGCAGACTGAACTGCAAGTTCGCGGATGCGCTGAACGATGTCTGTTGTTTCCTGGAGATAACCTTCTGTTGTCTGAATGAAACTGATTCCGTTTGCAGCGTTTCTTGAAGCCTGGTTCAATCCACGGATCTGTGAACGCATTTTTTCAGAAACTGCGAGTCCTGAAGCGTCGTCACCAGCGCGGTTGATTTTTTCTCCTGAAGAGAGCTTTTCCATATCCTTTGTGAGTGATGTCTGAGTTACACCCAAAGCGCGGTTGGAAAACATTGCTGACATGTTGTGATTAATGACCATAGTTTGTTCCTCCATTGAACATTTTAAAAAGTCAAATCCTTTTGACTCTTTTTGGTAAAGTAAAAGATTACATCTGTATTACAAGGCTACATCTGCAATCTTTTACGTGAATCCCCTGATCGTTGTCTTCATACGAAGTTGAGCGGTCATAGTTCCTCGGTAATAATTTTCGGTATATATCATTAAAATCTTTAATATTTTTTTTGATTTTTTTTTTATTTTTTTTTATTATTCAATTTATGGAAAAGAAAGAACTTAGAAAATCAATGAAAGAAATTTTGTCAAAGCTTGATCCGGTTTCCAAGGCCTTTGAAAGCTGTGGAAGATGTGTATCATTCATTCAGTCTCAATATTTTAAGTCTGCAAAAGTGATTTTTGGATTCATGCCGATGAATGATGAACTGGATGTTCTGCCTGTTTTAAGGGAATCTCTTAATCAGGAAAAAATAGTTCTTCTTCCACGAATTATAAGCGGCACAAATAAAATGGATTTTTTTTATATCGATAAGGATATCAATGCGGAAACTGTAAAAGGTGAATTTGGAATTTATGAGCCTTCATCTTCATGCAGAAAAGCTGATATTTCTCAGATTTGCACAGAATATTCCGGATGCGAAATTTCAGTGCTTGTTCCGGGTCTTGCTTTTGGAAAAGATAATTCGCGGCTTGGAAGGGGAAAGAGTTTTTATGATTCTTTTCTTTCTGAACTTACTTCAAAATGCAATGAAAAGCCTGTTTTCTGCGGAGTATGCTATAAAGCTCAGATTGTTGATTCTGTTCCCGTAGAAAAACATGATGTAAAGATGGATTTTCTGATTCAAAATATTTAATAGTTTTTTTCTTTTATGTATTGTTTGAAATGTTAATTTACTGTATTCTTTGCTGACAACTAAAAAAAGCTGACGTTGACAGCTGTTGGACAATATCCCGAGTTAAGGATGAGGTTAGCGCCTCATTTCAGTAATGGAGAAAGTCGATGCTTGAAAATAAGGGCACCAATCAGTATTTCATTACCAGACAGGAATCCACAGAATCTAATGCCCGCAGTTATCCGCGCAAATTTCCGTTTGCACTGGCAAAAGCCAAAGGATCGTGGGTTGAGGACGTAGAAGGAAACAGGTATCTGGATTTTTTGTGCGGTGCAGGAACTCTTGCACTTGGTCACAATGACGACGAAGTAAATCAGGCAATGGTTGAGTTGATAAACAGCGGCTCACCACTTCACACTCTTGATTTAACTACACCTACCAAAGATGCATTTGTACAAACTCTGCTTTCTAAACTTCCAAAAGAATTTTCAGAAAATGCAAAGATTCAGTTTTGCTCACCAAGCGGAACTGATGCAACAGACGCTGCTTTAAAACTTTGTAAGACTGCAACTGGTCGTACAAGTATAATTGCTTTCCAGGGCGGATATCATGGAATGGGTCATGGTGCCATGGCTTGTACCGGAAACCTTGGTGCAAAATCAAAGATCAATGGCCTTATGCCGGAAGTTCATTTCTTCCCGGCTCCTAATTCTTATCGCTGTCCGTTTGGGCTTTGTGGAGATGCTGGAATCGATGCATGCTGTAATTTTTTTGAGCGTACTCTTAAGGATCCTGAAAGCGGAATTCCAAAGCCTGCAGCTGTTATTATAGAACCAATTCAGGGAGAAGGCGGAGTAATCCCAATGCCTCCAAAGTTCATGCAGACAATCCGTCGCGTAACAAAAGAACTTGAAATCCCAATGATCGTTGATGAAATTCAGTGCGGAATGGGAAGAAGCGGAAAACTTTTTGCATTTGAATATTCGGATATTATTCCTGATGTAGTTCTTATCTCAAAAGCAATCGGTGGAACACAGCCTCTTGCTGTTGTTGTATATAATAAGGAGCTTGACAAGTGGCAGCCTGGTGCACACGCAGGAACTTTCCGTGGAAACCAGCTTGCTATGAAAGCAGGAACTGTTGTTTTAAACAGAGTTTCAAAACCTGAATTCCTTGCTGATGTTGTACGTAAGGGTGAAATATACCGCAGTCGTGTGAAAGCAATCAAGGATAAGGTAAGTATAATCGGTGATGTTCGTGGAATCGGTCTTATGTGCGGAATTGAATTTGTTGATCCGCGCAAAGAAAAAGATTCTCTTGGATCATATCCGTTCAGCGGAGAGATTGCAGCAAAAGTTCAGCATATGTGCTTTGAAAATAAACTTGTCATGGAAAAAGGCGGAAGATTCGGCAGCGTAATGAGATGTCTTTGTGCGTTGAATATCAGCGATGAAGACCTTAACCATGGACTTGATATTTTTGAAAAAGTTGTTCTGCAGGTGAATGCAGAAATTACAGGAAAATAATTTTAAATCAGCCTGCTGATTTTTCAGTAAAGGCAATTATCTTCCCGCAGAAAACGCGGATTGGCGCAGGGCAGTGCTTTGCGAATTCTGCGGATTCTGCGGGATTTTTTTTAAGGGGACACATATGGAAAATCTTTTTCTGACAGATTCTGAAAGCGATAAAAAATATTATTCTCAAATTATGAGCAAAACAAATTCAGCTGTTCTTGATGCATTTGATAATCCGAAAGCATATACAGGACCTGAGCCTTTTGCTCTTAAAGCTTTAATTCATATGGATAATATTCTTCCGGAAAAAGGAATCGGATTTGATTCGACGCTTAATCTTGTTAAGGAAAAAATTCTTCCAAATATGCTTCGTCCTTCGAGTTCGGATTATATGCCTCATCTTCATTCCCCGGCTCTTATTGAAAGTCTTGCAGCGGAACATATTATAAGTGCATACAATCAGAGCATGGACAGCTGGGATCAGGCTCCTGCTGCGACAGAAATTGAAGTTGATGTTATAAATCATCTTTGTTCGTTGTACGGATATGGAAAAGATTCTGACGGAGTTTTTACAAGCGGTGGAAGTCAATCAAATCAGACAGCAATCATTCTTGCCCGTGACTGGTTCTGTAATGTAGTTTTAAATCATGATGTAAAAAAATACGGGCTCCCTGAAAATTACAGAAAGCTCAGAATGTACACAAGTGAAATAAGTCATTTTTCGATGGAAAAATCTGCGCACATTCTTGGACTCGGATACGAAAGCGTTGTAAAAGTCCCTGTTGATTCAAAAAAGAAAATTGATTTTGCTGCATTTAAATCTCTCGTTGAAAAAGATATTGCAGAAGGAAATATTCCATTTCTTGCTGTTGCAACTGTAGGTACAACTGATTTTGGTTCAATCGATCCTATGAAAGAAATGTCAGCTTTTTGCGCAGAATATAAAATGTGGCTTCATGCTGATGCGGCTTATGGCAGCGGCGTAATTCTCAGTAAGGAATATAAAAATCGTGTTGAGGATTTAAAGCTTTGCGATTCAATTACAGTTGATTTTCACAAGATGTTTATGATCAACATAAGTGCAAGTGCGGTTCTTGTAAAAGACGGAAAAGATTTTGATGCTCTTACAATTCACGCGGATTACCTGAATCGTGAGGAAGATGAAGAGGACGGATATGCAAATCTTGTTGATAAATCTCTTCAGACAACACGAAGATTTGATGCACTTAAAGTATGGATGAGTTTTTTGATGCGCGGAAAAGACGGTTGGGATAAATTGATTTCTGCAAGTATGAAAAATGCTCAGTATTTTTATTCAATCTTAAAAAATGATACTTCTTTTGCTGTTGTTACTGAACCAGAAATTTCTTCAGTAGTTTTTAGAACCGTGGATGAAAATTTGAGCGATGAAGAAAATGATGAAATCAATAAAAAAATCCGCCGCACACTTCTTCATAAGCATGGAATTGTTGTTGGTCAGACAGTGAGCGACGGCCATGTTTGCCTTAAGTTTACTCTGCTTAATCCTTTAGTTACACAGGAAAAACTTAATTCACTTGTAGAGCTTATAAAAGCTTTATCATATAAGCAGCGTACCCTGTAAGCATAAGGATTCCGCCCCATCTTTTGATTGTGTGTCCTGGAAGATAACAGAGAAGTGCAAGTAATATAGCAGCACCTAAAGCAGCTGTTGAATCTGTTTTAAATCCGGTGAATGAAAGCGGAACAAAAATTGCTGTTACACCTGCAACGCAAAGTATATTAAAGATATTGCTTCCGATTATGTTTCCGATTGCAATGTCTGTTTTACCTTTTCTTGCAGCTGTGATTGAAGTTACCAATTCCGGCAGTGATGTTCCAAAGGCAATCATTGTAAGCCCGATTATTCTGTCCGAAACACCGCATTTTTTTGCGATAGCTGTTGCTGAATTTACGACAAGATCACTTCCGTAAACTATAAGGAAAAGTCCAACTGCAACGAGTATCAAAAGAAACCACAGTTTTGCTTTTAACTTTTCAAAGAATATTGAAAATCTGTCTTTTGCTTCTTCATCGTTTTCTTCTTCTGCAAAAAGATTTGTCCTTTGCTTAATAGAAATTACAACAAGTATTGCAATATACAATACAAGAATTGAAACCATGATGATTCCGTCTGCACGTGAAAAACTCATTCCAATCTTTCCAAGAGCAATAAAAAGAACTGTTGAAAAAAGCATTACTGGTATGTCAAGAATAAGCGAATTTTTATTGCATGGAATTTTACAGATTAGCGAAGTTATTCCAAGAATTAAAACAATGTTTATTATGTTGCTTCCGACAACATTTCCCAGCGTAATTCCAACAGCTCCTGTTTTTAAAGCGGAGGTGAGCGAAACTGAAAGTTCTGGTGCTGACGTACCGAATGCAACGAGTGTAAGTCCAATTACAAGTTCCGGAACTCGAAGTTTTTTTGCAATTGCAGCGGCAGAATCTACAAACCAGTCTGCGCCTTTTACAAGCATTATAAATCCTGCAATGAGGAGTAAAAAATTAAAAAATAAATTCATGAGTGTATTTTATATCATTTATTTTTTTTTTTCGAGGTGTGATAAAATCGTGATATAATAAAATCATGGAAAGAACTAAAGTGCTTTTTGCCGGAAACGGATTTAATTCTCTTGATACGCATTATGTCAGCTGGACAGAACTTATAAAAGGTCTCTTTAAGAAATTCGGAGTGTATGACAGTTATGTCCGTCTTTTTGTTGATAAGGTTTCTCCTTACATGCAGTACGAACTTCTTGCTCAGTCTATACTTGATAAAAACGGAAAATTTGATGAAGAAGATGATGAGAAAATTCGTCTTGAAATTGCGACTCTTACGTCAAGGTCTCTTGAATATAAATCTGTTCATGTGGCGGCTGTAAAAAAATATGATGAAATTATTACATTGAATTATGATTCCTGTTTTGAATCTGCTGCTCTTGGTGGTGCTAAGAAATTTCCTTCAAGTTCTTCTAAAAAAATCTTTCAGCTGAAAACTGATTTACAGAAAGAAAAAAATCTGATTGATTCATGCAGAACAAAATCAGTGTGGCATGCGCATGGAGCTGTTTCAGAAAAAGGTCAGGTTTCAAGTTTGTGCATGTGGTTTAAAACCTACATTCAGAATGTTGCGGAAATTAAGCAGCGGCTTTATCCTTCAAAATTCATGAACTCAAAAGAAAGCCGGAATATTTATAATATGGTTGATGAAATCCAGACGTCGGGTTTTTATTCTGGTAAAATCACATCCTGGTTCCAGCTTTTCTTTACAGGTGATGTTGACATAATCGGAACTGAACTTTCATATAGTGAACTTGATGTGTGGTGGGTTTTAAGCTGCCGTTCAAAACTTATTCGTGAAGGAAAATTAAAAAAAGGTTTTAATAAAATCAGATATTTTATGCTTGCTCCATACTGTGGAGAAAAACTTTCTGAAGAAAAAATTGCAAAAACTGCTCTCTTAAAAAGTATGGATATTGAAATTGTATTTGTAAAACCTGAAGAATATTTTGAGGAGAAAAAAATCTTTACGGATTCATCTCTGGATATTGAATCTTGTGCTCCTCTGCCTTTACGTTCTGATTTATATAATACTGAATGGTATTATTTGAAGTGTATGGGAATTGATTAAATTTTTTTTTATTTAGCGTTAATTTTGAATTTTTATAGATATAATAAAATTTGCGCGACTGGAAGCCAATTTTAAATTGTATTTTATAGAAACTTGAAGCTAGGGCTATTTATAAACACAAAAGCCGCCACAATGTGTAGTGCACCCCTAAAGTTGGACCTATAAAGTTTAATTTTAGGAGGTGCATTTTTTATGCCCAAATACTCAGAAGAGTTCAAGATAAAAGTTGTAAATGCTTATTTATCAAATGAAGGCGGTACAAAATTTCTTGCAAAGAAATACAATGTAGCAA
>JAILEY010000009.1 GCA_024687165.1 Treponema sp.
TTCAAAAACTCTTCCACATTCTTATACTCAACACCATTTTCCAGCATCTCTGATTCTCCACGATATAATACGCATTTACGTACAACTTTGCCGAATTGAGCTTCTGTAAGAGAAATCTTTTCTTCATCATTTATATGGCGGTACTGAGCAGGAAAGGGTTCCTTACTGTGTTTGATTTCAAAAATCTCGCATTGCTTTTTTGTCTTGTCCTGAATGACCATATCAAATTCACCTGAAGCAAATTTGAGCTTAAAGACATTGCGCTTTGAACCATAGGTGCGCTTAGTTTCCAGGAAAAC
Source organism: Treponema sp. (assembly GCA_024687165.1). Taxonomy (GTDB): domain Bacteria; phylum Spirochaetota; class Spirochaetia; order Treponematales; family Treponemataceae; genus Treponema_D. The sequence goes on from JAILEY010000009.1 coordinate 300, forward strand.
AATATCTTCGAGCATTCTGCCGCGGACATCTTCAAGGATTTTCTCTGTGATAATATCGCGCAATTCGCCTGTCAAAGAGCCTAAAACTTCATCCTGCATAAGGGAATAAACAAGCACTTGTGCCTGGCAGAAGCGCATTCCGCTCTGGGTGAAAATAATCCGTTCTTGCTTTTTGTTGCTGATAGGGATGTTTTCTGTGTAAACGATTTCAAGCAAATCCAGAGCCTTTAAGTATTCGGTTATTTCCTGAATATGAACCTCTTCGATTTCTATAGTCTGTCTTTCTTTGTTGCGGATTTTCAGGATTTCCATAAGTTTTTTTGTGACTTCGCTTGCATCAAAAGTATCCAGAAAATCAGTGCGCTTTGTTTCATCTTTTTCACGGCGGAGCAGGTCTTTTGCAGAACCTAAATCGCTGGATTTAAAATCACGTGTAATGACATCAACAGTAAAGGCCTGGTTCATATCTTCGATAATTCTGTTGATGGCATTTGTGAGCTCATCTTTTTTATACAAATCAATCAGGTTGCGGAAATGATTTCCCCTGTCATAGCATTTAAGGGAATGCTGAATATTCTGAGCAATTGCAGTGTCGATGTAACGACGGGTAGATTCATCTGTGCGGAAAGATGCGTTGAATGCATTGGCATCGCTATCCTCAAAATTAGTTTCGCCAGCCTTCAGAGTTCCGCCGTAACGGATGTACTCATCAATATCATCGATTTTTAGAAGGCGGGAATATTCTCGGAAAGGCACAAAGGTTGTATGAATGGTAACTGCTCGGTCATAAAGCTCTTCGTTCTGAGCAAACCAGAAGCCCAGGGAATCTGTACCGGACAAGACAATTTTCATCCCCTGAACTGCATACACATCTGAAAGAAGGGCAGCGTTATCTATGAACTTTTCAATCAGCGTGATTTCATCAATGAGGACATATTTAAAGTTGAGTTTGTTTGCAAGCTTTAGGTCGGCATTCAATTCTTCAATTATGTTTTCTTTTGATGCTTTTATATAGATGGCTGATTTTTGTTCTTCTTCATTCATGGCAAGAACAAGTTGTTTCAGAAGGGTAGTCTTTCCAGTTCTGCGGAGACCAAAAACAAGGCAAACTTTATCGGCGGCAGGAGCTTTTAAGAAATCCTGAATCTTACTAAAACAATCTCTTCGTTCATACTGGCTTGCTGTCTGCGCCATATTCAAGAGTGCTTCTCCATAGAGGGCTGACATTTTAAATTCAGGTTCTGGAGTTTCTTCTTCTATTTCTTCAGAAACTGGATCGGGCAGAGTCTTTTTTAATGCTTTCAATTCTTTCTGAAGTTTTTTTCTTTCTTCAATTTGAGGTTTAAGAGTATTTGCTTCTTCTTCGGAAATATAGCGGCTTTTTGATTTCCCGTTTTCTTTCCATTGCTGACAGTAATATTTTTTATCGTTTATAACCTTTTCTGTAATGTATCCAATAGGAAGTTTTGCAATTTGTTCTTCTAAATCCTTAATATCTGCCATATCAAACCTCTTACAGATATTTAACACCATTTAACACCAAAAGTAAAGGTGATAATTGGTGTTAAAAGTAAAGATTTTTAAGTCAAAAATAACTTCAAAAAATTCATTACACTCCACAAAACGTTTCATATTACTCCACGACTCGCGTACCGACATTCCACGAAACGTTTACTGTCATTCCACGAAACGTTTACTGTCATTCCACGTTTCATTTCCTATTACTCCACGAAACGTTTACTGTCACTCCACAAAAAATTTCATATTATCTTACGAATATTTTACAGCTTTGTGAATTTTTTTTAGTAAAATTATTGACAGATTTATAAAACAGATATAAATTATTCTTAGATGCTAAAAAAAATGCCACATGGCATTAGACGAAAGCCTGTCAGGTTTTCTACGAAAAAAAAGGGAGTTAAGGATGGAAGCACAATGGCAGAAGTTACAGCATTCGGAAAAATCTTAAGAAAGATGAGAATTGACTGTTCGGAGGTTTTGGGGGTTATGGCAAAAAGGCTGAAAGTCAGCCCGGCATACCTTTCTTCCATTGAAAACGGTGGTCGCGAAATACCGGAAGATTTTGTCGAAAGGATTGTTGCAGAATACGGTTTGAGCGATGTTCAGAAAAATGAGCTTTACGAAGCTAAGGCTAAGGTCAAGGGGGCTGTTAATGTAGATTTTACAGAGCAAAAAACAGAAGCAAACTATGTGGAAACCGCAGTAATGTTTGCAAAAGATTTTTCACGGCTTACTGCCGAACAGGTAAATCAGCTTAAGGAACTTTTGAAAAAA
>JAILEY010000014.1 GCA_024687165.1 Treponema sp.
ATATCCCCGGGTTCTGTTGTAATCTGCTTGTCGTTTCTAGGAAGTGATTTTGGAAGCGAGCCGACTTTTTCAAAGTTTCCGTAATCATGCATTTTGACAGTAACGTCACCTTTCTGTAAAAGTTCGTAAAAAGCAGCTGCAGAAGAATTGTCAGCGAGTGTAGCTGCGATTGTGTGATTTCCGCTATCGATTGTAATATCAATTTTGATTTTCATAGACTTTTCCTTTGCAAAAATTGAGGCTGTAATTAAAACACATAAAAGAATTGAAAATATTTTCTTCATTTTATTTCCATTTTAACAGAAGTCTATTCAGATAATGAATCACCGTCGCTAATAAGATTATAATCGATATATAGTCCAAAGCAAACAAAATGTATCCACGTTCCAGATCAAGGAAGAAGAACTGCTGCTGCAAAATCAGATATCGCCAGATGCATTCCGATATGCAGCGACATAAACATATAATACCAGTGACTTGCCAAAAGGTGCGCACATTATTTCAAAAGCCCTTCAACGTACTTCTTGATGTCAGCGCCACTTCCACGGGTAAAGTCTTTTCCGCCCTTGAAGTCGCAGCCCTTTGCAAACTTTGCCAAATCCGAACCACTGCGGCCGAGACCGCTTGAACCACTAGTACAAAGCGTAATAAGTTTTTTACCATCCCACTTCTGACTTTCAACAAAAGTGTAAACTATTTTAGGAGCCATTCCCCACCAGATTGGATAGCAAAGAATTACTGTATCATAGCCTGAGATGTCAATTTTGTTCGCTATTGCAGGTCTGATTTTAGGGTCGTTGCATTCAATTGTCGTTAGCGACTTCTCATCATTCCAGTTCATATCAGCTTTTGTATATTTGTGAACCGGCTGAATTTCAAAGATGTCAGCGTTCATTTCTTTTGCAACAGATTTTGCCATTTTTTCTGTAGTTCCAGTTGCACTAAAATAAACGACCGCCGTCTTAGCAAAAGCTCCTGACATCATCAATCCTCCAAGTAAAAGTGATAAAATCAATTTCTTCATTACATACTCTCCTTCAGCACCTGAATAACTTCATCCTTCGTAAGCACCTTGTAACCGCCATCAAGAATGAATGTCGCACCCGCAATTCCTTCGAACATATCTTCAGTAACACTAAGCTCAGCAAGCGACAGCGATACACCAATTTCCTGCATCCAGTTCTTCATTGCGGCTAAGCCTTCTTCAGCCACAGCCATATCAGATTTGCCTTCAACGCAGATATCCCACACATTCTTTGCAAAGCGAACAAACTTCGGCAGGCCTGCTTCAATCTGAGTTTTATAGTAAGCAAGACTTACAGCACTCAAAGTCATTCCGTGAGTAGCATCAGTGTAGGCACCAACTGCCTGACCAATCATGTGAACCATCCAGTCCTGACTTTTTCCGCGGCCAATCAAAGTGTTCAAAGCCCAGGTTGCATCCCACATCAAATTACTGCGGGCTTCATAATCTTCCGGATTCTTTACCGCAATGCGAGAAGCATAAATTACCGAGCGCATAAGGCCTTCCGCAAGATAGTCACTCGCGCTGTCATCACTGCCAGAAAAATACTGCTCGCAGATGTGATTGAAAATATCATAAATACCCGCTACCATCTGCCTCTTAGGAACAGTAAAAGTAAAACGCGGATTCAAAATCGAAAACTTAGGAAAAACTTCTTCGCCAAACACATGACCAATCTTAAGCTTCTGCTCATGATTTGTGATTACAGAACCGCCGTTCATCTCGCTGCCAGTTCCAACCATAGTGAGCACCGCTCCAACAGGAATAATGCGGTCGCCGACCTTTGGCTCTTCCATCTTCACATAAAATTTTTCCCAAGGGTCGCCATCCCACCAGGCACCAACCGAAACGCCCTTTGCATAATCAATAGTAGAACCGCCGCCAACAGCAAGAATAAAGTCCACGTTTTCAGCGCGGGCCAGCTTACATCCTTCAATCAGCTTTTCGCTTGTAGGGTTAGGCATAACACCAGGCAGCTCAACAATCTCCTTGCCGTTCTTTTTAAGCGCAGCCACCACAGCATCGTAAATACCGTTCTTTTTGATAGAGCCGCCCCCGTAAGTCAAAAGAATCTTCTTGCCATATTTAGGAAGTTCAGTATCTAAATAATCCAGCGCATTCTCGCCAAAGTAAAGTTTAGTCGGGTTAGAATAAGAAAAGTTTCCAATCATTTTAATCTCCTTGCAAATAAGTAACACTTCGTCACTAAAATAATCATAAGAGATAAACAGTTACTTGTCAACACTTATTTCGAAAATAAATAATACTTTGTCGCTTATTGAAAAACCACCCGACATGTACTATAATGTACCCATGGCCGAATATATCCGCGCAAGAAGTGACGAACACAAAGAAGAACGAATGACTCAGATTAAGGATGCGACTGCAGAACTTTTCGCAACATCACCATATGTAGAAATCTCGCTCACAACGATTGCAGAAAAGCTTGGCTGGTCGCGCGCAAATCTTTACAAGTACGTTACGACAAAAGAAGAAATCATTCTGGAAATTGTCGGAGATAAAATGGAAGCCTACTACGGTGCCCTGCTCGCCGCAATGCCGAAGGGAAGTAATTTTTCAACAGAAGTAATTGCCGAAGTGTGGGCCGGAATCCTCAATGCAAATCAGGATTACATGCGCTATGTGTCATATTTAAATCCCGTGATCGAAACAAACGTAACCGTAGACCGCCTGGCTATCTTCAAAAAGAAATATTACGATCTGGCTGCCTCCGTAAGCGACCGCCTGGCCGCCATGCTCAAAATCCCGGCTGAAGCAGCTTACAAAATCCAGCTGGACGTACTTTTTTACGCTTCATCAAACGCAGTCTGCTGCTACAAAAATCCACTGGTTCAGCAGGCCCTCAAAAAAATCAAAATCACTCCGCCGCCAATGGACTTCTACAAAGATATGAAAGATTTTCTCAAAATGCGCCTTGAGTGGAAATAAGCTCTACTTCTTTTTCAAATTCAAAACCACCACAGCCGCCAGAATCAAAAGAATACCTGCGCCAGACATAAGAGTCAGCTTTTCCGCAAACACGAGGATTCCGATCAGAGTTGCTACCATTGGTTCGATAGTTGCGATGATTCCGGCTTTGCTTGCTTCTACACTTTCGAGGCCGAGAGTGTATGACAGGAAAGGAATCACTGCGGTAATTAAGGCTGTCAGGAAACAGAAGAAAATCAGGAAACCCAGATCCGGTGCGCTCGAAAACTTCCCCATCATATCTGCAGGTCGGCTGATAATCCAAGAACCAACAGCCGCAAAAATAAAGGTGTAAGTTGTAACGGTGTAGGAAGAATATTTACGCAAGGCAACTTTACCCAGAATGCTGTATAAGCCGTAGCCGATTCCAGAACCAAGGCCAATAAGCAGACCAGTCACAGTCATCCCTTCTCCAGAAATTCCCGAAACAAGTACACAGCCCGCAAAGGCAAGGCCTAGCGCAAGCAGCTTTCTTCTATCCAGCTTTTCATGAAAGAAGAAAATGGACATGAGCATAATCCACACCGGCGACGTATAAAGCAGAATCGCTGCAGTTGAAAGCGGCATCATAGTGATGGCTGTAAAATAGCAGATGGTAAAAAAAAGAATGCTTCCAAAACCAAGGCCAAGAAAAAGCGGAATATCCTTTGGCGAAATCTTAAAGCCCCTGCGGTCTTTTACCAGAAGGACCAGACAAAAAATCAGAGCTGCCAGAGTAATGCGAATTGAAACAATCTGAATGGCACTGAATCCATATGTACCAAGCTTTCTTACAAAGATGCCCATGCTTCCCCAGAAACATCCAGCAAGAATGATAAGGGCGGTGCCAAGTCTAAACATTTTTTGTTTTTCCAATTCTTAATCCTTTTTTGAAATTGCAAATGTCAAAATTTACAAAGACTTATTTTAGTTCTTTATACATTCCCTCAAGCAGTTCTTTCATAAACTCTTCATTTTCAAATTCAAATACTAAGAACATAAGAGTTTTGCTTCCTTCATTATGTATTCACAAAAAAATCCCGCAGCAAAAAAACTACGGGATTCTCTCAATTAACCTAACTGACCAGGCAGAACAAGTTTTTTCTTATAAGGAAATTCTGCTTCATACTTTGCAAAGTCTTCTGGATTTTCTTCAGCAGCAAAATAACCCTTTGGTGGCGTGTATGTTGCTTCAATGCCTTTTAAAAATCCCGGAATCAATTCCTGTGCTAAAAAGTACGGAACTTCAGATTCCCTCGGCTCTGCGTGATAATGAATGTTCAGTCTACTTGCGAGGTCAAATCCTGCGTAGCGGTAAAAATCAATATTGCCTTCCATGCAGATAAATCCGATTCCTAAAGCCTTGGCTTTTTCCAGTGCAAACTTTAAAAGCTGTAAGCCGTAGCCCTGACGTTTAAAATCCGGATGAATGCTGATTGGTCCGAAAGTCCAGATTGGAAGCTTTTCTCCAGTCGGCACACCATCTTTTTCAACTATCAGCTCTGCTTTAGAAAACATTACATGCCCGATTATTTTTCCGTCTTTCTCCATGACAAGAGAAAGCTCAGGAATAAAATCACTATTACTTCTGTAACAGTGCAGGACATAATGCTCCGTGCAGCCAGGTCTGTAAACATTCCAGAATGAATCTCTGGTAAGATTTTCAACTTCTCTATAGTCGCGTTTTTCTTCTACGCGAATTGTAAAATTTGTGTTCATGTTTATCTCCAAAGAATTGTTTTTTGAGCCAGGATTATTTCCCGAAAACAAACCTTGAAAGACCGCCCAAAAGAAATTTATCTTTCAAGGCGTTTAAACAATGAACCAAGTTTTGCCAGATGTGAGCATCCAGCCTCCTTAAAATAAATTATTAATTTAAATCTAAAAATTAAAAAAAATGGCTCCCAGTCGCGCCAATTTTATTATATCTATAATAATTCTAAATTAATTATATTAACCTGATTATAACAGTTTGTGCAAAATTTGCACAAGGTGAAATCCTCTCTTTACACCAGGAACCAATAAAGAATAAAATAAATCATGAACCGCTACAGCGACATAATCAATCTTCCGCATCACAAGTCAAGAAATCATCCGCCGATGAGCAGGCAAAACAGAGCTGCACAATTTTCTCCTTTCGCAGCCCTTACAGGTTACGAGGAAAGTCTTGAAAATGCAGCAAGAGAAAAAGAAAAAGAGTTTGAACAAAAGCTTTCAGATTCTGAAGATTTTACTATTCAGATTTTTTAAGTACATAACGGATAAGAGCTTCATCAATTTTTTCATCATTGACAGGCTTTGAAACATGAGTCGTCATGCCGCTTTCAAGTGCTTCCTTAATATCTTCAGAAAATGCATTTGCAGTCATTGCAATAATCGGGATAGTTTTTGCATCCGCTCTCTGTTCCATTGCACGAATATTTTTTGTTGCTTCATAACCGTTCATAACAGGCATCATTACATCCATGAAGATACAATCATATTCACCGGGCTTTGATGCAAGAAATTTTTCAACAGCATCTTCACCATTCACAGCAGTAACAACTTCAATATTTCTGTCATTGAGCATGTATATTGCAACTTCCCTGTTAAGATCATTATCATCAACAAGAAGAACCTTGAGTCCTGAATAATCAACAGATTCCTCTGAACCCATCGAAAGTTCAATTTCAGACGGAACAAATTTATCATCAGTTTCAAAATCGATTTCTATTGTAACTGTTGTACCTACATTCTTTTCACTTTGAACATTTACTGTACCGTTCATAAGCTCTGTAAATTTCTTTACGATAGGCATTCCAAGTCCGGAGCCGTTGTATATTCCATTTACAGGTGCAGAATTTTCCATTGAGAAAGGTTCAAATACTCTCTTCAGGAATTCACTGCTCATTCCGATTCCATTATCTTTTACAGAAAAAACAAAATGCTGTTTCTTTTCATCAATTTTTTTAGAAGAGGTATTAATCTCAACAGTTCCACCGTCATGAGTATACTTTATGGCATTGCTCAAAATGTTAAGAAGAATCTGTCTTAAATGAAGCTCATCTCCAAACGCATTTGGATTTTCAAAATCATCAGCATTAATTTTTACTTCAAGATCCCTGTTATACAAATAGCCTTTAAGAACAAGCAGACAGCCGTCCACAATCTCTTTAAGATTCATATGTTCATGAGTCATTACAACACGGCCGCTTTCAATCCTGCTCAAATCAAGAACATCGTTAATAAGTGTAAGCAGAAGATTTGAACTGTGATCAATTTTGCCGAGCGCATCTTTTACAATCTCTGACTCTTTAAAATTATTCTGAGCAATATGAGTCATTCCGATTATTCCGTTTAAAGGAGTTCTGATATCGTGACTCATTCGCGAAAGGAATTCTGTTTTTGCATTATTTGCTCTTTCTGCTTCAGCAAGGTTTTCTGCAGCCTGAAGTTCAAGTTTTTTCTCTCTGTCGATGTCATGGGTTGTAAGCATCGCAGTTTTTACATTTCCATTTTCATCTCTATCCGATACGATAAGACTTACTTCAATCCAGTTATCATCCCTGTTAAGACATTCTGCAGTAATTACATTTCTTTTTGCAAAACGATCGTTCAAAGTTTTTGGATTAATAAAATCATAAAGAATTTTCTGAGATTCAAGCGGCAACTGTTCAACAAGTTTTATGGCCTCATCCTTTTTTCTGACATTATAAATATTCTCATCAAGTGAAGATGTAAGATACTTAATCTGAGTTACAATTTCTTTTTCATAATCAATATAGATACAAGTTCTGTAAGCATTTGTAAGACACTTAATCATGTGATAGGCTTTCATCAAATTCATTTTGCCTTCAATCATGACTCGTTCAGTTTCTTTTCTATATTCAATTCCAAAATAAACAAGAACAATCACAAGGATAACTACAATAAGCGTAATGATTCCAATGATAATGTGGCGGAACAAATTTATAATATCATTATCCACAGATTCAGGCATCACAATCACATAAACCCACGGATAATTTATTTCAGAATAAAGATACGCATTTGCTTCACGGCCGTCCTTATTAAAAGTAAACGGAACACTTCTTGAAATTAAAAAAGATTTTTTAAGTTCACTTTTTTCTTTCTCATCATTGAAAGCATTTATTTTAGAAAAGTAAACAAAAATATTTTTAAAGTCATTTTCAATTCCAGATTTTCCAAGAATTGTTCCGTCTCTTGCACACAAATAAGATTCTGCAACTTCATCATAAAATTTTGTTTCACTGATTGTAGACAAAAATTTTGAATCAAGAAGACCGATAAAAACACCCTTAACAGTTCCTTTATAAAAATGAGGAATGTAAAAAATGATGCAATTACTGTTAGTCTTCTTGTCAAAAAAAACGTCAGTCCCGGAATGTCCCCTCAATCCTTCAAGATAAAAATTATCATTCATACATACGGCAGAATTTCCTTCAGAGTCAAAACGGATTCCGCCAGTTGCATATTCAACCGAACCAAATGGTAAATATCTTTGAACTCTTTTTATTTCTTCAATTGCAACATTTTCTCTTTTTTCATAAATATATGTTATGGATTTTAAAGCCCGTTTTGCTGCAATAATTTTTTCCGTATAAAATTTTCCTGCACTAACAGTCTTATCTTTAAGGAAGCTTGCATTTTTCATTTTAATAATTTTATTGAAAAAAATTATGCTTCCAAAAATAAAAGCGGATCCAACGAATATGAGAAATAATAATACAAAAATTCTTCGAGTTTCTTTTGCCCCTTTAAAAATCACCTTAGGCATAGCTCTTAACCCCATTAAATTAAATTTAATGCATTTTTTGAAAATATCATAGATTTTTCTTCTATTGAAATATTTTGTCTTTCTATAAAATCAATATCCTTTTTCTGATCATTCCACGGGCTGTCTGTTGCAAAAAGAATTTTGTCTGCACCGTTTGCCCTGATTATTCTTACAAGCTGATCGTCAGTTATCCGCGGATTAATAAAAGCAGTATCAAAATAAAGCCCAAGTCCACATATTGTTTTTTCAACATCATACCACATAGAGTTTGCACCAAGGTGAGCCATAACAAGACGCTTCGGTTTTAAATCACGGGCAACATCAAGAATACGCTGAGGAGTACAACGGATTTCAGTTACATATCCGTAATCAAGTCCTGAATGAACAACCGTAACAAGATTATTTTTTTCAGCAAGCTCAATTGTTTTTTTGCATTTTGGATCATCAAAGAAAAAGCCCTGATAATCAGGATGAAGCTTTATTCCTTTAAATCCCATACCGACAATTCTTTTAAATAAATCTTCAAGGTCCGGAGCATAAGGATGAACTCCTGCAAAACAAAGAAGAGAATGTTTTTTACCTTTATATTTTTCATTGATTGAAGCAGCGTATTGATTCAGACTGTCACACTTTAAAGGATTCGTTGCAACAGGCAAAACGATGCTCATGTCCACACCGCTTCTTTCCATTGATTCAATGAGCGACTTTTCCCGTCCATCAAGCTCCGGTGTAAGCTGACTCATCTCCATCATTTTTTTCATCGCAGCGTCAACAATCTTATCCGGGAAAATATGAGTATGAAAATCGATTATCACAAATCAAGATCTCCTGTCCACAAAGCAGAAGAAGCATCACTCGGCATTCTCCAGTCTCCGCGCGGTGAAAGATTTATTGTTCCAACCTTTGCACCGTCCGGCATACAGCTTCTTTTAAACTGCTGAGAGAAAAATCTTTTGTAAAAAGTTACGAGCCATTTTTTTATAAAGGCAGCATCATACATTTTTTCAAAAGCTTTACAGGCAAGAAAGAAAATCTTTCGTGGACTAAAACCAAAACGAACTGCATTGTACAAAAAGAAATCATGCAGAATGTAAGGGCCGACATTATCTTCTGTCTTCTGTGCAATCTGTCCGTCTTTATCAAGAGGCAAAAGCTCAGGGCTGACAGGAGTGTCGATTATATCCATAAGAGTGTCGTGAATAATTTTATTATCAGTTTCATCTGCAAAATACTGAACAAGATATTTTACAAGAGTCTTTGGAATCGATGTGTTAACTCCGTACATTGACATGTGGTCACCGTTGTAAGTACACCAGCCGAGAGCAAGTTCAGAAAGGTCTCCTGTACCAATTACAAATCCGTGACCGTCGTTTGAATAATCCATCAGAACCTGAGTTCTTTCACGGGCCTGACAGTTTTCATAAGCAATATTGTGAACTTCAGGATCATGACCGATATCTGCAAAATGCTGATTTACAGAATCTTTGATTACAATTTCCTTAAAAGTGATTCCAAGTGCTTCTGCAAGATTTGTTGCATTTTTTCTTGTACGTACACTTGTTCCAAAGCAAGGCATTGTGATTGCGTTGATTCCTTTTTTATCAAGTCCGCAGATTTCAAAAGCACGGTTGCAGACCATAAGTGCAAGAGTAGAGTCCAGTCCACCGCTGATTCCAAGAACAACTTCTTTTGTATTTGTGTGCCTCAATCTTTTTGCAAGACCATTTGCCTGCATGTCGATTATAGCACGGCATCTTTCTTTTCTTTTTAAATCATCCTGAGGAACAAACGGATACGGATTCAAAACAGAAAGATCAATATCATCATTTGATTTACAGCCGATGTCAGAAGGAGCGGTAATTTCAACATAACTTCCGTCTGTAGCAGAAAAAGTTGTAGTCTTTACTCTATCAAAATTTATTTTTTCAATATCAACATCTGCATAAATTATTTTATTTCTGTTTTCAAAAAGCTCAGACTGAGCACACAAAGTTCCGTTCGAACAAATGATGCTGTGGCCAGAGAAAATTAAATCCGTTGTGCTTTCATCCTGACATGCATTTGCATAAGCGTATACAGAAAGAGTTTTTGCAGAATGAGAAGCAACAAGATTTTTTCTGTATTCAGCTTTTCCAACAATTTCATTTGATGCACTTAAATTTAAAATCACATTTGCACCGTTAAGTGCATGACGTGTTGAAGGAGAAAGAGGAACCCAAAGGTCTTCACAGATTTCTGCCGCAACTTTTACACAGCCGTCTTTTGAAGAAATCAAAATGTCTGTTCCAAATGGAATTGAAATTGATTCTTTTTCAGTTTCTATGATGTAATTTTTTATTCCTTTGAATGCAGAAGAGAACCATCTTGCTTCATAAAATTCGCTGTAATTAGGAATAAAAGATTTTGGAATGAATGCGAGAATTTTTCCGCTCTGACAAAAGGCTGCAACATTATAGAGTTCAGCACCGAATCTTACAGGAAGCCCAACAACAAAAAGAATTTTTGTCTTTGCAGTTTCAGCACATATTTTTAAAAGTGATTTAATTGATGATTCAAGAATTGTATTCTGCAAAAACAAGTCGCTACAGGAATAAGACGAAATACATAACTCCGGGAAAACAAGAATTTCCGCTTTTTTTGAGTCAGCTTCTTTTACTGAATTTACAATCTGCTGCGAATTAAAAACGCAGTCTGCAACCTTAAGCTCCGGGCTTGCACAGGCAATTCTAAGAAAATTGTATTTCATAATACGCTGATTATAATAGAAAAAAATTAAAATTACAAAAGGTGGGGGGGATATAAAACACCATTCTAGAAAACTTGACGGTTATTTTTTCTCGCTATATAGTATTATTGAACGCAAGGAGGTGTCTATGAGCGGGGCAATGCTTGCAGAAGAAATAAAAAACTTACCAGATTCATATATTTCTCAAATCAGCGATTTCATTATGTACCTAAAACTCAAATCAAAATTCAATGATTTTGAAAGTCATAAAGATTCATATAAAGAAGCCATTTCTCGCTGGAGAAACGATTCTAAAGAATTATTTGCAGATGACGCACAATTTATGAACTCCGCTTTTGAACTAAATCGCTCACAGGAAATGTATAAACCAAAGGAAATCTGGTAATGGCGAAATATCTTCTTGATTCTCTTGCAAATGATCTTGTCCTTGTAACAAGAAACATAAAAGATTTTGCTCCTGTTCAAGAATATTTCCCTTTAAAAATCGAAAACTGGTTTGATTAATCCTTCAAAAATTCTTCCATTGTGTCTACAAGCTCACTGAAATTTGAACGAAGTCGCTTCATCAAATCTTTTGTGCGCTTTTCATTGTGACTGATGACTGTTCCTTGTGGTAAAAATAATTCGTAAGGCTCAACTTCAAGGGCATTAGCTATTGCAGAAATAGTTTCAAAACTTCCAATTTTCCTCTGATTTTCAATTTCACTGATATACGGAGGAGTAATTTTAGATAGGTCTGCCAGCTGCTCCTGACTCATTCCTTTTAACAATCTGATTCGTTTTATATTTTCCGCATAAATTTTGCTTAATTCATTTCCATTCATTTACTTATTTTATAATCACTATTCGCTATGATTATAATCGACTATTCGCTATTAAATTCACTTAAAGCCTTAAAATATTAACCGATAATATAACCATATAATAAAATAAAATTACAATTCGCTTTTATTTTTAACTCATAGACAATAAATTGGAGTTTTTAAAATGCCTTACATCGACACGCCTGAAACAAATGCTCTCAAATCAAAAATCGAAAAACTTCTTGCAACAATCCCTGAATTTATAGATGAAAAACAGAATCTTAAAATAAATGTTATTAAAGACTATGCAGACAGAGGTGATACAAAGCTTCTTGAACCGCTTCTAAAAAATCCGCAATCAAAAAAGGCTTTCTTTGCACCTGTACTCGACAGTTTTGTTTTTAACACCGTGCAATTCAAAGAGTTTTTAGAATATTCTTCATCCTGCAATTCTTATTCAAAATATCTCGGAAAGCAAATCGGGCTTTATATGGGCGACAGTAGTCTGACAGACAGAAGTGAAGTCGTACTAAATTTTCCATTTAAAGATTGTGTGCTAGAGGGCGGACAGAAAAAAGAAGACGGATTGGATGCATATTTTGAATACGATGAAAAAATTAAAAAGTATGTTGAGAAGCAGGGAAAACGAAAAGAAGTTTTCTACAACGAAATTCTAGCAAGAGATGAAATAGATTCTCTTTTTTCGCCTAAAGCTTTTTGTAATGCAAAAAAATATGAAAAGAACTCTAACTCAGTAGTTGAATCAGTCGAAATTTTAAAGTTTAACAGAAACGAGGAAGGAACAATTACAGATAATCTTATCATCAAGGGAAACAACTTGCTTGCGCTTCATTCTCTCAAAAAGCAGTTTGCGGGCAAAGTGAAGCTGATTTATATTGATGTTCCTTACAATACTGGCAATGACAGCTTTTCATATAATGATAATTTCAATCATTCTTCATGGCTTACATTTATGAAAAATAGATTAGAAGTTGCAAAAGAATTATTAAGAGATGACGGTACTATTTTTGTTCAATGTGATGACAATGAGATGGCATATTTACAAGTTCTTATGAACGAACTTTTTGATTTTATTCAGATTGTAGAAATTAAAATGAACGAAGGTGCTGCAAATGAATTTCAAAATCCTTTCATGCCTAAAAATTGTGAATATGGTTTGTATTATGCTAAAAACTATAATACACGAAAATATAAACCTCTTTGGATAGAACGCGATTATGACATTGCTTATAATCAGTTTATCACAAATAAAAATGAACCTAACTATAAAGAATGGAAAGTAAAATCCGTAAAAGAAGTCTTAAAAGAAAGAAACATAGAGGCTGATGATGTTCGTAAGTTTATAATTGAAAATGCAGATTGTATTTTTCAGGGAATTGGACCGAAAGGTCCTGGAATAGGATTAAGGGAAGCTATGGATCGTTCTAAAATGAATAATTCATGGGATATTTATAAAAGAGACGGAAAAGAAGATATTTATACCTATCGAGGAAGAATGGTAAGATTCTATTCAAAAAATATTGGTACCGACAAAAATGGGAAAAAAACAATATTAAAAGAATTAGGTTCCTTATGGGCTGATATAAAAACAACAGGAATTGCACCAGAAGGTGGAGTAAAACTAAAAAATGGAAAAAAACCAGAAGCTTTAATTGAAAGAATTATTGAAATGGGCACCGATGAACACGACATCGTTCTCGATTATCATCTTGGCTCTGGCACAACAGCGGCTGTTGCTCACAAAATGAACCGGCAATATATCGGTATTGAACAACTCGATTACGGTGAAAATGACAGCATTGTTCGTCTGCAAAATGTAATAAATGGGGACCCATCAGGCATTTCAAAATCAATAAACTGGCAAGGCGGCGGCTCATTTGTCTACATGGAACTTGCTCAAAAAAACGAAACCGCCCTTCATCTTATTTCTTCTTGTAAGGACGTTTCTGAGCTTATACAAATTTTTGAGGAACTCTGCTCAAAGTATTTCTTGCACTACAATATGCGGGTAAAAGATTTCCGCAAAGAAATTGAAACAGAACGATTCAAATCACTTTCTCTCGATAAACAAAAAGAAATGTTTTCTCGCATGCTCGACTTGAATCAGCTTTATGTGAACGCAGACGACCGCCATGACAAAAATTCTGGTCTCACGCAAAACGACATTAAAATCACCGAAGATTTTTATGAACTAAAAAAGGACGGTGAATAATGCTGTACGAAAAGATTGAAAATCAAAAAGAAGTTTTAGATGAAGAAGTTTACGAAATTCCGTCTTATATTACAGAAAATCTTCGATACACGCTTTACGACTGGCAAAAAAAAGCTCTTGAAAACTTTTTGATTAATGAACGGCTTTGTGAAAAGAAAATCAAAAAAGGTGAAATCGTTTCTCCGAATAATCTTATGTTCAATATGGCGACAGGAAGCGGAAAAACTCTCGTAATGGCAGCTTTGATTTTGTACTACTACAAACAAGGCTATCGCAATTTTATATTCTTCGTAAATCAAAATGCAATTCTTGGAAAAACACAGGCAAACTTTATCGACAGCACTCATAACAAATATCTTTTTACTGAAAATATCGTAATTGACGGTGTGCATGTAAATACTCGCGAAGTTGAACAATTTTCAGATTCATGCGATGACATTCAGATAAAATTCACTTCTATTCAAAAACTCCACAACGACATTTATAAAGAAAGTGAAAATGCACTCCTGCTTTCAGATTTGCAGAAACGCGATGTAATTCTTTTTGGTGACGAGGCACATCACTTAAATGCGACTACCAGCAAGAAGAAATCTTCTGATTCTGCAAATGAACTTACAAACGACATTTCATTTATAGGCGAACTTCGAGAAGGTGCAAAGGATGAGGATATTGAGCGAACCTGGGAGCACACAGTCTGTCATTGCATTTTAAATAAAAACGGAAATCAAAGCGTTCAAAATAAAAATGCACTTTTGGAATTTACAGCGACAATTCCTAATACAGAAGAAGTTAGAAATAAATATGAAGATAAAATCATAACAAAGTTTGATTTAAAAGATTTTGTTGAAGCAGGATGCACAAAACATATCCGCCTAGTTCGTTCTAATCTTGACCTCAAAGAACGAATTTTGCAGGCTCTTTTACTAAACTGGTATCGATACGAAATTGCTACAAAAGCAGGAATTGCAAATTTCAAACCTGTAATTTTATTCCGTAGCAAAGAAATTGAAAATTCAAAATCAGACTATCAGAATTTCGTTGAATTATGCAAAAATGTAAATGCAGAAAATTTTGATTTCGTACAAAAAATGACTGCTAACAAAATTACTTCGACAAATCCAATGACCGAAAATACTGAAGAATCTTCCTACATACTCGATGAACGCATTTTCGAGAGAATTGATCATTACATAGAAGAAAATTCAATCTCATTTGATACTGTCGCCCAATATATCCGGGAAAATTTTCAAGAACGAAATATCATTATCACAAACTCAAAGACAAACAAAACAAAAAAAGAAAAAACTGACAGCGAGATTGACCGCTTGCTTAACAGTCTTGAAGACGCAAATAATCATATTCGTGCAATCTTTACGGTTCAGCGTCTTACAGAAGGCTGGGATGTTTTAAATCTTTATGACATCGTTCGACTTTATGAAGGACGAGATATGGACTTTCACAATAAAAAAGCCGGAAGCAGCACGACTAGCGAAGTTCAGCTGATTGGTCGTGGAGTACGATATTTTCCATTTGCATACAAAGATAAAGAAAAATCTCGTCGAAAATTTGACGATGACTTACAAAATCCTCTGCGTATTCTCGAAGAATTCTACTTTCATTCCGACGAAGACCATCGATACATTTCAGAACTTTCTGCAGAACTTAAAAACCGCGGTCTTATTCAAGAAAAAAGAACACAAAAAGTTTTTTCTGTCAAAAAAGAAAAACAGGCAGAACTTAACGGAATGTATCTTTTTGTAAATGAGCAGAAAGAAAATCCTAATCGACGTTTAAAAACACTTCCCGAAGATTTTGAGAAGTTACCGCCATTTCCGTACATAATCCTTACAAACTTATATTCGGAAATACAGGCAGTAAATTTTTCCCAAAAAGAAGATGAACGATTTGTAGCTGAATCTCAAGGATTGAATACACAAACCATAAAGTTTTCAGAAATTCCGACTCATATAAAATACAAAGCGATTCATCGATTGAATACAAATTCAGCTTCGTATTTCTCTTTTGAAAATTTAAGAAAACGTTTTAACATAGAAACTTCAGAAGATTTTTTTGATTTCTTAAAAGATGTCAAAATCACACTCACTTCTGATTCAAATTATGATGACATCCCTAATAAAAAGATTTTAAAACTCTGCGAGGACTTCTTTCTTTATGTTCAAGGTGAACTTGAAAGCTACGACAAACCGTATATTGGAAGTGATTTCCGACTCGTTAAATTCTCTGATATTTTCAGTTTTGATGAACAAAAAGGAAAAGTTTGTTTTAAAAAAGAAAAAATGATTCTAATAGATGATTCTAAATCAGAAACAACAGAAAACATGCAACTCGAAAATGAATTAAAAAATAAAAACTGGTACACGCTTGATTCATTCTGGGGAACAGAGGAAGAACGCAATCTTATTGAATTCATTAAAAATCATGAATCAAACTTACTTCAAAAGTATGAATCATTCCAACTCCTCAGAAATGAAGAAGTTTACAAAATTTTTGACTTTGAAACAGGTCGAGGATTTCAACCAGACTTTCTTTTATTCCTTCACGGAAAAGAAAAACAACAGAATACATATTTTCAAGTTTTCATTGAGCCAAAAGGTTCACATCTTGCAGGTGAAGACAACGACGGCTGGAAGCAGGATTTTCTAAAAGAAATCAGCAAACGCTATGGGCTAGAAAATATCGTAATGGAAAAATCTGACGGTTATGTTTTGATCGGTCTTCCATTCTTTAATGCAAGCGATGTGGCTATGAATGAAAAATTTGAAGAATCATTTAAAATTATTTCATAAAATAAACAAAACCTTAAAGAAAACAAGCCCCTCCCTCGACTTGCTTTCTAAAACATCTCTACTCTACTTTTTCAAAAAGTCTTAGAGAATAAATATAAGATTCCCCGCTTTCATCCTGCAGCAGCAACTGCATTTTATTATAAAGTATGGTATATTAAGCACAATAAAACGACTAATGCCACAAAAATTGTGTGACCAGTATACTTTTAGAACTGAAAAAGCAATAGAAAAACTTATATTTCTGGAGACAAAATAAATGGAAAAAGAACTCCCGTATATTCTTCAGTTTTATGATAACGAAGTTTCACTGCTCATAAGCAATAAGTATGGATATTCAATTATGGACTCCTTCAGAAAATTTTTATTTTCTAAAACCTATCAGATGCTTTGTAATCCTGAACTTGAAATGTGGGAATTCAGCCCCGCAGGAATTTTTGATATGTGGGAAGCGGAACTTGTTACAGGAGATCCCCGTAATTCCTTGTATCTAAGGAGAGATTAAATGTCAAAGAAAATGGAGTTCTTTACTTTCCTTATGGAACAGTACGCACATTACAAAAATACAACCGCTGATAAGGTTCTTCACAAACTTGATGAATTAAATTTGACCGATTATGTTTTTAATATGTATGAAATGTATCATAGCGAAGCATTGGAAAATGCTTTTGCAAATATAGATAAACTTATTGAAAGTAAGTCATATAAGTAAAAAAAAGAAATACCATGAACTTTGATTGCACATTAAGAAAAAACTAAACACTTAAAATACATGGTTCATTATAAAATGGTATCAGGGAATCATGTGTCATCAAAACCATATTTTCAGATTTTGCCTGGCTGATTAAAATTCTATCAAACGGATCTTTATGTGGATGAGGTGCATTTTTTTCATCAAAAATAAGACTTTTTAATTCAATACAATGTTCTGGTTTTAAATTTAAGCATTTCAGACCAGCTGCAATACTCATTTTATTCAAATCATCACCAGAAAAATTAATTTCTTTTTCATGTTTTAAATGCTTTATTTGAGTTTCCCAAATATTTATTGAACTATAATAAATATCATTTTCTGGATCTAAAAGAATTTTTCTCGCTCTCTCAGAAAGGGCGCTGTCATTTGAATGAAACCAAACAAGAATATGTGTATCTAATAAGATTTTCATACATATTCCTCAAACATTTCTTCAACCTCATTATCAAAAGCATTTATATCCTTAGGATATTTCCACTTTCCTGCAGCAAGACCTGGAATTACTTTCTGATGAGTTTCATTTTTTTTTGAAGTCAATGCCATTACTTTGTACGAAAGCAAATCAAAAAATGCATTAATTTCATCAAAATATTCTTCAGGAAAAGTATTTAATTTTTGTTCCAAAGCTTTTAATGGCATAACTACCTCCGTTTATTTTTAAATATAACATAAAGTACAAAAAAATCAAAATTTCATTTAAAACAAAAAAGGTCTCCAAAATTAATTGAAGACCTCATTCACCCCTTACGGCGCAAACTCCGTTTGCTTTCCGCGTTTGCACTGCAAACTCGCGGGCAAGCCCGGATGTGCTTAATTGTAATTTAATTTAAAAATAAAAAAACCTTCAGGATTAACTGAAGGTCTTTCTTCGCCCCTTACCGGGCTTGAACCAGTGACACACGGATTAACAGTCCGTTGCTCTACCGACTGAGCTAAAGGAGCGTACATTCATTGCTGAACGTGCTTATACTATATTGATTTATATAAAACATGTCAATACATATATCATTTTTTTATCAATTATTTATAAAAAGTTTTTTCTATTGCATAAATCAGAACAGAATCATATACTTAACTCACACTAAAGTAACTTAAGTAGAATTGAAGATATGAATACGTCGGATGTTTTACAAAAATTCATCAGCTCTCTCAAATCATTCTATAACATTAATCTTTTACAGAATCAGGATGTTCCGTGTCTTTATGCACGCTGCGATTATTTCGAACATTCTCAGAAATTCCTGGTTTCTAAAAAAGCAAATCTTTGGACTGCCGATTGTGAAGAATTCATTTATGTTTTTTCTGCAGAAAATTTGTCAGAAGAAATTTTTGATTCATGCATGAGCTTTGTAAATCAGGATTGGAAAAAACAGGCTCACATTGGAAGCGGCCACATGTACACTTATGTAACTCCGGTTTTTATCTGCGCTGAAACATCACAATCTGTAATCAGGAAAATTAAAAAATGCAGAATCAGGAAGAACTTTCTTTTTTGCTTTCACGGCTGGATGGAATATCACGCTGCAATAATCGAGTGTAAAAATGAAAGTACACTCATCAGCTCCAACTTCAACGGACGCTGTGTAAAAAAAATGCTTGAGAAAATTTTTTGTAATCCATAGGAGGATATATGAATACATTACTTTTACTTTTGTCTTGTATCGCCGTTCTTGCCGCAGGTTATGTTTTCTACGGAAGATGGCTTTGCAAACAATGGGGTGTAGGTGAATCAAACGAACAGACTCCTGCACATACTATGAATGATGGTGTTGACTACGTTCCGGCAAAAGCTCCGGTTCTTATGGGGCATCACTTTTCTTCGATTGCCGGTGCCGGTCCTATTACAGGTCCAATCGGTGCTGCAATTTTCGGATGGCTTCCTGCTACTCTCTGGATCCTCATCGGTGGAATTTTCTTTGGTGGTGTTCATGACTTTGGTGCTCTCTTTGCATCGCTTAAACATAAAGGTCAGTCTGTTGGTGAAATCATCAATGTTAATATGGGTAAAAGAGCAAAACGTCTTTTCATTATTTTTGCATACTTAACTTTGATTCTTGTTGTTGCGGCTTTTGCTTCAATCGTTGCTTCTACATTCGGTCCTGTTGTTGATAAAGCTACTGGTGCCGTTAATAAAGCTGCTACTGATACAAACGCATCTGTTGCAATGGTTTCACTTCTTTTCATCGCTGTTGCAATTGTTTTTGGATTTGTTGTTTACAGAAGAAATGCACCGCTTGCAATTACAACAATTTTCGGAATCATCGCAATCATCGCATGTATGGCAATCGGTATGAAATTTCACCCGATCTATCTCTCTGTAAAAACATGGATGATTATTGTCGGCATTTACATTGCAATCGCTTCAATCACTCCGGTATGGATTCTTCTTCAGCCGCGTGATTATCTTTCTTCATTCCTTCTTTATGCAATGCTCTTTGTTGCATTCGTTGGAGTTGTAGGCGCACATCCAAATATTGATTCAAAATCATTCCCGATGTTCACAGGCTTTTCTGTAAAAACTGCAAACGGAACTCAATTCCTTTTCCCTATTCTTTTTACAACTATTGCTTGTGGTGCTATTTCAGGATTCCACTCTCTCGTTTCTTCTGGTACAACTTCAAAACAGCTTGATAAGGAAATCCACGCAAAGCCTATTGCATACGGTGGAATGCTTCTTGAATGTATTCTTGCAATTCTTACAATCTGCGCAATTGCATATGCAAAACAGACTGGACACACAAAAGGTGCAACAGATATTTTTGCAGGTGGAATTGCAGCTATGTGTGCAAAGATCCCTGGCTGTGCAGGACTTGAAAAAATCTTGTACACACTTCTCGTTCTTACTTACTCAGCATTCTGTCTCACTTCCCTTGATACAGCAACTCGTCTTGGAAGATTCATGTTCCAGGAGTTCTGGCTTGAACCTGGTGAATCAGTTTCTGATGTAAAGAGCAGCTGGAAGAAAATTGTTACAAACAAATACTTTGCAACAATTCTTACTGTAGTTCTTGGTATTCTTCTTGGTCTTACAGGCTGGCAGAAAATCTGGGGACTCTTCGGTGCTTCAAATCAGCTTCTTGCAGGAATCGGTCTTCTTGCAGTTGCAACATGGCTTGGCAACATCGGTAAGAACAACAAGATGTTCCTTGCTCCAATGGCTTTCATGATGATTGTTACAATTTCTTCTCTTGCACTTACAATCAAAAATCAGATGAAAATTATTTCAACATTAGGAAAGAATGCAGACTGGGGTTCTTATGCACAGATTATTATCGGCACTCTGCTTATCATTCTTTCTGTTGAACTTGTGATTGAAGGAATTGTAACTTTGAAAAAAGCAAGAAAGAATGCTTAAAATTGGCTCCCAGTCGCGTTGAGCAGTCCAAAAACGATGCTGTACAGCATCTATATGCTGTTTGTTGCAAAGAAACTATTTTTCATGTCGCTTTCGCGACTGCAACAAACAGAATATTTTCGTCCTGCTCAACACTCCTTCGGGCCAATTTTATTCTATCTATAATAATTAGAAATTAAGGCTAATAAGATCAGATAAAAAAAATGGCGGGAAGAAAAGCAAACGGCTGTGGAGCGCTTGCAAGGTTCGCAAGGACGCGAAGCGTCCGCAGTCGGATTCCAATTACCTTGCACCGTGCGGAACAGCCGTGTCTTTTCTGGTAGCCATTTTTTTTATTCTGCATCTTCATGCGGGACGAACTTCTTTGATTTTTTTACAAGCTTTGAGGCGGCTTCTTCTATTGAAGAGAAAAGTCCCATTTTTACAAATACAAAAATTGCGTCTCCAAGGAGTTCTGCATCCGGACATTCTGTAACGTAAATCACCATTCCGGTAATGTCAGCCTTCATCTGATTCCAGCCGTCATGCAGACACTGCCCGCCTGTAATCACCATTGAATCCGGAAAATGAATTCCGTTATCTTTTGCGGCACTTCTTAATTTTGCAACTGCATTCCTTACATCAAGAGCAGTCTGCATCATCAGATATTTTCCCTGGTCATAAGATGCATTTGTTCCGTCGCTCATAATTACATCATCGATTAAATCATGGAAACGGAATTCACGACCTGCTTCTCTTTCCAGCTTCTGTTTGAATGCAGCAAACTTTGTTCCTGTTTCAGGAAGAAGAACACTGGCATTAAACTTTCCTTCTGCAATGCTCGGTAAAGAACGAAGTCCTTCTGCAACTAACATTTTTTCTGTACAGAAATTTATTCCTTCACTCGAACCTGCACGATCACACAAAGTTCCAGGGACAAGTGTATTTGTTCCAACAAGAGCAGAAATAAAATCAGGAGCACCACAGTAAACCGGAAGCCCGTCAACAATTCCGTTATCTTCTGCTGTTAAAAATGAAGCGGCTTTGTGTGTAAGTTTTCCCGCAAGTTCACCAGGAGCAACAAACGGCGGCATCTTTTCAAAATCTTCAGATGACAATCCGCATTTTTCAAATTCAGTTTTTGTCCAGTAGGCTTCAAGATATCTTTCGTGCGGAAGAATTGTAACTTCTGCATCTGTAAGACGATTGATTAAAAATTCAGGACCTGAAAAAATAGTTTTGATTTCATTCCATTCTGCACCAAGCTTATCTTTAAATGCTGCAATCCGCGGAATAAACAAAGATTTCGTTTTTAAAGGCTGAACCTCTTCATTCCAGAGCATTGTTTTTCCAGTGCTTGTTACAAGAGTCGGGCCGTTTCCACTTACACAAAGTCCATCAACTTTCAGATCCTTGTTAATTTCAAAAAGATCTTTTATAACATTCTGCAAAGTTGAAAACCATTCTCGTGAAGCATTTTCTGTAATATAAAGCAAAAGGAAGCGTCTTTTAAAAGCAAGTACTTTTCCGTCTTCACTGATTACGGCGGCCTTTAAAGAAGAAGTTCCAATATCAACACAAAGTAAATTCATCTGTAAGTTTATTATCCTCAGATTTTATAAAATCTCTAATGATTAAAATTAAGACACTTATAAATTAATAATCCACATAAAAATGTGAATGTCCAGCAGTTTGAATTTTAATACATATTTAATAAAATTCAAAAAAGGCTGACTCAGTAATCCCGAAATCAGCCTCCCAAAATATTTTTACTGAATATCAGCTTTTAGTTATTTTCAGCAGGTGTAGAAACCTTGATGAGCTTGTCAATAATTGAACGGTTATCAAGGAGGTCTCCCAAAGACTGATTGTGATGAAGTCTTGTAATAACGTTTGCAAACAGACCAGAAACATTTGTGCTGATATACCATTCGCGCTTAAGAAGTTCTTCGTGGTAAACTGCGTTTGTTCCGATGATTCTGTAGAAAAGTCCCTTCTTGTATGCTTCATCAAACTGCTCGATTGCATTTCCAGTAAAGAATGGAAGTGAAATTGCAGCGATAACTTTTGTTGCTCCGTTGTTGTGAAGGAATTCCATAGCCTTGAGCAAAGTACCACCAGTACCAAGCATATCGTCAGCAAGGAATGCAACCTTACCTTTAACGTCACCAAGAAGTTTTACAGACTTGATGTTTGTATTTTTTGCATCCTGTGTAACAACAGAATAATCTCTTTCTTTGTAAATCATAGCAAGAGGCTTTTTAAGTCCAGTTGCGTAGAATTTATTTCTATCAATAGC
Source organism: Treponema sp. (assembly GCA_024687165.1). Lineage (GTDB taxonomy): Bacteria > Spirochaetota > Spirochaetia > Treponematales > Treponemataceae > Treponema_D. The sequence continues at coordinate 22,743 of JAILEY010000014.1, forward strand.
GCCTGTATCCGGAGAAACTACAACGAGGTCTTCTTTTGTAAGATCGATTGCTTTTGCAAGTTCGCGGATAATCTGATAAGAAGCGTGGAGATTTTCACAGTGTGTGTGTGCAAATGCGTTTACGATTTCGCGTGAGTGAAGGTCAAGAGTGATGATTCTCTTAACTTCCATGCTTTCGTAAATGTGTCCAAGAAGTGCTGCAGTCAAACCTTCGCGGCTCTTCTTTTTGTGCTGGCGGCTGTATGGGTATGCAGGAAGAACGAGTGTGATGTTCTTTGCACCTGCCTGACGAACAGCATCAATTGTTACAAGAAGACACATAACGTGGTCGTTTACAGAAAGCTTGAGCTTGTTCTTTCCACCGTTAAGTGAAATTTCTTCGTGATTCTCAATGTCCTGGAAAATGAAAACATCTTTTCCGCGGATACATTCCATCAATTCTGCCTTAAACTCTCCGTTTGCAAAGTATGTAAACTGTGCATCTACTTTGAAAACCGGCGGACGATACTTGTCAATGCTTCCTCTAAGACACAAATCACTTGTACTGATGTCATTGTTGAAATTCATCTTCTGCACAACATCTTCCTTCTGAAGACTGTAGCGCTTTGAAAGAACATCGCTCTTAAGAGAGAAACGATGCTTGTACATGTGACGCAAGTGTGTGATTACTTCATTGGCAAAGCTTTCTCCACCCGGACAAGCTAACACTGCAAGATTTGTTGGTTCAGAATACGGCATTATTCTTACCTCTTTGAATAGAATTTATATGCAGAGTTTACTGTTTTTTGCGTTTTGGTGCAATATAAAATAAAATATACTCAAATAAAAAATACTCAGAAATCAACTCCCAGCGGGAGACTTTTTTCGGGATAGTCTCCCGCTTCCATTGATTTATGAGCATTACTTAGCCTTTATTTCTATTTTTTAAGCCAGTAGCTTACGCAGGGTTCTTTGCTTGTTTTTTTTGCAGAATGCATTGTGCCGCTGGGAATGTAAATCGTGTCGCCGGGATAAAGAAAAAATGATTTGTTGTCCATCTTCATTTCCATGGAACCGCTGACGATTATCCCCAACTCATCATGATCATGAGGAACAAAAGGATAAAGCTGATCAGATGAAATTGTCATGCACGAGCCTTTGATTTTTGTGTCGCCATGAGTAATGCTTTCATAAACAAGAGCGCCGTCATCCTGCTCAAAAAGCTTCTGTCTGTCATCTTTTCTTACAACTTTTGCATCAGTTTCTGGTTTTGGCTGTGACAGAAGATCGTTGAGTGTAAGGTTCATTGCCTCGCAGAT
>JAILEY010000035.1 GCA_024687165.1 Treponema sp.
CATTTTTTCTATATATTATAAAATTAAACACTTAACAATTACACGGTTATAGTTTATAGTGTACGATGAGATTTAATGGGAATACTGTGTAATAATGATTAGTACATGTATTCGTAAAACATATAAGGAGATTAAAATGGCAAACAAAATTACAATTATTGGTGCCGGACAGGTTGGTTCTTCTGTAGCATATGCTCTTTGTCTCAAAGGAATTGCAACAGAAATCGTTCTCATCGATATCGATGAAAAGCGCGCAAAGGGTGAAGCTATGGACATCCGTCAGGGTACTCCTTACATGGCTCCTGTAAACATCCATGCAGGAACTTATGAAGATGCAAAAAACTCTGACATCGTTATCGTAACTTCTGGTGTCGGACGCAAGCCGGGACAGTCACGCCTTGATCTTGCACAGATCAACGTAAACATCTTCAAATCAATTATTCCACAGATTACAAAAGCAGCTCCTGACGCAATCTACGTTCTTGTTGCAAACCCGGTTGACGTTCTTACATATCAGCTTGCAAAATCATCAAACATTCCTGCAAATCACATCATCGGTACAGGTACACTTCTTGATACAGCACGTCTGCGCACAAAGATTGCAGATGAATACGGAATCGGTCAGACAAACCTCCACGCATATGTTTTCGGTGAACACGGAGATTCTTCATTTGTACCTTGGTCTCTCGTAAACATCGCATCTGTTCCAGTAAATGACTACAACAACGCTGTAGGAAACAAGCACCAGGAACTTGACCGCGATGCTGTTGAAGAATACGTTCGCAAATCCGGCGGAATGATCATTGAAGCAAAGAAGTGCACAAACTACGCTATCGGTGTTACAACTGCAAAGCTCTGTGAACTTATCAAGAACAACACTCCTTCTGTTACAATCGTTTCAACAATGCTTAAGGGTGAATACGGAATCGAAGATGTATGTCTTTCAATTCCTACAGTTGTCGGCGGAAATGGTGTTGAAGGACGCCTTGCTCCTGCCCTCACAGATGATGAAGTTGCAAAACTCAGAGCATCTGCAGACGCTCTCAAAAACGTAATCTCACAGCTCGATTTTAACTAATATTTGGAGAACATGATGGAATACAGAATCGAACATGATTCAATGGGTGAAGTAAAAGTTCCTGCAGATAAACTCTGGGGGGCCCAGACTGAACGCAGCCACGAAAACTTTCTTATCGGCGTTGGTATTGAAACAATGCCTCGCGAAATCACAAAAGCTTTCGGTTACCTTAAGAAGGCAGCTGCAATGGCAAACAACGAACTTAAGCCTGAAAAAATGACAGACGCAAAGCTCAAGGCAATTTCTGCAGCTTGTGATGAAGTTATTTCAGGAAGCCTTAACGATAACTTTCCTCTCGTTGTATGGCAGACAGGTTCAGGTACACAGTCAAACATGAACTGTAATGAAGTTGTTGCAAACCGTGCAAATCAGATTGCAGGAGATAAGCTTTGTCATCCAAATGATGATATCAACATGAGCCAGTCTTCAAATGATACATTCCCTACAGCAATGCATATCGCAGCTGTTGTAGAACTTGAAGATAAACTCTTCCCGGCAATTGATCTTCTTGTCGGAACTTTCAAAAAACTTGAAGCAGCAAACGAAGGAATCGTAAAATCAGGACGCACTCACCTTCAGGATGCTGTACCAATTTCTTTCAGTCAGGAAATTTCAGGCTGGAGAACATCTTTGGAACGTGACAAGGAAATGCTTATTTCTACACTTCCATACCTCAAGCAGCTTGCACTCGGCGGAACTGCTGTTGGAACAGGACTCAACGCACCAAAGGGATTTGATACACTTGTTGCAAAAAAACTTTCTGAACTTACAGGAAAAGACTTTGTTACAGCTCCTAACAAATTTCACGCACTTACATCAAAGGATGAAATTACATTTGCACACGGAGCACTCAAGGCTCTTGCTGCAGACCTCATGAAGATTGCAAACGATGTACGCTGGCTTGCTTCAGGTCCAAGATGCGGTATCGGTGAAATCCACATTCCAGAAAATGAACCTGGTTCATCAATCATGCCTGGTAAGGTAAATCCTACTCAGTGTGAAGCAATGACAATGGTTGCAGTTCAGGTAATGGGAAATGATGCAGCAGTCGGAATGGCAGCTTCACAAGGTAACTTTGAACTCAATGTATTCATGCCTGTTATCGCATACAACTTCCTTCAGTCAGTAAGACTTATCGCAGAAGTAATTGTAAGCTTCAACAACAATTGTGCCGTTGGAATTACTGCAAACAAGGAAAAGATGCATTTCAACCTTTACAATTCACTTATGCTCGTTACAGCCCTCAATCCATACATCGGATATGAAAAGGCTGCAAAGACAAGTCACCTTGCTTACGAAAAGAATATCTCACTTAAAGAAGCATGTACTGAACTTGGATTCATGACAGCAGAAGAATTTGACAAGGTATTCCATCCGGAAGAAATGGTAAAATAAGAACCATCGGTTATGCTGAACAAGTTTCAGCATCCGTAAAGAATTATACAAAATGTCCTGAAATTAGCGCAGGACGAATACATTATATGGAGAAAAGAATGAGTGACCAGACAAACACACTAACTTATTCTTACTTTCCTGGATGTACATTAAAGAACAAGGCTAAGGAACTTGATAATTACGGCCGCAAATGTGCTGAAGCCCTCGGTTTTAAACTTGAAGAAATCGAAGACTGGCAGTGCTGTGGTGGTGTTTATCCAACGGGCAAAAATGAAATTGCATCAAAGCTTCCTTCAGTTCGTGCTCTTGCAGACGCCAGGGATAAGAACCAGGCATTAGTAACATTGTGTTCAGCATGTTACAATGTCATTAAGCAGGTTAATAACGATCTGCAGAATGATGAGAACACAATTCTCAAAGTGAACAATTATCTTGCTCAGGATGGTATTGAATACCACGGAGAAACAAAGGTTCTCCACTTCCTTGAAGTTCTCCGAGACGAAATCGGATGGGACAAAGTAAAGGCTGCCGTAAAAAATCCACTTAAGGGAAAGAAAATCGGAGCTTACTACGGATGTCTCCTTTTGCGTCCAGGAAAAGTCATGGAATTCGATGATCCTGAAAATCCACAGATTCTTGAAGACTTCATCAAGGCTATCGGTGCAACACCAGTAATTTACGCAGAACGCAATGAATGCTGCGGTGCCTATGCATCTTTTGAAGATCCTTCAATTCCTCAGAATCGCGCAAAGAAAATCATTACAAATGCCCAGGATATGGGTGCTGACTTCCTCGTAACAAGCTGTCCACTCTGCCGCTACAATCTGATCAAAAATCAGAGCGACACAAAGATGGACGTTATCTACTTTACAGAACTTCTTGCAGAAGCTCTCGGCGTAAAGGAGGAAGCATAATGCTCGAATCAGAAATCCAGAACTACAAAGACAGAATTCTTGAAACAAGCGGTGTTAACCCTAAAAAGTGCATGGTTTGCGGAAAATGTTCTGCAACTTGTCCTAACTATGATGCAATGGAATACCATCCACATCAGTTTGTTCAGATGGTAGAAAACAATGAAATTGAACCATTGCTCAAGAGCAAGTCAATCTATGCATGTTTGTCTTGTTTTGCATGTCTCGAAAGATGTCCTCGTCAGGTAGAGCCGGCAAAACTTATTGATGCTGTACGCACAGTAGTTGAACGCGAACGTGGTCCACTTCATCTTGATCCTTCTCAGGTTCCTGAAAAGCTCGATGCAGAAACTCCACAGCAGCTTTTGATGAGTGCATTCAGAAAGTACCGCAAATAGGAGCACAGTAGTATATGGAAAGAATTGGTGTTTTTGTATGTCACTGTGGTACTAATATTGCCGGTACAGTAGACGTAGCAAAGGTTGCAGAAGAAGTTGGCAAGATGCCGGAAGTTGTTTACTCAACTAACTACACTTACATGTGTTCTTCTGCCGGTCAGAAAATGATTGAAGATCATATCAAAGACGACAAACTTACAGGCGTTGTTCTTTGTTCATGTTCTCCACGTATGCACGAAAAGACATTCCGCTCTTGTGCAGCACGTGCAGGCCTCAATCAATTCAAAGTTGAAATTGCAAACATCCGTGAACAGACTTCATGGGTTGGCAAAAATATTGAAGAAAATACAGAAAAAGCAATCGCTCTTGCAAAAGCTGCAGTTGCAAAGACTGTCCTCAACAGCCCTCTTACAGAAGGTGAAACTCCTGTTACAAAAAGAGCTCTTGTTATCGGTGGCGGTATTGCAGGTATTACAGCAGCTCTTGATATTGCAGATGCAGGCTTCCCTGTAGATATCGTAGAAAAGAAAGTTACAGTCGGCGGAAAGATGGCTATGCTTGACAAGACATTCCCTACCCTCGACTGTGCATCTTGTATCGTTACTCCAAAAATGACTGAAGTAAGTCAGAATCCAAACATCAGAATTCTCTCTTATTCTGAAGTTGTTGGCGTAAAGGGATACATCGGAAACTTTACAATCGACATCAAGAGACATGCACGCTATGTAGACGAATCAAAGTGTACAGGTTGTGGCGCATGTATCGAAGCTTGTCCAAACAAAAAAGTTCCAAATGACTTCAACCTTAATCTTGATAATAAAAAGGCAATCTACATTCCATTCGCACAAGCTGTTCCAAAAGTAGCTACAATCGATGCAAACTATTGTCTGCACCAGAAAGCTGCAAAAAACGGCAAAGAAGCATGTGGATTCTGTCAGAAGGCATGTGGAGTTGGAGCAATCGACTTCAACATGAAGGATGAAGTAATCACAGAAAAATACGGTACAATCATTGTAGCAACAGGTTACAATCCGATTGAACTTACAAAATTTGACGAATACGCATACAGCCAGAGTCCAGACGTTGTTTCATCACTTGAATTTGAACGCCTCTGCAATGCTTCTGGTCCAACAAGCGGTCACCTTAAGCGTCCTTCAGACGGTAAGGAACCAAAGAACATCGTATTCGTTCAGTGTGTAGGCTCACGCTGTGCAGCAGATGCAACAAAGGGACATGAATACTGTTCAAAAATCTGTTGTATGTATACTGCAAAGCATGCAATCCTTACACGCGATCACTATCCCGACACTAACGTCTGGGTATTCTACATCGATGTTCGTACTCCAGGAAAACTCTTCGACGAATTCTACCGCCGTGCAGTTGAACAGTATGGTGTTCACTACATCAAAGGTCAGGTAGGAAAAGTTACTCCGCTTTCAGACGGAACTCTTGATGTTCAGGGGTCAGATCTTATTTTGAACAAACAGGTTCATATTAAGGCTGATATGGTTGTTCTTGCTGCATCTATCGAAGCTGACAAATCGGCTCGTCCACTTGCAACAATGCTTACAACTTCAATGGACAACAATGACTTCTTCCTTGAAGCTCATGCAAAACTCCGCCCTGTAGAATCTCCTACAGCCGGTATCTTCCTTGCAGGCTGCTGTCAGGGTCCAAAAGATATTCCGGAAACTGTAGCACAGTCTTCAGGTGCTGCTGCAAAAGCAATCTGTCTTCTTGTTAAAGACAGTCTCAAAACAAACCCTTGTACGGCTCATCCTAATGAAAACATGTGTAACGGATGTGGTCAGTGTGTTAACGTTTGTCCTTACGGTGCAATTTCTTATATTGACAAGGATTTCCGCGGACCAAACAGAACAACAATTACAAGACACGTTTCTCAGGTTAATACAGCAATGTGTCAGGGTTGTGGTGCATGTACAGTTGCCTGTCCTTCAGGTGCTATGGACTTGCACGGATTCTCTAACAGCCAGATATTGGCAGAGGTTGATGCAGTACTATGAGTGAAACAAACAAGAACTGGACACCAAAAATCGTAGCATTCTGCTGCAACTGGTGTTCTTATGCAGGTGCTGATTTGGCTGGAAACAACCGTCTTGATTACCCTGCAAACGTAAAAATTATCCGCATTCCATGCTCATGCCGCTTGAATCCATTGTTCATTCTTCGTGCATTCCAGCGTGGTGCTGATGGTGTTATTTTGTGTGGCTGCCACCCAGGTGACTGTCACTATTCTACAGGAAACTATTTTGCACGCCGCCGTATGACACTTCTTTTCTCAATGCTCAATTTCCTTGGAATTGAAAAAGAAAGAACTCGTGTAGAATGGTGTTCTGCTGCTGAAGGTGTACGCTTTGCAGGACTTATGAATGACTTTGTTGCAAAGATTACAGCTCTCGGTGAAAACAAGAAACTGGAGGACTTAAGATGCAAGAAAAACTAATTGCACGCGCAAAGGAATTACTTGCTGAAGGAAAAGTTCAGAAGGTTGTAGGCTGGTCAAAAGGTCTTTTTGATGAAGATATCACTCCAGCTGTTTTCTCTTCAGCAGAAGAACTCGACAAAGGATTTGTCTTCAACAAGTATTGCAAGGCAAACCTTTCAAAATATCTCGTAAAAATTACTCGTGAAATCGAAGTAAAGAAAAGTACAACACGCATGAACAATACAATGGCAAAACAGAGGGACCCAAATGCACAGGATGCACCAATTCCTTCTGAAGTTGTCCTTGTATTCCTCAAGCCGTCTGATACTTACTCATTTACTCAGTTACTCAAAGAAAACCGCATCACACGCGGTGACGTATATGCAATCGGTGTTCCATGTCAGGATGCTATTGATGGTGGCGATGTTTGTGATTCATGCAAAGGAAAGAAACATGTTTCCTGCGATGAACTCCTTGGCGTTGATGAAGCAAAGGAAGCAAACCTTGAACCAAATACTCAGCGCATGGAAATGGTTGCAAAGCTTGAAGCAATGACAGATCAGGAACGCTTTGACTTCTGGCGCGGCGAAATGTCACGCTGTATCCGTTGTAATGCATGCCGTAACGTATGTCCTGCATGTACCTGTGAAAAATGTGTATTTGATAACAATGCTCTTTACACAACACAGAAAGTTGCAGAAACAAACTTTGAAGAAAATCTCTTCCACATCATCAGAGCATGGCACGTAGCCGGACGCTGTACAGACTGTGGAGAATGCTCAAGAGTTTGTCCTCAGAATATTCCACTTTATCTTCTTAACCGCAAATTCATCAAAGATATTAATGAAATCTACGGTGAATATCAGGCTGGAGCCGACATGGAATCAAAACCTGCAATGCTCCGTTTTGAAGAGAATGATCCTGAAACAACAATCGTATACGACAGATCTAATAACGGAGGTGAAGAATAATGCTTTCTATTTCTAAAGATAAGATTGATTCATTATTTGAACTTATTGGTTCAAAACAGCCTTTGTATCTGCCTGTAGACAACAACTCAGGAAACGCTGATTTCCAGAAATGGGAAAAAGGCACAAAGCTTTCTTCAGCACTTAAGACAGTTCGTTCTGCAAAGGACTTCTTCTTCCCAAAAACAGAACATATGGTTTCATACCAGATGAACGGTCAGGAAGTTAAAGTTGAAGATCCAAGAAAAGACATTGAAGATTTCGTAATCTTTGGTGTAAGAGCTTGTGATGCAAAGGGTTTTGAATGTATAGACGGTGTTTACCTTAACATGAATCCGGTTGATTCATATTACAAGAACCGCCGCGATCACGGAACAGTAATTACTCTTGCATGTAATGAACCTGCAAAAACATGTCTGTGTTCTACATACAACATTGATGCTTCCCTTGCTTCTCCATCTGGAGACGTAAGCTGCTGGCTTGCCGGTGACAAATATTTCTTCCAGGCAAACACAGAAAAAGGTAAAGCATTCATTTCTGCGGCTTCATCTGTACTTTCAGAAGCTGATGAAAAAGCTGTTGAAGAAACAAAGAAAGATATTTCTGCAAAAATTGAAAAACTTCCTTTTGCACACCTTGATCTTTCAAAGTTCCAGGGCAAAGATATGCTCAAAATCTTCAATTCGAAGATCTGGGATAAAGTTTCTGAAGCTTGTGTTGGCTGCGGTACATGTACGTATGTCTGCCCGACATGTATGTGTTTCGATGTAAGAGACTTCAAGACAAACAACGGCATCCGTCAGATTCGCTGCTGGGACTCTTGTATGTTCAACGACTTTACACAGATGGCTGCAGAAAATCCACGACACACACAGAAGGAAAGAAGCCGCCAGAGATTCATGCACAAGTTGATGTACTATCCTATGGCACATGACGGAATGTTCTCTTGTGTTGGTTGCGGACGCTGTCTTGAAAGCTGCCCGGTAAACATGAACGTAGTTAAGGTTATCAAGGCCATTAACGAATCGGATGATATCTAGTAAGGAGAATAAGATGGAAAACAAAGAATCATTTATTCCTTACGTAGGAAAAATTATTGATATTAAACAGGAAACTCCGGATGTAAAAACATTCCGCGTAGTTGGTCTTGACGGAAAAAAACTTTTTGAACATATTCCTGGACAGTGTGCAATGCTCATCGTTCCAGGCGTTGGTGAATCAATGATTTCCATTACTTCAAGCCCTACAATGCAGGATGCAATGGAATTTTCAATCAAACGCTGCGGATGTGTTACTGAATGGCTTCACAAAGCAGAAGTTGGTCAGCAGATCTGTCTTCGCGGACCTGTTGGAAACGGATTCCCTGTAGAAGGCGCTCTTAAAGGTAAGGATATTCTCGTTATTGCCGGTGGTATCGGTATTGCTCCTGTTCACTCTGTAGTTAACTATATGATGGACAACCGCGCAAATTACGGAAAAATCCAGGTTATCTATGGTGCCCGTTCAAAGGCTGATCTTGTTCGTCTTGATGAAATGCAGAACTCATGGATGAAACAGCCGAACTGTTCAATCGACATTACAATCGACCGTGCAGAAGAAGGCTGGGATGGACATGTAGGATTCGTACCTCCATTTATTACTGAACTCAAGCCTGATGCAGGCATGACTGTAATTATGTGTGGACCTCCAATTCTCATCCATATGTCACTGAAAATTCTCAAGGATCTTGGTTTCAAGGACGAACAGATTTTCACAACAATGGAAATGAGAATGAAGTGTGGTATCGGAAAATGTGGCCGCTGTAACATCGGTGACAAATTCGTTTGTAAAGACGGTCCGGTATTCAGCTTTGATCAGCTGGGAGAATTACCACCAGAATATTAATTTTTGCTCTGCGGGTTTTCACTTTGTGTAAACTCGCACATTTTTAAGATAACAAATGATGCGCACTCCATGGCGCTACATTAAGGAGAAATGTCATGGCTGAAAAAGAAATGGCTACAATTTATATTTTCGGGAAAAAATATGATGTTCCGGCAGAACTTACCATTATGAATGCAATGGAATATGCCGGATATCAGCTTAAACGTGGTTGTGGATGCCGCAATGGTTTCTGCGGTGCATGTGCAACAATCTACCGCATTAAGGGAACAAACCAGCTCCAGACATGTCTTGCATGTTCAAAGAAGGTTGAAAATGACATGTACATCGCTACACTTCCTTTCTTCCCTCTCGTAAAACAGGTATACGACATCAACACTGTAAAGCCTGAACAGTCAATCATGATGCAGCTCTATCCGGAGATTTATTCATGTGTTGGTTGTAACGCATGTACACGTGCATGTCCACAGAACCTCAACACAATGCAGTATATTGCATACGCTCAGCGCGGTGACTTTGCAAAGGCTGCTGATCTTTCATTCGACTGTGTAATGTGCGGATGCTGTTCAAGCCGCTGTCCTGCAGGAATCAGTCACCCACAGGTTGCAGAACTTGCACGCCGTATCAACGGTAAGTACCTCCAGCCTCAGACACAGCACCTCATCGACCGTGTTGCTGAAATTGATGAAGGAAAGTGTGAAGCCGCTATCCGTGAAATGATGAACAATTCAATCGACAAGATGAAGGAATTGTACAACAACAGGGATATTGAAAAATAGTCATATGATCGCCATTTACGGTGGTTATATTCTGACAGTTTAGAAGTTACAAAACAATATTAAGAGGTAACATTAATGTACGGAAATTACTTAGACGAAGCAGCAAAAATCGTTGCTGAAAAACGTGAAGAAAACCTTAAGTTTGAACATGCACGTCTCACTGCAGATGAAAAAGATCAGATTCTCAAAGAATATCATCCAGACCGCATTGCAAGCGAATTCTCTGAACTCAAGATTGGTCCAAACAAAGGACAGAAAGCTCCAATCCAGCTTACAGAAATGCTTCAGGCAAAACCACGCATTGAACCAGAACACATTGACCTTACACACGTAGATTATGAAACAGACATTCTTGTAATCGGTGGTGGTGGAGCCGGAACTTCAGCTGCAATTATGGCAAGCGAAGCTGGTGCAAAAGTTCTTCTTGCAACAAAACTTCGTGTTGGAGATGCTAACACAATGATGGCAGAAGGTGGAATTCAGGCTGCAGATAAGCCAAATGACTCTCCAGCTCAGCACTATCTTGACTGTTTTGGCGGCGGACACTTTGACGGAAAACCAGAACTCGTATACACACTTACAAACAAAGCTCCATCTGTAATCAAATGGCTCAACGACCTTGGTGTTGAATTCGACAAGGAAGCTGATGGTACAATGGTTACAACACATGGTGGCGGAACAAGCCGCAAGAGAATGCACGCATGTAAGGACTACTCAGGTGCTGAAATCATGCGCACACTCCGAGATGAAGTATTCAACAGACCAGACCAGATTACAGTTGTAGATTTTACAGCTGCAGTTGAATTGATCAAGAATGACAAAGGTGAAGTTTGTGGTGCAGTTCTTGAAAACATTGAAACTGGTGAAGTTCGCATTGCAAAAGCAAAGGTTGTAATTATTGCAACAGGTGGAGCTGGACGCATGCACTATCAGGGATTCCCAACTTCTAACCACTACGGTGCAACTGCAGACGGTCTTGTTATGGCATACCGCGCTGGAGCAAAGCTTTTGTATCAGGATTCACTCCAGTATCACCCTACAGGAGCTGCTTACCCTACACAGATTCTCGGTAAGCTTGTTACAGAAAAAGTTCGTTCCCTCGGTGCAAAACTCATCAACAAGAATGGTGAAGTTTACATCCACCCTCTTGAAACACGTGACGTTAACGCTTCTGGTATTATCAAGGAAGTTCGCAATGGTCGCGGTGTAGAAAATGATGTTCAGCCTGCAGTATGGCTCGACACTCCAATGATCGAAATGATTCACGGAGAAGGAACAATTCTCAAGTCAATTCCTGCAATGTACAACATGTTCATCAAGTACGGAATCGATATCCGCAAGGAACCTATTCTTGTTTATCCTACACTCCACTATCAGAATGGTGGTGTTGAAATCAATGCTACATGTCACACAAATGTTGCAAACCTTCTTGTTGCAGGTGAAGCATCAGGTGGTGTTCATGGAACAAACCGTTTGATGGGTAACTCACTTCTTGACGTAGTTGTATTCGGACGTGAAGCTGGTATTGAAGCAGGAAAAATGTTCAAGAACATCACTCTTTCTGACACAGCAAAAATGAACCTTGACCACGTTACAGCATTCGAAAAAGAAAGAGCTGCAGCAGGAATCACAGGCGATGTAACATCTCCAAAGGTTCTTCCAAGCTACACACACGGAAACAAGGAATTCGAAAAGAAGCCTTTCCCTGGTGCATCAAAGTAATAAAACATCTTCAAAAGTCTGAAAATGATTTTTGAAATGAATTAAAAAATTTAAGCCGTCCATTGAAGTGCACCCCAATTATTGGACACTTTAACTAGGCTGATTTTAAGGACTGATTCCTGAATTGTAAAGGGGTCAGTCCTTTTAATTTAACCTTTATTCTCTTTTCGTTGTACCAAGACAAATATTCAATCAATTCTTTTTTGAAATGTTCAACTGATTCAAA
>JAILEY010000072.1 GCA_024687165.1 Treponema sp.
TTTTTTTGAGTTTGAAGAAAGAATGCCCATTTTAAAACCCGAAGACTTTAGACTTTCAAGTAAATCAGGAATGCCGTTAAAAATCTGTATTTGAAAAATATTTTCATTTAAATCCTTTCTCATTCTTCTGACTAAAAACGGTAGCTTCCATAGTTTTATTCCGGCAATCGAGATTAGTCTATGTGCAGAAACATTTCTATTCTGTTCTAGAGAAATTTTATTGTAGCCAAATTTTGAGGAATATGAATTAAGAATATTTATTCCTAAAGAAAGCGTGTCGGCCAAAGTTCCGTCAAAATCAAAGACAATTGTTTTTTGCAAATTATTTATCATTTTTATCTCCTTTGGAAGCGCCCCAATGCGGGCGTCCACATAACAACTGCTTAAACCGCAAAAACGGTTTTGCCGGAGGCAAAATTGGCGCAAAAGTTGCGGTGGCATAAAGCCACGAAGAGCAACGTTTGTGACAAAGTTTTTATCGGCTTTGAACTTCTTGTTATGTGTTTTTACTTACCCAAACACAGCCTGTCTAAGAATATTATTTATCCGAGTCTGATACCCTTTTCCCATATTTTTTAGGGCAGCAAGTACATCATTGTCAATTCTTAAACTTACAGCTGTTTTTTTTACAGTAACTTTGTAAATATCATTTCCTTTTGGGTGAACTTCATACCAGGGCTTGAATTTTTTCATCTGTTCGTCTGTAAGTTCCGGACATTCTTCAGTAATTACAGGTTTTGCGGAATTTATAATTCTCTTATCTTCTTCAGTGAGAGGCTTTTGAATTAAATCATCTAATGTCATAGTCTTCATAATATAATTTCTCCTCTTTGGGTGTCGCTCTTCGGGCGGAAATAATACGGATATTATTTTCACCCCGTTCTGTATAGACCACGAATAAAATCCGTTCTACACGTCCAATTACATTATATCTTCCTTCTGATTCATCAGAATGTTCTTCATCCAAAGTCTCAATTCTTTTTGAATCAAAAAAAACTCGTGCTGCATATTCAAAAGAAATTCCGTCATGTTTCTTTTGATTTATAAGGTCTTTATTTTCATCCCATTCAAATGTCATTTATACAACCTATGTATATTATAAGATGTATATACAATATTTGTCAATCAAAAGGCGGGCTTGACCCGACATACTAAACAATCAGGCTCGACCTAATTGTTATTTTCTTTCAGGAAACTTTTCGTATTCTTTTTTACACATTTTCGCTATTTCTTTACATTGTTCTGAGGTAAAAGAAAAATTATACTTAACGATGTCATCTTCTTTATAAAACGATGGTATACATTCAAGACTTAATTCAATATCAAAATTTATTGTGTTATTTATTCTATTTGATTCTTTTAAGTGAAATGTAATATTTGGTTCTATAAAACCTAATCCTTCCCACTTCAGCTGCTTAAAGTTTGCTCTGTCGGAAAACCATTGTGCAATCGTCAACCACTCATATGATAATAAAAACGGATCTGTATTTTTCCAATTTTTTTGATTATCTATAACTTCAATATTTATCTGAAGCCAATTTTTATCAAAAGCGTCTTCACCATCAAAATTTGGAAATTGATAATTCGAAGTTTCCAATAAAATGCTTTGATTTTGATTATTGCTAAATGAAACCATATGTCAATTTCCTTGAGAATATACAAATTCATAAGTGCCCCAATGCGGGCGTCTGTGTAACAATGAATTAAACCGCACGCGGCTCGACCGCGTGTCGGCTTTGAACTTTTGTTAGGCTGAAATATTTCTTACAGATTCTACATTTCTTTCTATATTTATGAAACTAAAATCCGTATATTTTTAGAAGCAACGCTCCTATTTTGCAAATCCTAAGCGACGAAAGTCGCATAAAACCGCTTCCTCGTTATCACCCTAAAGTTCAATTAATTTTATAATCGGGCTTGACCCGATTATAAAATATCCCTATTTTTCCGCCAGCTTTATAACTTGGAGCAAACTTCCGTCAAGACGGTTGAAACGGCTTTCAAAGTTTCCTGCATTGCTTTCTTTTGGAGAATACCAGTCGCATTTGGAAAAAATCTCGTTCAAGTCTTGTGATTTGAACTTGTAGCCGTATTTCGCATAAATCGTGTTCCGCAGGATTCGCAAATCTTCTTTTGAAAAAATTGTTACTATCTCAACAAATGCTGCAAGGCAGTCAAAATCAGGGTTGTAAGAGTGGTTATTAAATGCCTCGTTTTGAAGATACCACCTGTAAAACTCATTCGCAAGAATCAGATAAAAATCAGTTTTGCGGTATGTGATTTCCTCGACATTTTTAATATTTGCCTTTGGAGGCTCATTGAATTCATATTTTATTGCTGAAAATATCCCATCGCTTAGATAATCAGGGTGATAGTTCCCGTAATTCCCAAAAACATGGTACGAATCACCTTTTTCATTTTTATAAAAAACAATGAGTCCATTTGTGGGAACTTGATATTCATAAATCATAAAATTATTTATGAAGTAAAACTCTTCTGAATACTCTTCGCCTATATGAACAGCATACTTATAATTATAGATGTAAGTTTCTTTTCTGCATTTGAAAAATTCGTCCGCAAAAACTGACAGAGACAGAAAAATCAAAGATGCAAAAAATAAGGTTAGCTTTTTCATGGTTATTTACTTTTTATTCCAACAAGCGGTTCAGTGAGCCGTCAGCCTAACAACTGGTTGTACCGCAGCTGGCTCGACCCGCTGTCGGCTACGAATCTTTGTTATGTGATTTATGTTTTAACGCTATTATTGTTTAGTGTTCAACGTCTCTTTATATGTTTTATTTATTTGATGTAGGGCTCAATTTCATCAACATGTTTATAAAACTTAAAGCCGTCAAAATCAAGATCCAAATAGTTATCTTGATTACTTACACTAACTATATAAAAAAGTGAATGTCTTGAATCATCAAAACCAAGTGACATAGGAATTTTGTTTTTTATTGCATTTTCAACAGTCGGATTAATTGCAGCAAAAATAGGATTAGTGCTATCTTTTTTCCATGATTTTGCAGTTGTATTGTAAACATAAAAATCAAGATTTTTGAAAATATAAATATCACTTTCGTTTGTAGGATTAGAAAGATTCAACATTAATGGAATTCCGTCTTGTGTATAGAATAAACCAAGTGGA
This sequence comes from Treponema sp., assembly GCA_024687165.1. Taxonomy (GTDB): domain Bacteria; phylum Spirochaetota; class Spirochaetia; order Treponematales; family Treponemataceae; genus Treponema_D. The sequence goes on from JAILEY010000072.1 coordinate 3,149, forward strand.
AGATTCTTTATTGATTTATATATTGTTTGCGGAAAATTCTTAATACATTCTGTAGTAAGCGAGTCAAATTCAAAATCAGGAAGATCATAATCACTTACATAAGCATCACGCTGTAAATAAATTTCAGAAATGCAAGTATCCTTGTAGCGAGTACCATGATATACATCCTTAATCTGAATTTTTAGACTTGAAATATTATTCTGATTAAGTCGTATTGTTTGAAACCCCCACCAGTCTTTAAGTGTATACTCCTGGCGAATTGTATTGTTTACCAAAACTTCAATTACTTTTACCCTGTTGTTAGCATAAAAATAACGGAGGTCGCCATAGCCGTTTCTGAAGCCTATATGAAATATAGAGACAGGTTTTTCAAATTCAAATGTTAAGCTTTCCCCAATTCCATCATCATTTTTCCCTTCAACCCAGCTTTTCCAGCTGCCTTCAAAAAGATTCTTTTCGTCGTAAAAATCCGCAGCCTTGTTTTTTTCTATGAGTGTGGAACTGGCTTTAACTTTTGCAGGTTTTATAAAATAGCTTACTTTTTCATACGGAAGTGGAAAAGAAAACTCATATTGATAATCCATCTCTTGTTCCCGAGCTTCTTGAATATTGATTAACTCAATGTAAGAATCCTCTAAAAATAAACTATATTCTTTACCCACAACACCACGATCATAAAATTGGTCCAAGACATCTTCTATTATTTTTCCATCTGCCTTTGAAATTTTAAGAAGAAATTTGCCATTTGATTCTGAAAGTGAGATTGTCTGTTTATGAGTTTTATCGTGATAAGTACCCATAATTTTTTGTACTTTCTTATAAGCTGCTTTATTAAGGTAAGACACAATTTGCGAAATATTGGTAATGTCTGTTAACTCCATTTTTGTATCTTGATAGATGATTGAAATAACCTTATCTCCAGAAATTACAAAAAAGGATGGATTGATATCTTCAGAATAAAAAGAACCACTTACAGCAGAATTATTTCTTATTGAGTAATGTTGGTAATAAACTTTTCCAGCTTTACATGAAACTTTTGTTATTGAATTATACTTTTCACAATAATAAAAATATTCATTATTACCAAAAGCTTTTTCGACCGGATTTTCGGCAAAAAGATTATATGAAAAAAATAAGGCAAAGAATATAAAAAAAACTTTTTTCATTTTTTACTCCAGCGCCCCAGTGCGGGCGTCCACATAACAATTGATTGTACCGCAGGCAGCTTGACTGCCTGTCGACTACGAACCTTTGTTATGGCAATTATATTTCTTATACGGAATTAGCTTTCTTAATTCCTTTTTTCTTTAAGAATTTTTCTGTAAAATTTTTGAAGCAACGCTTCTATTATTATATTTTTCCTAAGTGGCGTAAAGCCGCGTACTACCGCTTTTTCGCGTAAACCCTAAAGTTCAATTTAATTTTAGAAAGCAAGCTTGACTTGCTTTCTAAAATATTCTTTCACCATATTGGTGATGCAGATATTCCAGTTATACAAGTATCTTTATATTTTGTTCCCTTGTATACATCATCAATTATTAGTTTTATTTTTTTTACCTCTCCAGAAATTTTTACATTTGTAATTTCAACGTAATCATTGAACTGTATTTTTATTTCTTTTTTATCATCTACAATCAATGTGGCACTTTTCAATCTTGAATTTTCCTTATACAAATGCGGCTTTTCAGGATTTACATATCCATTTAAAATACTAATTATCAAACCGTTGTAAGAATTATTTTTATACACATTTTGGTTTAATTCAAACTCAAGATATTCGCCAATTCCATAGTCTTCTTTTCCTTCAACCCATGGAATATTATCTTTTACAAATCCCCATGAATCACAATCACCTGTGTACCATGCAGATAATGTTCCGTCTGGAGAATATGTATGATACTTGTCTGTTAAGGTTGAAGATGCTTTTATGTTTTTTATCATACGGCCATTTAAATGAGCATCTTCTAAATCATTTATCTTGAAAGAAAAAATTTTTTCATCTATAAAATATTCCATACCATCAATAAAAAACAAATCATATTCATCATTTTTTAATTTTAAGTAGCCATTTTTATCAATTTCAAGAAAGATTTCCTTTTTATTGTCTGAATAAAATGGGTTGGTATAAATTTTTCCTTTATCATCGGTTGTTATTTCGCAGGTATCAGAATAATTATAATGGTTGAATTGTAATTGCTGCGAAAAAACAAACATACTTGTAAATGATACAATCAAAATAAAAAATAATTTTTTCATTCTTTCCTTCCTAAAAAAGCAGGTCAGTGCGCCTGTCGTCATAACAACTGCTTAAACGGTGGCGCGGCTTGACCGCGACATCCGCTTTGAAGCTTTTGTTAGGCTGTAATATTTCATACAGATTTTACATGCCTTTTATACTTTTGGAAATAAAATCCGTATATTTTTAGAAGCAATGCTTCTGTTTCTCAAATCCTAAGCGACGAAAGTCGCGTACAACCGCTTCTTTGTTACCGCCCTAAAGTTCAATTCATTTTATAATCGGGCTTGACCCGATTATAAAATATTCCTTATCAATTCTCTTTGCTCTCATTTGGCTCCACCTCTTGCGGCATATTCCCATTCAGCTTCGGTGGGAAGGCGGTAGCCATCTGCATTCCAGTCGCAGTGGATTTCGGCGTCCTTTCCACCTTCGCCGAAGTAGACATCGTGCATTGTGTAGATGTCCACCCGCCTGTGCAAGTCTGAATCGTCAATAACATAGTAACACGGCGAAAGACCTTCATCTTGACTCCGTGCGTTGCAGTAGAAAACTGCATCGTACCAGTTCACTGTTTCCACGGGGTATGAACCGCCTTCCTTGAATTCGCTGGTGTTCGCGTAGAACTGAGCGTATTCTTCCTGCGTTACCTCGTGGATACACATATAAAAGCTATCCACGCTCACTTTGTGCGCTGGGAAATAATATTCATTTATTAGCCCCCTCTTACCTAGCGTTTCATCTTCCATTATCTCATCGCTTCCCATGACAAACGAACCGCCTTGCACAAAAACAAAATCGTCCGCAACGGTTGTGTCTTTCATTGCGTTTCTTACCACGCGGAAGCCGAAATCTGTTCCGAGTCCTGTATCTGTGGAAGCTCGGCGGAAAATGCTGTTGCAAAAAATCGCTCTGTCAATATAACTTCCGCCTCTTGCAACTCTGCAATCCCCAGAATCAGCACCGCGCGGATTTTTCTCAGGGCTTTCTTCGTAGTATTTTCCTTTGTACAAATCCCAGCACCATTCGCAGACATTGCCGCTCATATCGTACAGTCCGAGCGAGTTGGGAGCTTTTGTCATCACTTCGCGCGTTCTATCTCCGCTGTTTTTCTCGTACCAGGCAACGCTGTCGATGTCGTCACTTCCGCTGTAGGCAAACTCGCTTGCTTTTTTCTTTCCGTCCGC
>JAILEY010000056.1 GCA_024687165.1 Treponema sp.
AATGAGTACAATCGAAAGCTACTACCTCAAGCTTGCAGAAGACCTTAAGGCAGAAGCAGCAGTTTCAAACTTCGACAAGGCATGCAAAAAATTCGGTGCATCAAAAGTTGAAGTTCCGGCATTCTGTGTAAACTACGGAAATGTTGCATTGCTTAATTCATCTGTAACAACAACAGAAATTGCATCTCTTCCATATAACGAAGATGCATACACAAAAATTGCTGCACTTAAAATGAACGAAACAAGCACTCCTATAGTTCTTGGTGCAAACATTGTAGTTTTCAAGTGTGAAGGTATTCAGAACGACGATGTAGCTCAGCCTGAAAACTTCGATAAAAAGATTGCAGATATTGACAGAGAAAGCGTTTCAACTTCATTCTTCAAGAATCCAAAAGTAAAACAGAATATTTCTGCTGCATATAAGCAACTTAAGAAAGGAAACTAATTGGCAGATTTATGCAATAAAGAGAAGCCCCGTCTGGTTGTTTCCGGGCAGGGCTTTTCTGTTTTAAACACAGTAGAATACAAGGGCAGATTTTTATACTCAAAATATAACCCGTCAAGAGCAATTGAATCGATTATTGAAAAGACTGTTATCCTTGAAGGCTCTTTGATTGTCATTTCATCCCCTGCTCTTTGGTACGGTTTTGACTCCCTTCAAAAAAAATTAAAAGAAAACTGCACAATTATCGCTATAGAATTTGACGAGGAACTTTACGCTCTTGCAGAAGAAAATATGCCTGAAAATTTTCCAAAAGGAAATTTATTCTCTTTAAAAAATCTTCTGGAAATTGATCAGTTTGTAAGAAATCTCTGTTCGTCTGGAAAAACAAAACGCGTAATAAATATAGATTTTAGTGCAGGCGTAAATTTTGATAAAAAGAATTATGATTTTGTACTCAACGGAATCCAGGACATAATCGGAAGCTTCTGGAAAAACAGAATTACTCTTGTAAAATTCGGAAAACTTTTCTCTAAAAATTTTCTCTCAAACATAAAAAAAACTGACGGAAACCTTCTGCTTGAAGAAATTGTATCAAGCATCTCAAGGCCGATTGTTGTGTGTGGAGCCGGAGAAAGCCTCGATTCATTTGATTTTTCACAAGCAGAAAAGAACGGAGCATACATTCTCTGCGTTGATGCAGCATTAACTTCACTTCTTGAACGCGGAATAAAAGTTGATGCTGTTGTTGCAATGGAAAGTCAGTTTGCAATATGTAAAGCATATATCGGAAGCAAAAAAAAGAATATGACTCTCTTTGCAGATTTATGCTCACGGCCAGATATAATAGATTCCTTCAATGGTAAGAAAATATTTTTTGCTTCAAGATATGCAGAAGGTTCATTTTTTGAAAATCTTGAAAAAGAAAAAATAATTTCTTCCTTTATGGAACCAATGGGATCTGTAGGTCTTGCTGCAGTAGAAATTGCACTTAAAATCAGAAAAGACAGCAGCGTACCTGTATATATAACAGGACTGGACTTCAGTTATTCAGTCGGAAAAACACACGCAAAAACTACGATGGCACACAAGAGCCGTTTGATAAACTTAAATCGAACAGTAACCGCGGACAATATAGACGCAGCTTATTCTCAGTCAACTCTTTTTGCAGAAGGAATCAACGGCGAAAAAATATGCACAAGCCGCATAATGATGATTTATGCAAATCAGTTTGTACAAATGTTCTCACGCGAAAAAAACTTATTTGATTCAAGAAACTTTGGACTTCCGCTTAATCTTGAAAGAAAAAATCCTTCAGCGCAAGATTCAAAATTCTATTCAAACGATGAATCATTTCCAGAATCAAAAGAAATACGTAAAGCTTTGTCATTCATCCAGAACGAAAAGAACAGTCTTTTAACAGCAAAAGACCTTCTTGTAAACGGAGAAAAATCAGAATTCAGAGATAAAAATATTTCACTTCATGAACAGATAAAAAACATTCTGGAACACAGAGAATATTTATTCCTCCATTTTCCAGACGGTTTTTATCTTAGAATGGATGATGACTTTCTCAAAAGAGTTCGTGCAGAAATTGATGTCTTTCTCAAATGCATGTCTTAAATCGGTTTTGGACTGCTCAACTCGACTGGAAGCCAATTTTATTATTTTTATAATAATTCAAATTTAATTCTAATTATCTTCTTTTTCCTTTAAGACTGCAAGGAAGGCACTCTGCGGAAGTTCAACATTTCCTGCCATAAGCATTCTCTTCTTTCCTGCCTTCTGCTTTTCAAGAAGCTTTCTCTTTCGTGTAACATCACCGCCGTAACATTTTGCAAGAACATCCTTTCTTACAGGATTAACAGTCTCTCTCGCAATAACCTGAGCACCGATGGCACCCTGAATTGCAATCTTAAACTGCTGACGTGCAATTTCGCCTTTAAGCCGTTCACAAACCTGCTTAGCACGCTCAACGGCATTCTGACGGAAACACAACTGTGCAAGAGCATCGACAGGCTTCTGATTAATCAGAATATCAATTTTTATAAGGTCAGTCGGACGATAATCAACAACCTCATAATCAAAAGAAGCATAACCTCTTGAATAAGATTTAAGCTTGTCATAAAAATCAAAAAGGACTTCTGCAAGCGGCATCTCATAAGTAAGCTCAACACGCTTTTCATCAAGATACTGCATGTTCTTTTGAGTTCCGCGCTTCATACGGCACAATTCCATAATCTGACCAAGATACTCAGATGGAGTAATAATTGAAGCATTGATATAAGGTTCTTCAGAGCGTTCAATTTTTCCATCAGGGAAATCAGCAGGATTATCAACAAAAAATTCATCACGACCCTGAGGCTTAACTTTATATCTGACACTCGGTGCAGTAAAAATTACAACCTGATCAAAATCTCTTTCAAGCCTTTCCTGAATAATTTCAAGATGAAGAAGCCCAAGGAATCCGCAGCGGAAACCATTTCCCAAAGCAAGTGAATTATCTTTTTCATAAACAAGAGATGCATCATTAAGCTGCAGCTTTTCCATGCTCTCTTTAAGTTCTTCATAATCATTTGAATCGATTGGATAAATTGAAGAGAAAACAACAGGCTTAACATCTTTAAAACCATCAAGAGGCTGAGCAGCAGGATTTGACGAAAGAGTTACAGTATCACCGACTCTTACATCACGAACTGTCTTAATTCCCGCAATAAGATATCCAACATCACCTGCTTCAAGTACGCCGGTTTCCTCATAATTAATTTTAAAGATTCCGCACTTTTCAACTTTGTATTCAGTATTTGTGCTCATCAAACGAATGACATCACCGGTTCTTACAGTTCCTTCCATAACACGAATATGAACAACAACACCACGATATTCATCATAGTGACAGTCAAAAATAAGAGCCTGAAGAGGAGCATTTACATCGCCCTGTGGAGGAGGAAGCATTGTAACAATAGCTTCAAGAAGATCATCAATTCCCTGCCCCGTCTTAGCACTTACAAGCTGAGCATCTTCCGGATTAAGACCAAGGTCTCTGTCGATCTGTTTTTTTACACCTTCAACATCTGCACTTGCAAGATCTATTTTATTTACAACAGGAACAATAGTAAGATTCTGTTCCATCGCAAGATACATGTTACTCACTGTCTGGCTTTCAACACCCTGAGTTGCATCAATAAGAAGAAGAGCTCCTTCACATGAAGCAATTGCACGGCTGACTTCATAACTGAAATCTACATGTCCCGGTGTATCAACAAAATTCAGTTCATAATCATTTCCATCTTTTGCGTGATACGGAATTGTTACTGCCTGACTTTTGATTGTAATTCCGCGTTCTCGTTCAATGTCCATGTTATCAAGAATCTGATTCATCATCTGGCGGTCTTCAATAATTTTTGCGTGCTGAATCAGTCTGTCTGACAAAGTAGATTTTCCATGATCAATATGAGCTGTAATACAAAAATTGCGTTTAAATTTTAAATCTTTCATTTTTTTTCCTGTAATTTTTTAGAAATAATATGGACTGTCCAAAGGTGCTGAAAGTCCTAAATTTATATCCATAAATCCTTTTTTTCTTTTCTTTGCATATACCTGAATTATGATTACAGATCGATCTGCATTGAATTCAATTTTCTTTATTTCAACCGGATCATTTTCACTGAAACCGGTTTCATCTGCACCTGATGCCTTTAAAACCTTTTCAATTATAAACTGATTCTTATGAACTGAAGAAGCCGTAACAAGTTTCATTCCAAGAATCGGGTAAAGAGCATTTTCTATACTGTCCCTTCTGTAAACTTCATAGCCGGGATTTTCACCTCTTTTAGAAAGATAAACTTTAACAGTCTTTTCCTGGCCTGATGATTTTTTTACGGTTACAGAAATAATTGTCCTGCACCTGTATTTCATCAGTTCCTTGTGGAGGGCTGTAAGTGTATTTACATGAACTCCTTCAACACAAATGATTGTATCGTTTTCTTCGATTCCTGACAAATATGCATTTCCACCTGGAATTACATAATTTACAATTACGCCTTCTGCTTTTGTTCCAGACCCAGGATTCTTTTTTGTTCTTCCAAAAGCTTCAATCCACGGATGCTCTCTTTCTCCGCCTTCAAAAAGATGAGGAAGTTCATTCTTAAGATATTCAACTGGAATTGCAAAATTAAGTCCCTGATAATTCGGAACACCTGCAAAAACAACAGCCTGAACTCTACCGTCACTGTCAACAAGAGGACCACCGCTGTTACCGCTGTTTACCGCCGCATCAATCTGAAATACAGTACCTGCAGAAAAAAGCTGTCTGTCCGTTGAAGAAATAATTCCGCTTGTGATTGTATTTTCAAGTCCCAAAGGAGAACCCATTGCAAAAACCTTATCACCGACGCTCAGATCACTTGAAGAACCTAAAGCAAAAACATAAGGCGCATCAACTTCAGTTTTTAAAAGCGCAAGATCTATTGTTGAATCATACCCTATAACTTTTGCAGGAATGCGTGTTTCAGGATCTTCAGCAAGCTTTATATAAAGGCGGGAATATCCTTCATAACGCTTGTTTACCATATCTTCTATTACATGATGATTTGTAATGATGTAGCCGTTTTTTGAAATGAAAAATCCGCTGCCAAGAACTGCATCAGCATATCCCATTCCATGCTGAACTTTAATTCCCTTGTCAACAAAAACTGTAACTGTTCCCTTTATCATTTCTTTCATTGAGGCATTTTTCACTGAAGCCTCTGAAGAACCAGGCAAGGATGCAAAGCAGAGTTTTTTTAATTCAGACTCAGAAAGCGAAAGTTTTTTTTCAGCAGGATATCCGGTTGCTGAAAGATTTTTAAATGTATAAAGGCAGTCAAAATATTTTTTTTCAATTTTTGATTCATTAAAATACTGCACACAGTTTTCACAAAGTTCATCGTAAAGAGATTTAGCCTTTTCATTTTCCGGCAATTTTTCCTTCAACAGAAAAGAAAGCCACAAGCCCTTGTAAAGATCTGTATTTGAGATTGTTCTTATTTTATTAATTTCATATGAAACTGCAGTTTCTTCAGAATAATCAACGGGAATGTAAACTTCTTTCTGATCAGCACTTGAACATGAAACAAAAATAATTGAAAGCAGACAAAAAGCCTTCAACAAAAAACGGATTATATTCTTATTTTTCATTAATTTTTCCAGTTACCATTGCAAAATCAAAATTTCCGGTTCTTATGCACAAAACATTGATATCATCAAATTCGATTACTGTAGAAGTTGCCTGAGCATTAAGGCTGTTCAAAACATTTTCAACTTTTTGCGAAATAGTAGTGAAACGAGCTTCTCCAAAATCAATTTCTGCGTTCCCGATAAAATAAAGCTTTGACGAAGAAGATGAATGTTCAACCTTCAAAACTTCATTACCATTTGTAACAGAAACAGGGAACCCGTTTTCCAGAGTAACCGTTACAAGTACATTTCCCGGATTTGTGTAGAACATCGATTCTTCTTTTATCTGACCGCCGAAAACAACATGACGTACATTCCACTTCCCGTCACCATCAGTATCCCAAGAAGAAATCTTTCCGCCGTTTTCAACATACTCTTCAGTAAAATCAGGAACAGTATCATTGTCAGTATCAACCTGAACCATGCGCAGATAGAATTCAGCATTTTCTGATGGGAGCCCGTAAAGGTTCTTCATGACAGAACGCTCATCCTCAAGACTGTGCACATTCATCTTCCCAAGCAGATCAATATCATAAAATTCAGTTGTTTCAAAAACTCCGTCTTCATCGCAGTCTACAACACGAAGTACCGGAATGTTGTGTTCAAACTGAGCCTGAGCATATAAACGACCTTTTGCGTTGTAATAATAAGACATCTTAACGTTGCCATCTACAAGGACAAAATGAATTCTTTCACCATTAAGAATCGTAGAATTGATTTCAAAATCTGATGCAGAATCAAGAAGTTCTGAATTAGTAATAAGAGAAACTTTTGTATTTAATACAGGAATAAAAAAATCTTTTCCTGTCTTTTGAGAAAGCAGTTCATCTTTCTGAATAAAAACCGGAGTCCACAAAAGGCTTTCTTCCACAAGGCGGAAATACTGACCAGTTGTCTTATCAGTCTTTTTAAAATTTACTTCTGAAAGATAAGGGAAAGATCCCCACACAAAATCCATATTTTTAACTTCAAGATGACCAGAAACAGGAACTCCAAAATCACAGTTTACATTCCAGTCAATTACGCCATCCTGATTAAAATCGTAAACAAGTTCCTGAGGACGACCGCGCACATAACTTACTGCAAGATTTGAATTGCCGTCATTGTCAGTATCAAAATAAATTTTTCCGTTAAACGATTCAAAATATTCAGATGCATTTTTAAGAACTTCTTCTTCTGTAACAAGCTTCATAAAATCACTGAGGATTTTATATTCAATTGATTCATCCGCAAATGTAGTCATGTAATCAAAGGCCTGCTGCTGATTGATAAGACCGGCTTCAAGTGCATTTTTTGCATAAAGGGCATGACGCAAACCACGTGCACTAAAAGACTGAAGTATATGCTTCTGATCTTCACCTGCTGCGAAACTGCTTGCGTAAATTTCAAGTTCAGCATCTTTATCCGGAGCAGCTTCTGCATACTGACTTATCTGGGAGAGAAAATATGAAGCAATTCTTTTTACCGATGCATTCTGTGAAAGAGGATCTTCATTCTTAAAAAACACAAGTGGAAATCTTGTATCAGTTGAATAGATTCTTCTCGCACCGTCGATTTTATTTCTTGCCTTTTCAATTGAATCAGCATCACCAAGACGATAATAGGCCTTTACACGGATATATTCAGAATCAGCAGAATAAAGGGCCGGCTTTGAATCAAGAATTTTTAATGCCTTCTTCGACATTCCTGTTTCTGTAAGAATTTCTGCATAAAGAAGACGTGCATTATCCCTGTTGTAATTAACCCAGTCATCATAATAAAAAGCTTTTTCAAGTGAAGGCAGAATCTGTGCACGTGTTGAACCAAGAGATGCACTGCAGGTTGCCATCATATACCACAAATCAGAAATCGTATCATCATAGGCAAGCCCTAAAGAAACCTGAGAAAGAGCTGAGTGAAAATTATTTTCATTTGCATAATTTACAGAAGATTCAAGACACCTTAAGGCCGTTCTTCTGTTTGCACTGGATGCACTGCCGGCTGTAACAGCAGCTGCCAAAAAACAGGAGAGGCTCAAAATCAAAAAAATCTTTTTTCTAAACTCAACTTTCATATTTACTTCCTGACAATCCAGTTTTTAAATCCATATGGTTCGCCCCAGATGCAGCAGATAGACTTTTCAAAATCAATATTTCCAAGCTTCTGCACAAGCGGGATTTTATCCTTAAACATTCCGCACTTAAAAGAATCAAGTACATCCTGCACATTCTTAAGATTTCCTTCAGCAGAAAGAATTTTATCCCCACTCTGCCGGCTTCTGAAAACAAAAGGAAATTCAAGATTTTCTAAAACAATTGTGGAATTTTCGCACGACAAAACAACCGCACCATGTCCGGTCTTAACACAAAATTCAAGTCCCAAACATGTATAAACTCCATCTTCTTCTATTATAGCAAAGAAACCTTCTTCTGTCGCTATCTTTTTACTTTTTTGAATAACTACTGCTTTTTCATTAATTATAAAATCAATTCCGCAGCTTGAGTTACAGAAAGAACTAACTTTTTTTAAACAGAAATTTTCAACAAACTGATATGAAATTCTTCCTGAAGCTTTTATACGTTCAATGAATTTATAAATTATCCTGGTTCGTACTGCCATCGGTAAAGAAAAAAATTCTTCTGCAGCAAAGGATGCCGAATCATTTTTTAAATTACAAATTTCAGAATTTATTTTTTCTTCAACAACAGATGAAATAAAATCCTCATCGTATTTTGATTTTTTTGAAAGCGTAAGAATAGATTTTTGAAATCCAGGTAATTGATTTTCCAGATAAGGAATAATTTTGTTTCTGAAAGAATTTCTTAAATATTTTGTGTCTGCATTTGTACTGTCTGTTCTGTAGCTGATTTTTTTTTCTGAAAGATATGCTTCAATTTCTTTTCTGGAAACATTCAGCAATGGACGCAGTATTTTTTCACGCTGAAAATTAATTCCATACAATGAAGTGCTTCCCTGGAAAAAACGCATAAGCACAGTTTCACACTGGTCGTTTAAGTTATGTGCAAGACATAGATAATCAAGATTTTCTTTTTCAATAAATTGATTAAAACATTCGTAGCGCACGGTTCTTGCAGCATCTTCTGTTCCGCACTTTTTTGTAAGGGAAAGTTGATTAATCTTTCCTCGTTCAATTTCAAATCTTGTACATGGAACTGAAATAGAGCGGCAGTATTCTTCAACAAAATCAGCATCAAAAGCAGTTTCTTCTTCCGCTCTAAGATTGTGATTCACAGTAACCGCTTTCAGATCAATATTCGCAGGCAGAATATTTTTTAACACAGTCAAAAGACAAACTGAATCCGCCCCGCCGCTGACTGCAACTCCAACTGCTTTTACACCGGGTAAAATTTCCCAAAGAGAATCTGAAACTTTTTTTTCAAGAGAGTTTTCAATCACCATAGACAAAAAAAGGCACCCTCGTTCTGGAAGATGCCTTTTGATTATCTTATTTCAAAATCACTTTTTTGGTGGTGCAATTGAAACAACAAGTGCAGTTGGCTTTGAAAGGATTGTAACCTTATCACCGAGGTTAAGATCAGCAATTGTGAACTTTCCACCGATTTCAAGCTTAGAAACATCTGCATTTACGTATTCTGGAAGATCCTGTGGGAGAGCCTTGATTTTTACATCTGGAACATGCTTAACCATGAATCCACCCTTAAGAACACCAGCTGATGTTCCAACGTAATGAATCTTCATAACTCTTGTTACAGGCTTTGTTCCGCTTACGAGATGGAAATCTGCGTGAAGGTTTTTGTCAGTCTTGATGTCATATTCTGTATCTTTGATGAAAGCCTGATTGTCTTTTCCATCAATCTTGAGGTTTACAAGAGTTGTCTTTGTGATTGATCTCCAAGCCTTTGAGAATTCCTGAGCATTAACTTCAAGCATGATTGATTCGCCTTTTTCGTTGTATGCTACTGCAGGGATCTTTCCTGCTTCACGAATTTTTGCGGCTGCTTTCTTGCCACTCTCTTTACGAGTTGTTGCTGTGATTACAAACTGTTCCATATTAGAACTCCTATTAATATTTTTTGAAAACTGTGACGGCTGGATTCGAACCAGCGAAATGACGGCACCAAAAGCCGTTGACTTACCACTTGTCGACGTCACAAAATATTTTTTTTAATCTTCTGCAGAACCTGTTTCTACATGTCCTGCGTTGTATTCGTCAATAATCTTTGACTGAATAGCATTTCTAAAATCCGGGCTAATCGGATGAGCAACATCCTTATATTCACCGTTTGCTGTTTTACGACTTGGCATAGCGATAAATAATCCGGAAGTACCTTCAATAATCTTTACATTGTGAACAACAAAGCATTCATCAAATGTAACTGTTACATAAGCCTTAAGCTTACCCTCACCTTCCACTTTGCGAATTCTAACATCTGTTATCTGCATAAGCGCATTCCTTTGGTTTTAAGCGACTCTGCCTCAAAACGTTACTTAGAGACAGACCTTTTATCCTGAAATCATGCTATGAAATTACAGACTGAAATTTTACATTCAGTTTTTTCTGTGCTTCAAGAGCATCATTTCGATTTTTAAATACCCCAAATACAGTGGAACCTGAGCCTGACATATCCGCAAAAGCAGCACCAGCATTGTTTAGAAAAGCAAGAGCTTCAGCGACTGAAGAATATTCACTGCAAACAGGCGAAGTAAAATCATTGACAAAAGTCCAGTCCTTTACATCTTTCCTGTATATTTTTTCCAGTTCGAAAGCCTCACAACTTTCGCAATGGATTTTATTTTTAATATACCACTGATCCACCAGAGAGTAAGCATCCTTTGTTGAAACACCAACACCCGGAAAAACCAGAAGCACACAAAAATCATTTCTGGCATCTATCTGTTTTACGATTTCCCCTCTGCCTTCTACAACAGCAGCATACGGCTCGTAAACAGAAAACCTTTTTTTACCGTCTGCAGCAAGAGCATGAGTAAAAAAGAACACATCACTGCCAACTTTACCGGCAAGAAATGCAAGGTCATCGTCGCTTAAATGAGTACCAAAAAGACAGTCCAGGGATTGAATAAAAGAAGAAGCATCACTTGAGCCGCCCCCCAATCCACCGCCAGCAGGTATCCGCTTTTGAACCTCTACACGAACACCCTTTTGAATGCCAGTCAGCACGCAGAAAGCTTTGTATGAAGCAGTAAAAGTATTTTCTTCAGGAAGCTTCATCTGAGGGCAAATTACTTCGCACTTCAATTTTTCTTCCGTCACAGAAACAGTGAGAGTATCAAAAAGATTCACTGTTGTGAAAACACTTTGTATATCATGGTAACCGTCAGCTCTTCGCGGAAAAACCTTTAAACCAAGATTAATTTTCGCAGGAGCAAGTACAGTGATACTGCCTAACATACGCTAATTAATATATAAAAAAAATAAATTATAGTCAATGGAATAACACCGCGTTGTAAAGCACTCTGACTAACAGAACAAATCAGAAACCGGGAATCCGTTGATTTTATCCTGTCCGGCATATGCTTTAAGAAGATTTTCACGACCTCTTTTAAGCTGCATGCTTGTTATTCCATACTGAATTGAAAGGTCTGCCTCAAGATAAGCTGAATAGTGATCGGCAACACGAACAAGGCGTCCGTCTGCAGGATTAAACTTATCCTCATTAAACTTTTCATTCAATTCTTCAAAAGAAACAGGAATCATACAGCCGTCAAAAACTGCACGATTCTTAAACTCGTCGCTTGTAAAATAAAGAATTTCATCTTTGTAAAAATCTTCCATGAGAGGAACAAGCTCTTTCGCAACAATCTTATCTTCAATATCCTTGATTATTTCAGGAAGACCATCAGTTGCCTGCTTAACCGGAGAAATAATATCACGAGTTACACTTTCTGGAAGATCATGGAAAAGACCGGAGAAAAAATTATTGTAGATTCTTTTGCTGCACATCTTTACGCCGGATTCTCTGCTGAACAAAAGCGAAAGAACAGCAACAAAAAAACAATGTCCTAAAACAGAAGTTTTTGGTACGCGAGGAGTCTGATTCCATCTTGTCTGAAACCTCAGCTGTTCAATGCGCAAAAGAAATTCAAAAGGCTTCTGTTTTGTAATCAAAAGCTGCAGACCGCGAAGATCAAGATATTTCTGAAGGTCAGCATTAAGTTCGCGACTGATGCTGTAAAGACGTTCAGCCTCATTTACAACGCTTACCATTTCAAGCTCGCGCAGAGTTGAATATTTATGAGCTGCACGAAAAATTTTAATTGTATGAAGACGCACTTCATCAGTTTCTTTATGAGATGAAAGGCTTCTCATGTATGCTGAAAAGCGCTCAAACAAATCTTCGTCATCAATCAGCTTTCTGTATTTTTCAAGAATCCATTCGTTAAGCTTTGCATATTCTGCAGGATATTCATTTTTTATAAGAGTCTGAACAGGGCTTTTTATATCACAAATCTGAATCTTGCGCAGAAGATCAAAAAGAGATGCATAAATCATCCATTCCCAGTCAATCTTTTTTCCGGAATTTTCTTCGTACTTTGCAATGATATATGCAACTACAAGTTTTTCCGCATGCTTGTCCATTTCAATAAGTTCAAAGGGGCGTACAAGATCATTCCAGCGCTCAATTGAAAACGCTTCAAATATTTTAAGGATAAATTCTTTCTTCATTTTCTTGCTGTGAATTTTTTATTTTGCTGATCCGCTCTTAGAGTCAGCTTCCATCTTATTTTTCCAAACCAGAGCCTTTTTTCTGATAGCTTCAGATTCTTCATTATCACCAAGAACCATAGCAACACGCCTCAATGCTATCAAAAGATTTATCCCCATGCGTATATCATCAATTCGACGGCTGGCAAGCTCATAACGATCACGATACTCTCCAGCACTCTTTTCAAGGAGACTGCGGATAAGGCGGACATAAGTTACGGTAACTTCATAAACCTTTGACTCATGATCAAAATAATCCTTGGAAGCCTGTTTCATATTAATGAAGTTTTTTGCAACAACTGCATGACGGCCTCTCATTTCAACAAACGATTCCTTCCATTTAGAATTATCACCGAATGCATCAACAAGAAGTTCAATTGCAAGACCAAGCTTTCTGATTACATGAAGTCTTTTATCTACAGGAATATTTCCAAGACGCTCCTGATATTTTTCAAGTTCAGAATAAGAGCAGTCAACCGTATTTGATACAATTTCCTCAAGATTGATTATAGCCTTGTAAAGTGTTTTTCGAGCATCGTTGAGAGAATCATTATTTTTTGTATCAAGCATTTCTACAGAAGTACTGTTGATTCCAATCTGAAGTGTAGCAATATAAATGTTCAGTTCACAAAGCTCGATTACTTTTGCTTCAAATCCATCAGAGCCTTTTTTCAATTTAAATGCAGTATCTTTTTCTTTTTTCTGGAGTTCTGTAATCTGGTCTTTTAAGGGACGTACCTTTGCAATAAATTCCTTTCGAGCTTCGTCTGAAATAGCCATCATGCACCTCCGAATTTTTCAAGCATAGACTGAGCATGTTCAAGGGATGCAGCACTCTCACTGTCTCCAGAGAGCATTCTTGCAATTTCCTTAACTCGCTCTGCACCTGTAATTTCAAAAACATTTGTAGAAGTAATGTGATCTTCAACACCTTTTTGTATCTTAATTTGATTATCGGCAAAAACTGCGATACTTGCAAGATGTGTAATACAAAGTATCTGCTTTTGTGATGCAAGATTTTTCATATGCTTTCCAAGGCTGACGGCAACTTCACCGCCGATACCTGTATCAATTTCATCAAATACAAGTGTACCGGCCATATCAGCCTTTGAAAGAATTGTTTTTAAAGCAAGCATCACGCGGCTCAATTCACCACCGGAAGCAATTTTTGAAAGAGGCAGCAGCGGAGATCCAGGATTTGCACTGATAAGGAATTCAATATTGTCCATGCCGTAAGGTCCGCATTTCTGCTCAAGATGATTTCCTTCTTTTTCAGTAAGACTGACGCTAAACTTTGTATCTTTCATTCCAAGCTCATGAAGAATTTCTTCTACCGCACGAGACATTTTATCAGAAGCTTCTTTTCTTTCTCCGCTGATTTTTTTTGCAGCAAGATAAACCTGTTTTTCAAGAACTGAAATCTTTTCTTCAAGCGCTGATTTATCCGCACCTGCACCGGTAAGTTCCTCAAGTTCCTTTGAAGCATTTTCCGCATAACGAAGAATATCTTCAACCGTACTGCCGGCTTTTGGAGCATATTTTTTCTTGAGTCTGCTGATAAGCTCAAGACGGTCCTGTACCTGTTCAAGACGATCAGGATCATACACAAGCGATGATGCATAGCGTCTGTATTCCTGAGCAATATCTTCAATTTCATAAAAAGCTGACTGAAGTCTTTCTTCAAGCGGAGACAAACTTTTATCAATTTCACAGGCTTTTGATGAAGATGATGAAACATGCTTTAACAGCTGAATGATTCCGCCTGTCTCCCCCGATCCTTCAAACGCACCGTTGATTTCTTCAAGACCGGCATAAAGCTTTTCAAAAGAACTCAATCGTGCTTCTTCTGCTTCAAGTTCATTTTCTTCCGTAACAGAAAGTTTTGCCTCTGCAATTTCAGAGACTGCAAAAGAAAGCATGTCGATTTTTGTTGCTCTTTCCGCTTCATTCGTATTAAGGTTTTCAAGAAGACGTCTGAGTTCAACGAGCGTATTATATAAAACTGTAAATGCTTCAACTTCATCGACAATATCCGCGTAAATATCCAGATAACGGCGGTGATCTGCAACACGCATAAGAGACTGCTGTTCATGCTGACCGTGAATATCCACAAGAAAAGCCGAAAACTCAAGGAGATCTGCCTTTGTAACAGGAGTTCCACCAATCCATGCAGAAGATTTTCCTGTATCACGAACAATTCTTCTTAAAAGCACGCGGTTTTCTTCAGCTTCAATGCCGCGTTCCTCAAGCCATTCAAAAGCACTTTTATCTTCAAGCAAAAAAGTTCCGCAAACCTGAGCTTCATGACAGCCGCTTCTGATCTGCTCAATAGCTGCTTTTCCACCAAGAAGGAATGCGAGACTTCCAATAAGAATTGATTTTCCGGCTCCAGTTTCACCGCTCAAAACGGTAAAGCCTTTTCCAAATTCAACGTGAGAAGAATCAATCAAAGCGAAATTTTTTATATCAAGTTCTTCAAGCACGCGGACCTCCTGCCCAGTTCAATTTGCTCTGTAATGCGGAATAAAATTTCTCCTGAGTGGAGCTTATAAGTTTTGCGTTGAATTCAGGAATTCCCAGAATAACAACGTCATCTTCTTCAAGTTCAAAATCAATCTGTCCGTCGCATGTAAGATTTGTACTGCATCTGCTTGGAAGGACAGTAATTGTAATTTCACCGGCTGGTCCAAAAACAAGCGGACGTGCAGAAAGGCTGAATGAACTGATCGGTGTCAGAACAAGCGCCGGCAATGAAGGATCCACAATAGGACCTCCCGCTGCTGCGGAATATGCGGTTGAACCTGTAGGCGTAGAAACAATTATTCCGTTTGCCTTAAAAGGACCCAGAAGCGCATGATTATATGCAACATTAAAATTCGCAAGTCTGCTGGATGCTGAACTGGAAATTACACAGTCATTCATACTGCAGCATTCAAAAACAGTCTTACCGCTTCTTACAACCTCACAGCTTACACAGGAACGTTCACTGATAAAACTCTTCCCTTCAAGGAAAGTCTGAAGATCTTTTTCCCATGAAGTCTTTGAAACTGCCGCAAGAAAACCGAATTCTCCAAGATTAACCGGAAAAACAGGAATTCCAAGAGGAGCACATCCCCTGCATACAAAAAGCACAGTTCCGTCACCACCGAGCGTTACAACAAAATCGAAGCCTGAAAAATCAGTCAAAAGATCATTCCCGGAATCTTCACGCCCGTTATAAGTATAAAGTCTGCTTGAGACCTCACGTTTTTTGAGGAATTCTTCTATTTTATCTGCAAGAACAATAGCTTCTTTTTTAAAAGAATTTGCTACAATCAGGCATTTCTTCATATCTTATACCGATTATGGCAATGACGACAAAACTTTTACGATAAGAGCCGCATCTTTCTGTCCAAGTCTCGGATAAAGAGGAAATGCTGCACACCGGAGCAAAAGAGAATTTGCACATACACAGGAAGCTGAAAGTTCCTCCTGCCTCAATGCGATTATAGAATCTTCGTATGCCTGTCTGATTTCAATATTTTTCTTCTGGGCATATGATTTTGCATCTTTAAATCCGCTGAAAAGCACCAGAGGGAATGAATAAACCGTAGACTGATTATCATTTCCGCGTGTATAAGTTTTATGACGGCCTGACATAACGGCACGTGAGAACAAAGTAAACAACTCTTTACGGATCTTTTCGTTCTTTGCAAATTCCTTAAAACCAACGTATGCAAGAGCTGCATTCATATCCGGCAAAATGTCCGTAGAAGGTGCAGAATCAGCTAAAGATTTAAGAGGAATCCATTCACGGCGCTTTGGTGCAATCAAAAGTGCTCCTCCACCGGAAGTAATGATATCTTTATCTTCCATTCCCATGATTGTATAAATTCCGTACATGCCGGCTTTTCTGCCTTCTGCTTCTTCCGGAGTTTCCCCAGGCTGAGGATTTTCAGTCTTTTTCTTTTTTATGTCTTCATCTGCAGGATCAAAAGGATAACAGGCAAATGCTGACTGAGATATATCTTCAATAATCGGAATATTGAGCTCAAGAAACTGCTTCATATCCGGGAGAATTCCCATTGATTGTGCAAAAATAATTATCGATCCGCCCTGCTTTACGCATTTTTCAACGGATTCAAAAGTCATAAGACCCGTTTCTTCGCATACATCAGCAACAATAGCCTTGTACCCGAATTTTTCTACAGTAAGAATCTGATACGAAGGAGCAAGTGCACTCAAAATCACTCCGCTTCCTTTTGGAAGATCAAGAACCTTAAATGCATATTCAAGAGCGATTGCAGGACTTCTGAAGGCAACAGCACCATCAAAGCCCATCATTTCTTTTGCAGTCTGAATCATTCTGGCATTCATCTCGCCAGGACCGATTTTTTCATCCACTAAGCATGTCAAAACAGCTTCCATTTCTTTTCTGCGGATTGTCGGACTGTATGTATGAATCATTTTTTAACTTTTCCTTTTTTATTTTTAATTGATAGAATTTCAAAAATGCCCCGGATTATTATCTGGGGCACCACTGTGACAAATTTTAATTCTTCCGTTACTCGTCAGAATCAAGAATCTTCTGAAGTTCCTTAGAGCTGAAGAGCTTACGTGTGTGAAGAATGATAAGGTAAGAATTATCCTGACGCACAACGCCCTGAATATATTCAGTACCAATACCTGTTACCATCTGTGGAGGCGGCTTAATCTCGTCCGTATCGACTGGAATTACACGTGCAATACGGTCAATAATAATTCCGATTTTATTTCCTTCTATATCAAGGATAATAAATCCTCCGTCATCTTCAATATCTGAATCTGAAACAGCCATTTTCTTAATATAAAAACGCTTGTGAAGGTTGATAATAGGTACAACTTCTCCACGAAGATTAATGATTCCTTCAACATAGAATGGAGCATTTGGAATTGGTCGCACAACCTGAGTCTTAACAATTTCTTTAACATCCATGATGTCTACGCCGTACAATTCATCACCAAGCTGAAATGTAACAAGCTGCAAAGATGTGTTTTCGTCTGCCATTGCATTCTCCTACAATCTTATATTTTAAACCATAAAGTCGTTCTAGTCTACTATAAAGAGAGTTAAAATATTTATTTTTGAAATTCCACACTCTTTCAAAAGAAACGCACAGCTTTCTACAGTCGCACCTGTAGTCATCACATCATCCACAAGAATAACTGAAGACGGCAGCTGATTAACACTGACCATTTTTTTGCACAGTTCCGACAGAACATATACACTTCCCATGGAAGAAAGTCTGCCTTCCCTGTTAAGTTTTTTTTGCTGAGTACGGGAAATTCTCTCAAGCAGTTTGAACACTCTGTATCTATATTTATAACGCATAAAAGTACAGATTTCATCTATCTGATCCCATCCGTTCTTTTTTATTTTACCCGGCCGTGGAGGAACAGGAACAATAACAGAATCCTTCATACCCTCCTGATTTTGAATTGCAATATGCAGTGTTCTGGCAAAAACAGGCGAAAGTTCCCTGTGGCCCCCCAGTTTCCATGCAGTCAAAAGATTTTTTGCCCAAAGTCTGTAAGGAAGAATCGGAAAAACAAAATCCGCAGATTTAACTACGGGAGATTCCCTGCAGGTCATACAATGATTCTCTTCACTCAAAAGTATTTTTCCACAGACAGAACATCTTGGTACAGCAGAAAAATCCGCAGCCGCAACATACAGCAGTTTTTCTGCACAACTTTTGCAAATTCCACCGCCATAAGATTTTTTTGAACAGCAGATGCATTCAGATTCACCAAAGAGAACATTTAAAATAAAGCGCAAAAAGGACCTTAAAAAATCAGCGGCCACAAAAAGTATTCGTTTCATTTATAAATATATATTGCCGAAAAAAATCAAAAACATGACACTTCAGATAAAAAAAATATAAAAAAAATCAATTTTCAGCAGAAATCAGATAAAAAAACTTCCTCAAAATGTCAGAAGATTCCTTAAAACAGGATTAAAAGTTGTTTATTTCCATAATTGGTTGTATATTGATTGTAATGAAGTTTTACAGAAAAAGTTTTCTGAAATTCAAAATTCTCGCACTATCACTGCTTGTTCTTTCGGTAACACAGGAACTTTATGCAGAATCCTTCAGAGTCCGGAAAACACATGTCATTCAGCTGGAATCTCCGCGTGATAAACAGACTTCTGTAATGGGCATAAATGATGCGATGATTATCAGGCTACCAAAAGACGATGCTTTCATTCAGGGTGTAGAACTTTCAATAAAGGTTCCAAAAGTTGTTGCTGACTGGACTGACAGCGTTGCATGGTCACTCTACACAGGAATCAGCGAATCAGCAAATGAAAAAACAGTAAATTATTCAGCAAAAAGAATAAAAGTCGGTACATTCGCATCCGGCTTAAGTTTAAATCTTAAAATCCCCGTAAAAGACAATCATTCAATAAAACAGGACGCATATTCTCAGCTTGTAAACGAAAATACATTAAATCAGGGAAACTTCATTTTTTTCAGACTGCAGCTTGCAATGAAAGGAACTGATGATGAAATATACAATTCTCAGTTTACAGTAAGCGTAAAGCCTATACTTGAAGACAAGGGCATTCTCAGAATAGAAACAAAAGATCCGTTCGGCACACAGATTAAGCCGTATACAGTATTCATTGACGGCAAGCAGACTGAAATACAAAACAATGAAATAGTGCTGCATACAGGAACATACAACATAAGCTTCATAAGCGATTATTACCGCAATGAGTTAAGGGAAGTTACTATTGAACAAGCAAAGACTTCTGTTGTATCCGTTGACTTCCGTGACATAAGACCTCTCGTTCAGGTGATAATGCCTTCAAATGCAAAAGTTTTCTTTGATGACGCTGAAATTAAAGACGCAAAAAAATCCTTCTATACAGTACAGGGGAAACATACAATTAAGTTCGTTCTTGGTGACTATGAGCTTATAAAGACACTGACAGTCGCCAACGGAAAGAATTACACTATTTCACTTGAGATGGACGCTTCGGTTCAGGAAGAATAATTTTTTCTTTTTTCCCAAAAAACATTCAAGATTTTTAAACCCTGGGTCGATATATATATTACCAGGCGTTCAATTTTATCCCCTCCCACCCATTGGCGCCTGGCAGCCAAAAGGCGTGACCGGTGTAACAACCGGTCTTTTTTTTTGCATTTTTTCTACTTAATTGAACAATTTTCTATATTTCATTAAAATGTTGTAATATGACTAAAAGCAAAAGGTGGCCCGGTGTTCTTGTAGGGCTTTTAATATTTTCAGCAGTAATTTTCGGCTTTCTTCTTGGTGAAGGACTTGCCCTTACAGTTAATACAATAAATACAGAAAATTTCGAAGACTTTAATACAGCTCTTCCAACAAAGATTATAGATGTAAACGGTGAACTTATTACGGAATTTGCAAATGATGAAAAAAGAGAAATCATTTCAATCCACGATTTACCGCAGCATATGCTTGATGCACTTCTTACGCGTGAAGACAGAATTTTCTATTCTCACCAGGGATTCAGTGCAAAGGCTCTTTCACGTGCTGTAGTCGGAGTTCTTACAAAAAGCTCACTCGGTGGAGGTTCAACCCTTACTCAGCAGATTGCCGGAACTCTTTACTGCGACCGAAAGGAAATGTCAGTAACAAGAAAGCTCAAGGAACTGTGGTGGGCCATTCAGATGGAACGCCATTATTCAAAAGACGAAATTCTTGAGTTATACCTCAATAAGATTTATTTCGGCGGCGGTACTTACGGTGTAAATGCAGCAAGTAAATATTACTTTGGACACAGTGCAAAAGAAATAACTCCTGCAGAAGCTGCAATCCTTGTAATCCAGCTTTCAAATCCATCTTACTACAATCCTTTTGACTACCCTAACCGCGCTATGGAACGCCAGAGAGACGTACTTAAATCCATGGTAAGGGCTAGACACATTACAAAAGAAGAAGCTAGTGAATCTTTTGACAACTACTGGTCTTCATTTGATTTTACAAGAACAAGCGCCTCAGCTTACTCAATGAGAAATGACGAAGCACCATGGTTCAGCGAATATGTGAGACGCCAGCTTGGTGAAATGCTTTACGGAACAGAAGACATTTACACAGGCGGATTTACAGTAAACACAACACTCAATCTTTCACATCAGAAAGTTGCAGACAAAGTAATGACTGATTACATAAAAGCCGCAAACAATATCTACCAGCGTACTATGAACAGCCACGAACGTTCTGCATTCGGAAGATACGTTCCTTTCTCTGAACTTTTGTGCCTTGTGTTTGATATTTCATCTTTGAGACTTAATCAGCAGCGTGCAAAACAAACCACAATGAACAATTACCGCGACACAATAAATCCTGTGATTGACATTATGGCCGTAATGAACAACATGGACAAACTGAAAACTGAAATCGTTACAAAGGGAAACATGCTGATAAAACAGAATGCTGAGCGAACAACGATTGAAGGAACAATGATTGCCCTTGAAAATTCCACAGGCTACATCGATGCACTTGTCGGTGGTTCAAAGTACGATCATGACAATCAGTACATCCGCGCAATTCAGGCAAAACTTCAGCCGGGATCTACCTTCAAGCCGCTCTATTATTCAGAAGCAATTGAAAGTCATCCTATTGTTGACGGAAAATCACCTGCTTCAATGACGGCAATTATCAGTGATACACCGGTTGTTTTCCATAAAGAAGACGGATCTCCATATATTCCAAACGACTACAAAGGAAAATGGGAAGGCGATGTAGAAATCTGGTATGCACTTGCACACTCAATGAACATTCCATCAATTAAAGTCCTTGATGCAATCGGATTTGATGCAGCAATCAAAAGAACTTCATCTCTTCTTGGAATTCCAAAAGAAGAACTTGACGACCGCGGCTTCGTTCCTGTATACCCTCTTGGACTTGGTGTCTGCGCAGTTCGTCCTATAGAAGTAGCAAGAGCATTTTCAACAATAGAAAATAACGGAAAAGCTGTAACTCCAGTTTCAATCATAAGCGTTCTTGATAAAAAAGGAAACGTGATTGCAGAACCGGCTCAGGAAATGAGGGAAAAAGCAAAAAATAAACCTCAGCAGCTCATGAAACCAGAAACTGCATTTATCATGCAGGAAATATTGAAGAATACAGTTAATTCGGGAACTTTAAGATACGGCTCTGACTGGGATTCTACATTATACACACTCGGCGAAAAACGAGGAAAGGGCTCAAAATTCCGCTACACAAATTTGAACGGAGACAGCTTTATCATGCCTGCAGCAGGAAAAACAGGTACGACACAGAACTGGGCTGATGCATGGACAGTCGGTTTCACACCATATTACACGGCCGTTTTCTGGTTCGGATTTGACCGCCGCGGACAGTCTCTTGGTACACGCATTACAGGTTCAACTATTGCCGGTGTTGCATGGGGAGACTTCATGCACGAAATCAACAAAGGCAAACCTTACAAAACATTTACAAACAAAGTGCCGGAAGGACTTATTGAACTTGATGTATGTACTTTAAGCGGAGGTCTGCTTACTCCAGAATGTAAGGATCACAAAATCCATGCATATTTCTATCCTGGAACAGAACCTACTGAACCTTGTAAAAAACATTCGGATAAAACAGCCTCTACAATCGGTGTAAAAAGAATCGAAGAAGCCAGATGGAAGAGCGGATTCGACTTTGATATGGATGACGAACTTGACAAAGATCTTACCGTAAACTTAGACTTCTTAAAGAGCGACAAGCTTTCGTCAGAACTTAAAAATGATTCTTACTTTGATGATGATTTTGATCACGAAGAAGAAAATCAGGATGTATTTGACAACTGGCTTTTTGACTAAAAGAGGAACAAGATGATTGTTAAAATTGATGAGATTAAAATTAAAAACAGAGTCAGAAAAGACCTCGGTGACCTGCAGCCTCTTAAAGAAAGCATTAGACTTTACGGACTTCTAAACCCGATTACACTTAACTCAAAATATGAACTTGTTGCAGGTGAAAGAAGACTTCAGGCCGCAAAACAGCTTGGATGGGAAAGAATAAACGCAAACATTCTTGACGCAAGCACAGATAAAATCAAGCAGCTTGAAATTGAACTTGAAGAAAATAACCAGCGCAAGGAATTCACAGACGATGAACTTTTAAACGGATACAAGCGCCTTGAAAAACTGAGAAATCCTCCACTTCTTATGCGTATTCTTTCTGCATTTGCTTCATGGATTTCAAAATTCATTAAATTTATCAAAAAGCTCTTCAAGAAAAACGTTGAAGAGTAGAAATCAAAACAAAGATCTGTACTAAAAAAACGTACGGAGAATTCTCTAAAAACACGCCGAGTTTTTAAAAATTCTCGCCGAGTTTTTAAAAATTCTCGGCGTATTTTTACCAAATTCTCGGCGAGAATTTTCAAAATAAACCGACTGATTACTCGGTGACCTATACAGAAAACCAGTCTTCAAGACGCAGAAAAGTTTTTTCCTTAAACTGTTCAAAGTCAGAAGTATTGTGAGTTACAAGTACCATTCCATTAGAAACTGCTGTTGCGGCAATCTGGGAATCATAGTAAGGAACTGTTTTTCCCTCTTTTTCAGAAACTGATTGAATTTCACCACAGATTTGGGCAGAGAACTTGTCGAAGGAGATTACTTCCATATTCAAATCCAATTCAGCCATAAAACTCATAAGTGTATTTTTTCTTTTACCTTCTGGCATTCGAGATACACCACGTGTTAATTCCTGCCAGGTAACAGAAGAAATCGCACATAAATCTTTTCTTGCCCTGTAAAATTCAAGAACCTGCTTATTTGGTTTTTCTTTTGAAAATTCTGAAACAATATTTGTATCCAATAAATAAGTCTTTTTCATTTTAAATTCTCCAATAAATTAAGCCCATGGATCTTTAGAATAATCCGGACACTCTCTTGATGGTGTAAAATCAAAACCTAAATCATCAAGTTCCCCTTCATGCTCTTTTCGCCACTTTGAAAGCCAATCAACTTTATTAGCTTTTCTGTCTTCATACTCCCCATAACTGATAATCACAGCAACAGGCTTATCATAGCGGGTAAGCTCAACAACCTCGCCTTCTTCCGCACATTTTACCAGCGCCGAAAAATTATTACGCGCCTCATAAATAGAAGTTCTGCACATAGCGGCCTCCTTGTGTAATTTTCATATTGAGTATAACATGAGAAAAAATATCTAGTCAACTTAATTATTGTTAGCCAACTTAAAAAAAATTATCAGGTATCAATCCAGCACCAAAAAACTTATATCTGCTACGATTTAACTTTTTATTTACAGAGAAGTGAATAGAGTAAAATCAGAATAAATCCCCTTCCCCAATACCTTTAAAATCTCTAAAAAGTTGTTTTTTTTTAATAATGGCATTAAAATATAGTCAGATAAATTTTAAAACATTTTAAGGGGAAAAAATGACAACTTTACTTATTGTAGATGATTCTGAAATCGACAGAATGGTCTTAAAGAACATACTTGCTAGTCATTATAATGTTATGGAAGCCGTAAACGGTTATTCCGCTCTTGAAATTTTAAATAATCCAAGTCTTCATATAGACGGTCTTCTTCTTGATATTTCGATGCCGGGTCTGGACGGATTTTCTGTTCTTAATCTTCTTGATAAATCACGACACGCTGGAATGCAGGTTGTATTTATTTCTGCAGAAGTTCAGAAAGGCAACATCATTAAAGCAGCAAACTACGGTGCCGCAGGATTTTTCAAAAAGCCATACGATGCCGATCAGATTCTTACAAAGCTCAAGTCACTTTTCAGCAACAGAAACACAGCAGCGCCTGTAAAAAGCAGCATGAACGGAAATATCTCTGACAATGAGCTTAGAGCAACAGCAATTTATGCGGAGAGACTAAGGCGTGTATATCTTACATACCTCAAAAACGAAAAAAAGAACGACGACCTTTACATTCACGTAAGCGAAGTTGTTCATATACTTTTGCAGAATTATTTTGCACTCAAGGCACCGCGCGACCTTACACCGGAAGGAATTGAAATCATAAGTCAGGCTGCATATTTTTACGACATAGGAATGTGCGTTGTAAGAAACGAAAAGTTCAAAGTTGTTCCTCAGTCTGATATAGACAATATTCCTGAAACTCATACCATTGCAGGTTCAGATCTAATTGCCGTAAACAGCTCTCCAAACGTTGCATATTTTGTAAAGATTGCCTCTGACATCTGTATGCACCACCACGAACGCTATGACGGACGCGGAATGCCTCACGGATTAAAAAATACAATCAACAATATCTATACACAGATGGTTTCAATTGCAATTGATTTCTGTAAAGTTTTTTTTGAAAAGGATGGACCGTATTCAACTGTAACATTTGGAACAGCCCTTACTGCAATCATGAATGACAGGGAAGCTTACAGACCGGATGTTATAGAACTTCTGCAGAACTGTCAGGATGATATTGTAAGTCATTACGGAAAATAATAGAATGGCTGTATGTTAAGCTATCAGCACGAATTTCACGCAGGCAATCACGCCGATCTTTTAAAACATACAGCACTTGTTTTTATTCTTGAATCCCTCTGCAAAAAAGAAAAACCTTTTACAATCATTGATACTCACGCGGGAGCAGGTATTTTTTCACTCAGCGATGAACGCATTTTAAAAACAGGTGAAGCAAAAGCGGGCATAGAAAAACTTAGAAATTTTACAGCAAAAACAAGCGCACCCGTTCCGGAAATTATAAAAACTTATCTTGAAAAAGAAGAACCTTATTTACAAAAAGGACTTTATGCGGGCTCTGCAGAACTTGAAGCAGTCTACGCAAGAAAACAGGATATAATTCATTTTTCAGAACTTCACAAGGAAGCAGCAGAAAAGCTTCAGGAAAACATGAAGAAAAGAAATGCAAAAACAATTATTCATGTTCAGGACAGCTACAAGACTCTTTCTTCCCTACTTCCTCCACTTGTAAAACGCGGACTGATTTTATGCGATCCAAGTTACGAAGACAAAAGCGATTATTCTCAGGCTGCGGAAGCTTTATCCAGCGCACATAAAAAATGGAACACAGCCATAATTGCCTTGTGGTATCCTCTTTTAAGCAGAAAGAAAAATGAAACCACACAGATGATTTCCGCACTTGAGTCAGCATGTAAAATCGGCGTTAATCCTTGTGAATATCTTAACGTTCAGCTTATTGTAAAAGACGAAGCTGAGATGCAGAAGGAAGACGGTGCACATCTTTACGGAAGCGGAATGTTCATAATGAATCCACCGTATCTTTTAAAAGAAAATCTGGAAGAAGCCGCAAAGTTTTATACAAAGCTCCTTGTTGAATCTTAAAATCAGATTTTATTTTTTTAAGACCTTCCAGTCATTATTTGCAACTTTTGTTTTATTTTTATATCGTCCGCAGTTTGCAGCAAAGAATTTTATATCCTGAGCGTATTCACTCATTAAATCATCAGGGTGAAATGAAAGTTCAACAACAGATTCTCTGCCACTTGCAGTACATTCACTCAACGCATTGTTCAGAACAATAAGGTCATGAGCAACATCTGCTTCATTTTTTAAATTCTTTTTTAGATACTGAGTTTTCACAAAATCAAGCTGAGCCTTTTGTATAGAAAGAAAATTGCAGCAGTCAAAACTATTTGATTTCATGTAATCAGCAAAACGTTCAAAAAAATCTGTTGCCTTCATTTTTAGCGGATAAAGCACAGCATTAAACCACGTAACAGCCCTTCCCTCCGTGTAAAAAATATTTACAGCATTTGCAATTTTTTTTGCTTTAGCCATGTCGCTTTCAGAAAAAGTTGGAGAGCGCAAAAGATTGTAGGGAGGCTCCTTCATATATTCAAGACCAAATTTTGGAGCATCATCAAAAAGTGCAGTTCCAGGCAAAACACTCAGGCAAAAAAGTTCAAGATTATTCGGATAAAGGCTCAATGCAAAATCAATGCTTTCCTTAAAGCCTTTGTAGTTATCCCCGGGAAGTCCCCAGATTAAATCAAAGCCAAAAATTGCACCGGTTTCATTAAGCAGCGAAACATTTTTTACGAACTGTTTTTTGTTAAAAGTTCTGTTTACATTTTTTAAAATATTTTCGTTTGAAGACTGAAGGCCGAACTGAAGGCTGCAGGGAATTTCAGCAAACGCTTTTGCAAGATCACGGTCAATAAATTCTGCACGAGCTTCAAAATAATAAAAAGTATCCGGAGTTTTTTCTTTAATCGTCTTAAGCATTTTAAGTGCACGCTGTCTGTTTGCGTTATAAGTTGGATCAAGAACAAAAACCTGAGGCACTTTTTTTGCAGAAAAAAAATCAAGTTCCTTTAAGAGCCGATCTTCACTAAAATACCTGATTTTCTTTTCACCCTTACTTTCATAACAGTAGGAACATTTAAACGGACAGCCTCTTGCAAGTTCCCAGAGTGCGCCGCCAAAATCAGAAGGATCTAAAGTTCCGTCAAGGTACGGTGAAGTAAGCTCAAAAGCCGGAGCATTAAAATCATTTTTACCGGATAAAAAACAAGGAACATCAGTTTCACCTGCACCGGAAGTAACATGATCAAAAGAGGAAGCAAAAACTTCAGGATGAGCCGTAACCTCAGGGCCTCCCGCAAAAGTTACAAGATCTGTTTTTTTTGATTTTAAAATTTTGCAGAGATTTTCAAGAATCTTTCTGTTCCACACATAAATGCTGAATCCTACTGAATAAGGATTTTTGGAAAGAATTTTTTCAGCAGTTTTTTCTAAATCTATTTCTTTATCTTCAAGTGAAAAATAAAAAAGTTCCGCATCAAACTCATCGCGTGTTAAAGGATGAGATTTAATTGCGGAAACTATACAGGCAGCTCCAAGAGGAAGTGCCTGCGGAGAAGTTTCAACTAATGCCGTAACACAAATTACTTTTTTCAAAGTTTAGTTCTTAACCTGGAAGTGACTGAACGTCATGCCGAAGCTTGCTCTTCCCTGTGTAACAGATCTGAGTGATGTAGAAAAGCCGAACATTTTTTCCATCGGAGCCTGAGCATGAACAACGCTTCCACCACTTTTATCTTCCATACTCTGAATGATTCCGCCACGCTGAGTAATCTGGCTCATTGCATCCCCGACAAATTCAGACGGACTTTCAATATCAACATTCATGACAGGTTCAAGCATCTGAGGAGAAGCTGCACAACAAACCTTATCAAAGGCTTCTGCAGCAGCGGCAGTAAATGCAAACGGTGTTGAAGTAAGTTCATCGTAAACAATATCAGTCATTGTAATTGCAACATCAGCACACGGATATCCCATACGGATTCCACCTGCAAAACAGTTTTCAATAGAATTCTTAACTGCGTCAAGAATTTCTTCAGGAATATTTGCAGTCTTTGCAGTATAAGAATAGAAGTTTCCAGTTCCTGTTTCTCTTGGTTCTGCATGAAGTGTAAGACATGCAACATTTTCTTTTCCGCCAAGAACACGGCTGTATTCTTCTCTATAATCAGCAGAAGAAGTAACAGATTCACGGTATGTAACCTGAGGTGCACCAACACGGCACTGAACTTTAAAATCTTCACGAATGCGTGTAACAAGAACATCAAGATGAAGCTCACCCATTCCGCTGATTACAAGCTGGCCTGTTTCTTCATCATTTCTGTGTGTAAATGTAGGATCTTCACGGCTGAGGATTTCAAGAGTTTCATTGAGCTTGTCGCTGTCACTCATAGTCTCAGGTTCAATAGCAATTGAAATAACAGGCTCTGGGAATTTAACGCTTTCAAGAAGAACAGGGAATCCTTCACTGCCGACTGTATCTCCAGTCTGTGCAAGCTTAAGGCCGACAAAAACTGCAATATCACCAGCACTAACGCTGTCCATCTGTTCCATTCGGTTTGCATTAACGCGAAGAATTCTGTTTACACGCTCACGCTTCTTTTTTGCAACATTGTAAATCTGAGTACCGGCAGAAATCTTTCCTGAATACATTCTGACAAAAGCAAGAATACCAGCTTCACGGTCGTACTGAATTTTAAACACAAGACCAACCGGCATTTTTGCATCAGGATCACAAGGCACTTCCATTTTAATTTCTTCATTCTTTTTAATCTGAACGCCTTCTGCAGCAGGAATATCAGTTGGACATGGAAGATAAGAAATAATTGCATCCATCAAAGGCTGTACACCCTGATTATGACGGCTTGAACCACAGAAGAAAGGAAGAAGTGTTCTGTTGATTGTAGCTTTTCTTAAGGCTGCAACAAGATCTTCCTTTGTAATTTCTCCGCCTTCAAGATAAATTTCTGCAAGAGCATCATCAGAAGAAGCAACTGCATCAACAAGCTTTTCGCGGTATTCTTCTGCAAGTGCTTTGTATGTATCGCTGATGTCACTTTCAATAATTTTTTCACCGTCACTTTCAGGATCGAATCTGAGCTCCTTCATTTCAAGAAGATCAATCACTCCTTCAAAATCCTGCCCTGCTCCCATAGGCACCTGAAGCGCAACACATTCACATCCGAATTTTTCGTGAACATCCTTCATTGCCTCAAAAAAATCAGCACCGACACGATCCATTTTATTTACAAAACAAATGCGTGGAACATTGAATCTGTCTGCCTGTCTCCAAACTGTTTCTGTCTGCGGCTGAACATGACCGACTGCACAAATTACGGCAACAGCTCCATCAAGAACTCTAAGGGATCGTTCAACTTCTGCAGTAAAGTCCACATGGCCCGGTGTATCAATAATATTAATCTTGTAGCCTTTCCATTCAGTAGTGATTGCAGCACTGGCAATTGTGATTCCGCGGTCCTGCTCCTGCTTCATGAAGTCCATTGTTGCAGCACCGTCGTCTATTTCTCCGATTTTATGAATCTTTCCGCTGTAAAAAAGAATGCGTTCAGTAGTAGTAGTTTTTCCCGCATCAATATGAGCCATGATGCCGATATTTCTCATTTTTTCCAAAGACATAAAGTTCTCTCAATAAAATAAAGTTGAAAAAAACATATCATAAATATTGAGAATTTTCAATTATAAAAGAGAGAACAGATTGAATAAGCTAGCTAATTACAATTTAGTCATCTTCATTTTCCTCATTCTTTACTTCACGTTCACTCTCAAAAATAATACTTTCTAAAATCAAATATTTTGCCGTCTTTTCGGATGTAACCGTCAGCTCCATTGTGACCATATTTAAAGGCCGCCATTCCATTATGAAAATCACCGATATCCCAGAAAGACGGTTCTATTATTATCTTTCCTTCATGAGTAATTACGCCAATCTTGTCTTCATCATTTTTATAACAGACGCGATACATCCCTTCTCCCATGTAACTTTTTGAAATTACGTCGCAGGATAGTTTCATGTCATCTGGAATCAGACTTAAATCCAATGGAATTACTGGATCTGTATTTTCAAAAATAAATTCATCAACTCTTTTTGATTCATAGTTTTTATCACCATCAACAATTTGATTTCTTCTATTTATAAAAAAGTAACCAAATCCCCTGGAAACTTTACAGATTCCATTTTGAAAATCTTCAACAGAAGAATATTCTGGAGAAATTTTTATTTCACCATAATAATTGATAAAGCCCCATTTTCCATTGATTTTGATTCGATACAAAGGCTGAGAATCTTCTATTTTTGCATATCCTTCTCCAAACAGTTTAAGCAGCGGTTCATAATCTTTATCATCACAATGAATATAAGCTGCATAATGATATGTTTTGTCACCGATTTTTTTTATTACATATTTTGATGTACCATCTACAACCGGCATATTAGCATTTTCAATCAGCATTGACTTCTTCGGTTTACTTTTTAATATTTTTAATGCATCTGGATTTTGAATTGTTGTATGATTTTTTATATCTTTATAGCAATCCCAAAATATAAAATGTATTTCATTTTTCAGATTATATAATGCCGATACATCTAATATTCCATTGTCAATATTTACACTAATCGTTACAGAGCAGTAATCTGAATCTTTAATTAATTCATTCAGTTCCTGTTCAACTTTATCAAAAAATTTTTTATTAAAATAAAACGAATCAAAACCAAATGCATTTGTCCTTTTTATTTCTTCTACAAATAGATTCTGACTTTCCTCAAAAGAAAATATCATTTCAGTTTTTTCTTTTTTACAGCCCGAAAATACTGCTAGACTCATAAAAGTTAAAACAAAAATTATTTTTATTTTTTTTATCATGACTTTTCTCCAAATACAAAAATTATCCCAATTTTCTCCCAACATAGCAATAGATTTTTTAATGCTGATGATTATAATATCATTCACATTCAGAGTTTTAGCAATCCTAATTGCATCAACAGCAAAAGGTTGAGAATTACGTTCTATTGCGCGGTTAATTCGAGCAACAGGTACATCAATCTTATACGCAAGTTCTTTCCTCGAAAGCCCCTGATAATCTAATTCATAACAAACTTTTTCCCAAAAAGACATGATTTATAATATGAACTTCTGTCGCATACTTTCTTTAAAATATAACTTATGTTACTATTATTTACAAAACGACTATAGTTACCGCTACAAAATATATTTAACTTTTGTCGTTCTTTTAGACCTCTGTACGTCAATTTCTAAAAGGAATATCAAAAATGTCTTTATACGAAGAATTACAAAATGCAACCTCAGAAGAAGATGTAAAAGATTTATACATTAAAGCCTTAAAATTAAAGGGCTATCAGAAAAATCTGATTGACATACAGACAAAAGAAGTTTGGTTTGAAGCAAAAGTTGGTGCGAAAAATACAACTTATGCAATGTTTACACAGCTTTTATTTTATGTGAACCGCGCATTAAAAGATGGTGAATATATACCTCCTTTTTTATGTGTTATTGACAGTGTAAAAGCTGCATTAATGAAAACGGAAGTTGCACTGCCTCTGTTAAATGACAAATCAATAAAAATAAAATGGGGAAAATCTGCAAGCGATGTAACGCAAGACGCTCTTGATAAAGTCAGTCAATTTATAGGAACGCATTTTGTTTCGTACAATATTCAAAACAATGAAAATGAATTTATTGAAGCCGTTCATAATGCCATTGAACACGGAGAAATTCTAAGAACCCAAATTACACCGGACAATTTAAAGCAGGTATTTGATAAATGGGTCGATATGATAGGTAAAGAAATAAAAGGTGTTGCACCAGAAGATTTTGCTCTTTTATTCTATGCCGACACGATGAACGATGGAACGGTCAGCACGCACGAAAATCTTCCAGCGGAACTTCTGCATAAAGGTACGAAACCTGTATTTTCATTAAATGGCAAACTATATGAACTTGGCAGTGTTGAAGGTTATAGAAAGTTTTGGGCAATTTTCGACCGTCCGCCGAAAGAAGAATATAGAAACTATTTGCTTGAAAGACGGGATACTCTCATTCCGTATGACGAACGAAGTTTCAAAGGTGCATATTACACTCCTCTTAAAGTTGTTGATAAGGCTTATGAACTTTTAAATAAAACTTTAGGCGACGGCTGGCAAAAAGAATATATTGTCTGGGATATGTGCTGTGGAGTTGGAAACCTTGAAACAAAACATTCAAATGCACGTAACATTTATATGAGTACGCTTGATCAGGCTGATGTAGATGTTATGAAAGCTGCAAAAACTTGTGTTGCTGCGCAAAGATTCCAATATGATTATTTAAATGATGACATTACAGATGACGGAAAAATTGATTATTCTCTTACAAATAAAATTCCTCAGAGTTTGCAAAAGATTATTACTGATTCAAAAATCGGAAAAAAGAAAGTTTTGGTATTGATTAATCCGCCTTATGCCGAAGCAGCTACCGCTGACAATACTGCAAAAGGAGCTGATTCAGAAGTAAGTAAAAAAGGAGTATCATCAGAAAACAAAATTACAAAACTAATGGATAGCGGTTTTGCTAAAAGAGAATTATTTATTCAATTTGTTGCAAGAATTTCAAGGGAAATTCCAAATGCTGTCTTGGCAATGTTTTCAAAATTAAAATATATAAATGCTCCAAATTTTGAAGATTTTAGGAATACTTGGAATGCAGAATATTTAGATGGTTTTGTCGTTCATTCTAAATCTTTTGAAGGATTAGCAGGAGACTTTCCAATAGGCTTTCTTATTTGGAAAACTGGTAAAAATGTGAAACAAAAACAGATTAATGAAGTATCATGTGAAGTCTTAGATAAAAATGCTATACCTATAGGTAATAAAAGCTTCTTTAATATTTCTTCTGATAATTTATTGAATAATTGGATAGAAAGATCAAAGCCTAATAAGGAACTTATTATTCCATTAAAAAATGCTATTACTCCTGCAACAAATACAAAAGATGTTCGTGGTTCAAAAGGTGTAGATGATTGGATTGCATGCATGATGTGTAAAGGAAATGATCTTCAAAATGCAGGTCAATCAACAGCCCTTTTTTCTTCTGGGTATGGAAGTGCAGGAGCATTTTTCGTGACAAAGAAATTACTTTGGAAAGCTGCTATTATTTTTACTGTACGAAAAATAATTTCACATACATGGTTAAATGATAGAGATCAATTTTTACAACCAAATAAAGAGCTATCTGAAGAATTTAAAAATGATTGTTTAATATGGATGCTCTTTAATGGTTCTAATCTGACAGCCAGTGCAAATGATTTGGAATGGGACGGTAAAAAATGGAGTATCGTAAATCATTTCATCCCATTCACGGAAACAGAAGTAAATGCAAACGATCGTTTTGAAAGTGACTTTATGGTTCAATACATGCAGAATAAGACTTTTTCTGCAGAGGCTCTAAATGTGCTAGAGGAAGGCAAAAAAATATGGCGAAAATATTTTGAGCTTGATCTAAATCATGCAATCAGGGATGAATTAAAATTGAACCGTGCTGATGTTGGCTGGTATCAGATTCGACAAGCTATAAAAAGATACAATGAAAATGGAGAAAATGTTCCCGTAAAATTTGATGACTTTGAAAAGGCTTATGATGAATTGTCAGAAAAGTTGCATCCGCAAGTATATGAATATGGATTCTTAAAAGCATAAAAAATCAGCATTTTGTATGCATATCAGTTTCTCGGCGTGAAACAAAGTGTTTCTCCGTATGAAACAGAGTGTTTCTCCATATGAAACAAAGTGTTTCATCCGTATGAAACAGAGTGTTTCTCCATATGAAACAAAGTGTTTCATACGTATGAAACAGAGTGTTCCATACGTATGAAACTGATTTTTCAAATTAATGCCAGAACAATTCCTGCGTGAATCTTGAATAGACAGGCTCGGTTTCTATGCCGTTTTTCATGAATATTACCCTGATTTTCTGCCGGGATTCAGGGGTAACCGGGAGTTCTTCCCTGAAAAAACGGTAATATTTTGTGCGGCCGAATTCACTTAAAATCTGAGACTTTATCTTTTTTGCCGCATCGAATGGAATGTCGGAGAAGAGATTTTTTATGCCCCATGCCAGGGTTACGGCTTCACAAGAATTAAACATCCTGCACCCGTCCGTATCCTTTTCATATTTCTTAGGATTTACAACACGGATTGAAAGCTCATCACTTTTTTCATCAAGTTCCTTGTAGCATAAATAACGCAGACATTTTTCCGCCTTTTTGCATGAATCATTCTGGCAGTAACAATAGTCAAGAGGTTTAGTATCTGAAAACATGATTCATTATATCACAGAAGGAAGATGTTGAAAAATGAGGCATCCTTTAATCATTTTATTTTTCCAGATCAAGCTCCATAACGTCATAAAAGCTGCACTTGAGGACTTTTGCAAGGGACTCACCACCTCGTGACAATATTTTACTTAGAGAATATAATCTTTCCGTAACTGCAGAAAATCAGCAGTAAAAAAAGGAGACGGAGTATCAAAATGAAAAAAATTATTTTATCAGCAATTACAGCTTTATGTATTACTTTAAGCGTTTCTCCAGAAAATACTCATGCACTTTTTAATAAAAATGATGTTAATGCTTTTGACCGCCAGTTCATTACCAGCTACAACAAAAAGCTCGATGATGTTTCAACTGTATTGTCTATTGCCCAGCTGATGTCACCCTCTCTTCTTGTTATTGTTCCGACTTTTACAGGGGAATACAAATGGGATAAAGACGGCTGGATTAATGCAGGAAAACTCGGCGTTATGTACACTGAATCTTTTGTAACTGGTCTTGCCCTTAAGGAGCTTGCAAAATATCTTATAGAAAGAAAGCGTCCTTATATGTACAAAGACGGCTGGCCTTTAGATGAATACAAAAAAGACGGTGAATGGAACGAATCATTTTTTTCAGGGCACACAACTTACGCATTTACGGCTGCATCTTTTACAAGCTATGCCTTCTGCAAAATGTATCCTGAATCAGACTTTAAAATTCCAGTCATTGCTTCTTCTTTTGCACTGGCAACAACTGTAGGAATCATGAGGGTTTCAAGCGGCTGTCATTTTGTTACTGATGTTTTAGTCGGTGCTGCAGTCGGAACTATTTCAGGCTTTCTTGTTCCATTTCTTCAGTATGATTGTCTGATTGGGGATAATGCTTCACTTCATGCAAGTCCAACAAATCTTTCTTTCAGCTTTAAATTTTAATATTTTAATTTTTTGATTTACTACAAAATATGCTTTATAATTATAAGTACAAAACAGATTTTAAAAACTGATTTAATAACAGACTTTTAAAATATCGGAGGAACATATTATGAAGCATATTACAATTAAATTTGCAGACGGCTCTAAAATGGAGCTTGAAAACGAAATCCGTCCGCTGATGTTCAAGGAAAAACTTCAGACTGAAGAGAAAAAACTTCTTGCAGTAAAAGTAAATAATGAAATTGCATCTCTTGATTCATTCATAAACATTAACGCTACAGTTGAACCGATTTATGCTGATTCAAAGGAAGGTGCTTCTATTTACAGAAGATCACTCTGCTTTCTTTTGGGATGTGCTGCAAATAAACTTTTCCCAGGCGTAAGGCTTCTTGTAGGTCACAGTCTCGGCTACGGCTATTACTACACCCTTGAAACGGGAAGTCCTCTTACAAAAGAGCAGATTAATTCTCTTAAAGAAGAAATGACTCGTCTTGTAAAGGAAGACAAAATAATCAACACAGATTACATTTCTTATGAAGAAGCCTGTACACTCTTTGAAAAACTCGGACTTGCAGAAACACGTAAGCAGTTAAACTACAGATGTCCTGCAAAAATCCAGATCAACAGTCTTGAGGATTTCTCTGACCTGTATTTTGCACCTCTTGTTGGAACTACAGGACTTCTTGATGTATTCGACCTCATGCAGTATCAGGACGGCTTCCTCTTAAGATTCCCAACACATACTGACAGCACAAAGCTCCCTGAATTTGAAGATCAGCCTAAGCTCTTTAACATCTACAAGAAATACAAGGAATGGGGAAAAAGGCTGAATGTAACTTCTGCAGCAAGCTTGAATCAGCTTATTCATGACAGAAAAGTTAACGGTTTTATCAATGTTGCAGAAACTTTGCAGACAAAAGCTATTTCTGAAATTGCAGATCAGATTGCCGCAAAGAAAACAGCAAAGGTTGTTTTGATTGCAGGACCTTCTTCTTCAGGTAAAACAACTACAAGTAAAAAGCTTTCACTTCAGCTTGAAGCTCTCGGTTACAATCCGAAAGTAATCAGTCTGGACAATTACTATGTAAACAGAGACAGAACTCCCCGTGATGAAAACGGCGAATATGATTACGAATGTCTTGAATCTCTTGATGTTGAGCTTTTGAACCAGAACCTTGTAGATCTTTTTGCTGATAAAGAAATCAAGCTTCCATCATATGACTTTAAGGCCGGTCAGTGTTACTACAAGGGTGACACAATGCGTCTTGAAGAAAACGATATTCTTGTCATGGAAGGAATTCACGGGCTTAATGATAAGCTTACTCCTCTTGTACCAAATGAAAAGAAATTCAAGATTTACCTGAGTGCATTAACACAGCTTAATCTTGATGACCACAACAGAATTTCTACAAGTGACAACCGCCTTATCCGAAGAATTGTACGTGACAGCCAGTTCCGCGGAAAGAGTGCCGCAGATACAATTGCAATGTGGGACAGTGTTCAGCGTGGTGAAAGACTTCACATCTTCCCGTTCCAGAACAATGCAGACGCAATGCTCAATACAGCACTTGATTATGAGCTTGCAGTTCTTAAAGTTTATGCTGATCCACTTTTAAGGTGCGTAACACCAATGCAGAAAGAATACGGAGAAGCAAGCAGACTTTTGCAGTTCTTAAGCGGTATTTCAACAATTCCTGCAGCGGCTGTTCCAAATCAGTCTATCATCCGCGAATTTATTGGAGGAAGTGCATTTAAGTATTAATCAAAAAATATTTGAATTACACTTTTAAAAGATTAATCAGTCCGGGTTTCTGTAAATCAGTAATCCGGATTTTTTTTATTCTCTGTAGCTTTGTGCAGTTACTACGTCATCCATGACATTTTCTTCCTGCTTCTGGAATTCCTTGTGCCATTCTTTTAGTTTATTTTCTTTTAATTTTTCAAGGACTTTTACATTCTGCATGCACTTTCTTACAACTTCACGTTTTTCTTCTGCAACAAGTTCAAGCTTTGCCATTTCTTCAAGGCACTCTTCTTTTTTCTGATCAAGCATGTAAAAATAATTCTGCAGCTGATT
The DNA here is from genome assembly GCA_024687165.1 of Treponema sp. GTDB lineage: Bacteria > Spirochaetota > Spirochaetia > Treponematales > Treponemataceae > Treponema_D. Next base: position 36,995 of record JAILEY010000056.1, read on the forward strand.
CATTACCATTATGTTTGAATCAGTATTAAACTCTTTTGTTGATGAGATTTTTTTTACGGCAATAGCTTCAAGTTTCTGCTGAATCTGAGCAATCTGAGCGTTAACCTTTCCAAGTTCAGCTTCCGCCTGACTCTGCTCAAAGCGCCGCAATTCGAGAATTTTTTCCATTGAAAACTTGAACTTTTTCATTTAATTACAACGCAGGCTGTTCTACAAATTCTTCCTGAGGAATTTCAATTCCGCTTAATTCAGAAAGCTTTGTGAGAGTATCTTCAATAGATAAATGATCACTTTCTTCCTGACAAAGGAATTCTTCAACAGGAGCGTGATGGTCAATCGCTTCGTCAACCTCAAGAGAATTTCCCTTTTGATAAACGCCGGCAACAATCATTTCTTCCTGTTCTTTATAAGTTGCAATCCATTTTTTTACGCGGGTTGCAGCTTTAAGTGTATTCTTTCCAGAAACTCTTTTTGAAAGACGACTTATGCTTTTTAAAACATCAATTGCAGGATAATGCTGTTTAGATGCAAGGTCACGGCTTAATACAATATGTCCGTCCAGAGTACCGCGAACTTTATCCGTAATAGGTTCATCCATGTCGTCGCCGTCAACAAGAACTGTATAAAAAGCTGTAATGGAACCTTTGTCATTTGTACCAGTGCGCTCAAGAAGCTTTGGCAGCATATCAAAAACACTTGGAGGATATCCGCGCTGAGCCGGAGGTTCACCTGTAGCAAGTCCGATTTCACGCTGAGCATGAGCAAATCGTGTAACACTATCGAACATCAGCATTACGTCTTTTCCCTGATCACGGAAATATTCTGCAATTGCTGTAGTTACATATGCCGCACGCAGACGGGCAATTGAAGGCTGATCTGAAGTTGCAACAACTAAAACAGAGCGCTTAAGTCCTTCTTCTCCAAGGTCGCGGTTTATAAAGTCCAGAACTTCACGTCCACGTTCACCGATAAGTCCAATTACGTTTACATCAGCATCTGTATTTCTTGCAATCATTGAAAGAAGAGTTGATTTTCCTACACCAGAGCCTGCAAAAATTCCAAGACGCTGCCCCTTTCCTACTGTAAGAAGAGAATCAATTGCACGCACACCGGTTTTAATTCTTCTGTTTACCGGAGCTCTTTCCATTGGATTTGGAGGAGATGCAAGAGCCGGATAATAAGTTTCAGGAAGAATGTCTCCCCTGCCGTCATAAGGATGTCCTGTTGCATCAATTACGCGTCCAAGGAGCTGAGGTCCAACAGGTACTTCAAGTACGTGTCCCGAAGCAATTACGCGTGAGCCTACTTCAATTCCTTTTGTTTCACCGTAAGCCATCATGCGGACAACTTTATCCTCAAGGCCTACAACTTCTGCCATGACTGTTGTTTTAAGACTAGGTATTTCTATTGTACAGATTTCACCGATTACAGAACGAGGTCCCGTTGATTCAATCATGAGACCTTTTACGGCAACTACAGAGCCTGTGTATTTAATCGGTTCAACACGTTCTACGTTTGTAATGTATTTATCAAAAAAAGATTCCATTTTCCCCCACCCTGAAAATGAAAATATAAATTTAAAAACGCTGACTCAAAAAAGATTTTTAAATCAGCATTCAAATTGATTTTAAATTATTAAATATCCGGATTTATTACTTCAGCTTTACCGACAGTCTTAATTGGAGAAACACTGAGAACTTGAGTTTCAAGTTCTGTAAGCTGACTTGAAATACGTGCATCAATAGCACCAAAGTCTGTTTCAACAATACAGCCGCCCTTTTCAACAGAACTGTCTTCAATAACAGAAATGTTCTTTATGTTTTCAACCTGACGAATAAAATCATCAATGTGTTCAGTTGTAAGTTTTACATCAGAAAGATTTACACGCAATGTAACATCACCAGAGCCCTTAACTTTTTTAAGAGCCTGTACAACGTTCGACATAATAACACTCTTCTGATTGTCACTCATGATCTTAACAACTTTTCTTGCAATAAGGATTACAAGATTTACAATCTGCTGTTCAGTGCCGTCAAGAATCTCCTGTCTTTTTGCCTGGATTCCGTCTATCATTTTGTGAATGCGTTCAACAAGTCTGTTTGCCTCTGCATTTCCTTCCTGATATCCTTCTTCATGACCTGCATTGTATCCGTCATCATGAGCCTTGTTATAAATTTCCTGCTCTTCTACTTTTGCTTTTTCAATTATTTCCTGAGCTTCTGCCCTTGCTTTTTCAATAATCTTTGAAGCTTCTTCCTGAGCTTGAGTTTTAATTACCTGAGACTGATCTGTCTGATGCTTAACCTGAGCAAATGCAGCTTCTTCAGCATTCTTTACAATCTGATCTGCATCAGCTTGAGCCTTTGCAAGCATCTGAGCTTTTTCTTCTTCCCACTGCTGTTTAAAAGCTTCAGCCTCACGCCTAAGGTCATCTGCAGTAGGCCCTGTGTATTCAGGAGTTTCCTCAACAACTTCCTCAACAACTGGAGTAAAGTCTTTTGTAAACTGAAGAACTACTTTATCGCTCTTTGTGCTGATTTCATTTGGTCTAAATACACTCTGTGCCATATGCTCCTACCTGAAATATTAATTCTGAAAAAATGATTTTCAGAAGCTGATTTTATACAACCATCTCGTCGTCAGAAGAACGTGCAATAACAATTTCACCACTGTCTTCAAGACGTCTGATTACGCTAACAATCTTCTGCTGACTTTCTTCAACATCCTTCAAACGTACAGGTCCCATGTATTCCATATCCTCCTTAAGCATTGAAGCTGCACGCTTTGACATGTTGCGGAAAATCTTATCCTGAACTTCCGTATCAACTGACTTAAGAGCCTTTGCAAGTTCCTGAGTATCAACTTCACGGAGAACCTTCTGAATTGCACGGTCATCAAGCATAACAATATCTTCGAAAACGAACATGCGCTTCTTGATTTCTTCTGCAAGTTCCGGATCGTCTTCTTCCAATGTTTCGATAATTGCTTTTTCAGAAGAACGGTCAACAAGGTTAAGGATTTCAACGATACTGTCAACACCACCGGCTGCAGTATAGTCTTCACTAGACAATGTAGAAAGTTTCTTTTCAAGAACGCGTTCAACTTCACGAAGAACTTCCGGAGATGTACGGTCCATTGTTGCAAGACGCTTTGAAACTTCCGGCTGAATTTCTGCAGGAAGGTTCTGCAAAATTGTAGCAGCCTTTGCAGGTTCAAGATAAGCAAGAATCAAAGAAATTGTCTGAGGATATTCCTGCTGTACGAAGTTCAAAAGATGTGCAGGGTCTGTACGGCGGATAAAGTCAAACGGACGAACCTGAAGGCTCGAAGTAAGACGGTTGATGATATCAATTGCTTTCTGAGAACCCAAAGATTTTTCAAGGAGTTCACGGGCAAAGTCAATACCACCAGTAGTGATGAAGTTCTGAGCCTGCATCAACTCCTGGAATTCTTCAAGAACCTGATCCTTAAAATCTGCATCAATTGTATCAAGACGCGCAATTTCAAAAGTAAGAGTTTCTACTTCATCTTCGCGCAAATGTTTCATGACGTCTGAAGCTACATCGCTTCCAACTGCAACGAGAAAAATAGCGGCTTTCTGGCGACCTGTAAGATTCTTATAGTCTTTGGCGCCACCTTTCTTCTTCTTTTTGCCATCTGCCAAATCTTCTGCCATAAACTATTCCTCCATAAGCCAAGTGCGGATGAGCATTGCAACATCTTCCGGATGCTCTTTTGCCATAGCAATTGCGCTTTCCTGAAGCTCTGCACGCTTTCTCTCTTCAACAGACATTGTAACTTCCATTCCCTGCTGCTGTGCATCAAGGAGAGCCTGCTGACGTTCTGCTTCCTGCTGACGAATTCTTTCTTCTTCTGCAAGACGACGACGGCGTTCAATTTCACGGCTGATAACTCTGAAGAGAATAAATGCAACAAGAACGATTGCTATACCGATGAGGATGTACATTATCATCTGCTTCTTTTCACGTTCAGCCTTGTACTGTTTATCTTCCGCTTTAAATTCTTTTGAATGATCTGTTGCGATATTTGTAACTGTTACGCTGTCTCCACGCTGCTTGCTGAAGCCAACCGCATCCTGAACAACTTTTTTAACTTCATTCATTTCTTTTTCAGAAATAGGAGTATATACACGGATGATTCCGCCTGCATCTGCTACAGTACGAACTCCAGTCTGCTCATCCATTTTGTTGATAAATTCTTTGGAAATTTTAGGATCACCGTTTACATCATTTTCAGTACGCCAGCTTCCGTCGATATTTACAGAAATTGTAAGACGGTCAATCTTTGGCTTTGTTTCTTCAAAAATATGATCTTCATTAAGTCCGTAATTTACTTTTTCTCCGATTTCCGTAGATTCACCTATTAAATTTGAATTATCAGAATAAACTGCCGGATTCTGTCCTTCAACACCACCCGGTCCCTCAGGATTAAAACCTGTTCCAGTAAATGTTTTCTTTACAGTTTCTTTTGAAATCTCAAGCTTTTCTACAGTAACAGAGTCATCGTAAGGTGTATTCGGGTTATCATCAACAATTTTAATTCCACTATATTTTTTTGATTCAGTCTTTTTTGGAGACATGTCCATTTCAATTTTCATAACGGAAAAGTTTACTCTGTCACGTCCGTAAGTTCCCTGAAGTGCATCAAGAACTCTCTTGCTGTAATCTGCTTCAAGCTTCATTATCTGGCGGTTGCGTTTTTCCTGATTTGCAATTTCGTCGCTATCTGCCATTCCTTCAAAATCAGTAAGTTCCTTTCCTTCGTTATCAAGAATGATTACATCTTTTGGCTGAAGGTTCTGCACTGATTTTGCAATAAGATTCTGAATACCTTTTATTTTCTTTTTGTTTGTAAGTACATCGGAAGTTCCGTCAGAATAAAGAGTAACACTTGCTGTTGGAGTAGCCTGATTCAAAAGTGTATCTTCAGGCAATGTAAGAAGAACATCGGCACTCTGGATTCCGTCAATTGTTTCAAGGTGATTTTTTACGAGGGATTCCATAGCCTGCTTGTAAACTGCAGCATCATCAAAGTCGTTGCGGTTCCAGCTTTTTCTATTTAAATTGAAAAGATCATAGGCATTGGCATTTGCAGGAGCATATCCTTCTGCAACAAGCTGACTTCTGTAATGCTTTGCAAGCTCTTCATTATCAACAGAAACGTAATTATCAGAAGAGAAATAGACTTTAACATTATCTTTTGCAAGACGCTGTTCAATCCTGAATCTTTCAGAAGCATTTGAAATCGGTGTGTTAAAAAGACGTACGGTTGCATCTCTTGAAGACAAAGATGCCATGAGAAATATAGCAGCAACTACTACAACAACGATTCCGACAACAATCCCCTTCTGCAAGGGAGTCCAAGAAGTCCACTTTTGTTTTACGGTTTCAGTTTTTTTCTTAAACCATTCGTTCATATTCCCCTCCCATGAACGAAAAATACATTTATCATTATAAAATATAGAATGATGAAAAACAAAAGCTATTCATCATTCAGCTGAATTATCTGTTCTGTGAAAGTTCCTGCCATCCGTTTACAAGACGGTCAATTACAGTCTGTGCAAGATTCATAGACATTTTAGCCTTTGCCATTGCAACAGTTACATCATGGATATCAACACTGTCTGGATCGGTGATAATCTGTTCCTGGATTTTTGAAACATTCATCTGCTGACTGTTCATCTCATTTACTGCATCAAGAAGAAATGATTCAAACTGTCCTTTTACAGGAGTTTCTTCATTTTTCCCAATTGTATTAGTTACATTGATTGGAGAAGTTCCCAGATGAGCCGGATTACTTCTGTTAAGCTGGAGTGTTCCAAAAGAAAGTTCCATAAATTTTATCCCCTAAATTCCACTATAAAATTTTATACTAAAAATAAATTCTGTGCAAGAGAATTATTTCAATTAGCGACCGATTTCAAGCGCTGCAGCAAACATTTCTTTACCACCCTGGATAACACTTGAGTTTGCTTCGTATGCGCGGTTTGCTCCAATCAGATTAACCATTTCATCTACGATGTTTACGTTCGGGTATTCAACATATCCTTTATAAGGTCCTGATTTTGCTGCATCTGGATGTCCCGGGTCATAAACCATGCGTCCCTGTTCTGTATCCTTTACGATTTCGCGAACACGAACTCCCTGCCCCGGACCATTATCCATTGAAGAATCAACAAATGGTGAACGCCATACAGGATTTTTTGAAGCAATAGGCTCAATAATTACAGTCTGCTTTTTGTAACAGCCGCCTTCCTGTGTACGTGTAGAAGTTGCATTTGCGATGTTATTTGAAATTACGTCTGTTCTAAGACGTTCTACGCTCATTCCTGTTGCTGCTACGTTAATACTTGTAAACATTCCCATATCAAAACCTCCGGATTATTTTTTCTTTAAGCACTCAAATTGAATTAAATCTTCTTCATTGCTGTTTCAACCTGATTAAATTCAAAGCTTGTAAGCTGTGTAAGCAGGTTGTACTGCATCTGAATCTGAACAACGTTCATTGCTTCCTGTTCTGCGTCAACGTTGTTTCCATTTGGTTTAGCTGTAGAAACGAAATCTGTAACACGGCGAGGTCCTACATCACGCCAGTCACGAGGCATTTCGCTGTGAATATGACGTTCATCAGAAACCTGCATCTTAAATCCTTCGTGAGCTGTATCACGAGAGATAAAAGCACGCTTGAGTTCGCTTTCAAAATTTACCGACTGTCTCTTGTAGTTAGGCACTTCGCTGTTTGCAATATTGTTTGCAGTTACCTGGAAACGGAGCTGCTGAACGTCCATTGCGCGGTGCAATAAATCTACGGAATTGTTAAAACTATTCATACCCATACAGTAATTTTCGGCATTTAAAAAATTAAGTTTAGTTTAAAAAGAAAAAAGTCCCTGATTTCTCAAGGACTTTAATATAAATACAGCTTTAATAAAGAACTCCCGGTCGAATCCGTGACTGTCGAAAACGCGATTATCATCGCTTGATGCGTTTCATTGCAAGGGAACTATCGGTCAATGAAACGAATCATTTCGCAGCCACGGCTTCTCCCTCGCGTTCTTATTACAAATAATCTAAAAAAAAAACGAATCAATGTCTGCTGTATATGAAATTATTATTTCGTACTACAGGATGTAACGCTCAAGGTTCTGATCCTGTACTACTCCATCAAGGCGCTTGCTTACGAAATCTGCATCGATTGTAATGGATTCGCCCTTATGTAGGTCTGCATCAAAGCTGAGTTCTTCAAGTACGGTTTCCATAATTGTATGCAATCGGCGTGCACCTATATTTTCTGCACGGGAATTTACTTCTTCTGCAATTGAAGACATTCTATCTATTGCTTCATCTGCAAACTGAAGATCCACACCTTCAGTTCCAAGCAATGCCCTGTACTGCTTAATAAGTGCATTTTTTGGTTCTGTAAGAATGCGCTTAAAATCTTCTTTTTTGAGGGCTTCAAGTTCTACGCGGAGAGGGAATCGTCCCTGAAGTTCAGGAATCAAATCGCTTGGAGCTGATACACTAAATGCTCCTGCACCAATGAAAAGAATATGTGTTGTATTGATTACGCCCCATTTTGTGTTTACATCGCAGCCTTCAACAATCGGAAGAATATCGCGCTGAACACCTTCGCGGCTTACAGACTGTCTGTCCCCTTCACCGCCATGAGTTGCAATCTTATCTATTTCATCGATAAAAATAATTCCGCTCTGTTCAACAAGTTTTTTTGCTTCGTCCCCAACCTTATCCATATCAGTCTGTTTTTCAAGAATCTGTGCAGTAAGAATCTGGCGGGCTTCACGAACAGTTACAGTCTTTTTCTTTGACTTATTCGCTCCGTTAAGCATGTTCTGCAGATTGCTGAGACTTTCTTCAAGTTCTTCCGGGCTGGACATTCCCATCATGCTGAAGCCGGCATTCTGAGGACGAGTAACAGTAACCTCAACAGTTCTGTCTTCAAACTTACCTTCTCTAAGCCACTGACGGAACTTTTCGCGAGTATCTGCCATATCCTTCTTTTCATCTTCTGAAACTGTCTCTTCATCATCTTCAACAATCTCATCCTGCTGTGAATTATCAGGAAGAGAGAATGTCCCGTCAGGATTCTTTTTTACAGGCATATCGATTTGAATGACACTTCCCTGAACTGGAGATCCCTGACCGAATATATTTCCAAGCACGTTAAATCCAGGGCCTTTTTTAGTCTCTTTCTTTTTCTTTTCGCCGCTTCCAGGTAAAAGCAGATCAAGGAGCTCTTCTTCTACAAGAGGTACAACCTTTCCTTTAAGTTCTTCCTGCTGTTTTGCCTTTACAAGATTTACAGCGACAGCCATAAGATCACGAACCATGCTTTCTACGTCACGTCCAACATATCCAACTTCAGTATACTTTGTAGCCTCAACCTTTAAGAATGGTGCACCGCAGAGTTTAGCAAGACGACGTGCTATTTCAGTTTTTCCGCATCCAGTCGGTCCGATCATCAGAATATTTTTTGGTGCAACTTCATCACGGATTTCATCAGGAAGCTTAATTCTTCTCTGACGATTTCTGAGTGCTACAGCAACAAAACGCTTTGCTTTGTTCTGCCCGATTATGTAATTATCAAGTTTTTCTACGATTTCACGTGGTGTCATGCCATCCGAAAGGCCTTCTTTGTTAATTTCGATTTTTTCCATCGGTCATTTTTCCTTAAAGTTCTTCAACAACAACATTATTGTTTGTATAAATACAAATCTGTCCTGCAATCTTGAGTGATTTTTCAGCAATTTCTTTTGCACTGTAATCGCTTGATTCCATATAAGCCATTGCAGCTGAATATGCGTAATTTCCTCCAGAACCGATTGCAAGAATATCATTTTCAGGTTCAATTACATCGCCGCTTCCAGAAATAAGAAGTATTTTTTCTGAGTTAGCAACAAGAAGCAGGGCCTCAAGTTTACTCATGCTGCGTTCAGTACGCCACATTTTTGCAAGTTCAACGGCAGCGCGTGTAAGGTCTCCGTTGAATGTCTTGAGTTTTTCTTCAAACTTATCAAAAAGAGTAAAAGCGTCTGCTGTAGCACCTGCAAATCCAGTTAAAACCTTTCCGTCAAAAATTCTGCGGACTTTGCGGGCGTTTCCTTTCATCACAGTGTTGCCCATTGTAACCTGACCATCACCGGCCATTGCAACTTTTCCATTTCTTTTTACGGCAATAACGGTTGTACTGCGTATTTTATTTTCATCATTTCCCATCATTCTAAAATCCTTTATATAAATACATTAATTTAAATATTAATAAAATATAAAAAAATCAATTCACAGTGGGAACCCAGCTTGAAAAAAGGCTTCCGCGCTCCGCTTGTGCAGATTTTTTTTCGATCTGGAACCCCACTTACATTGATTTTTAGAATTCTTCTCAAAATTCGATTTTTTGCTCATTAATAAAAAACAAAATAGCAAATTTTACATAAATTAATAAATCTAAAATCCGAAATCTTCTCCTACGAGGATAACTTTAATTCTTTCTGCGGGGCGGCAGAGTCTTGTTATTACAAAATTTGCACAGATTGAGTCAACGCATTTGCAGTTTGCACACTCGCCTGTTGTTTTGCACGGGGTCTTTATGTCAAATCTCTGTGCATTCATTGGAGCTGCACAATTTCTTGTTCTAAGCAATGCATCTTCCTGTGATGCAGCAATTTTATTCAGTCCGGCAACAACTATTACGTTTTCAGGCCCATACACCATTGCGGCTGCTCTGTTTCCGTTTCCGTCAAGGTTATAAATTACGCCGTCTTTAGAAATTGCATTTGCACTCATCAGAAAATAATCTGCAGTAAGCGCTTTAAGCATAAGTTCTTTTCTTTCCTGAGGAGTTTTTGCATTGTCACGGTCTATTTTTTCATAATTGCCGCTTTTGATTGCAGGAAGAATTCCAGTCTCATCCAGAGTCATTGATCCGCCCCAGCCTACTGATTTTCCTTCAGGAATCAGGGAAAGTACCTTTTCTTTAGCAGCTTCTGCAGTCGGGCAATAATATGATTCAAAATGTCTTGATTCAAGAGCCTTTACAACTGATGAGCCAAGCTTGTCATAAAAATCTTTCTTTGCTTTATTCATAATGATTAAAGATACTCTAATTTTGACAAAAAAACAAATGAATAAAACAAATTTCAAATTCCATTAAAATTGGCTTCCAGTCGCATTGAGAGCCCCAAAGCTGTGCTATATAGCACTTGCATAGTAACTTCTACATTCTTTTCTAGTGCAAGTATTTTAATCCTTCTTTTCGGCGTGGGGAAATGCCTGATTGTAAACTTTTTTCAGATGCTCTGTTGTGACGTGAGTATAACGCTGAGTTGTGCTGATTGATGAGTGTCCAAGCATTTCCTGTACAACACGAATATCAGCTCCATTATTAAGCATTGAGGTTGCAAAAGTATGACGGAATGCATGAGGCGTAATGTGATGATTTGTTCCTTCGATTCCGCTGTATTTTGTTACGATAAATCTTATTCCTTCCGTTGAAAGCACACCGCCCTTCTGATTTATAAAAATATTCGGGACATAAGCAGAACCGTTTTTTTCAGACTGAGGAAATCTTGTCTTTCTGTCCAAAAGATATTCTTTTAGAGCAATACGTGCATCCTTTGAAAAATAAACTCTTCTGTCTTTACGGCCTTTTCCTGTTACAACAGCACTTTCAAAATCAGAAACAAAATCTGAAAATTTTAATGAAGCTAATTCACTTACACGGCAACCGCTTGAATAAAACATTTCAAAAATTGCACGGTCGCGTTTTTCCCACAGAAGCTCTTTTTTTACAGGAGCCAGACACATCTCATCAACTTCAGCCTGAGTCATAAATTTTGGAAGATGCTTTGAAGCTTTAAGAGTTTTTAATTCCAGAGAAATATTTGATGATGTATAACCGAATCTTTTACAATACGCAAAAAGTCCTCGCACTGCAGCTATGAATCGATTTATAGAAGTAACCTTGTGATGACTTTTGCTTAAAGACGCAATACAAGTTCTAAGGTCTTCAAGGGAAATTTTTTCAATCTCAGTATCCGCTCCCACAGTCTGCAGAAGATGAATAAAATCTTCTTTGTATGCAGTAACTGTGTTTTCAGAGAGCGTTCTCACATTCTGAATATATGTAAGGAATTCCTCACACGTTTTCTTTAGAGTCATCTGCTATTGCCTGATCCTGAGCTTCAAGAGCAAGAGCTTCATCTGCCGAATGCAAATAATCACAATCAGGATTGATACAGTTCTTGTAAGAGCCGTTCTTTTTATCGTACTTTTCTACAAGGAACCATCCGCATTTTGGACAGTAAACATCAATCGGCTTAAAGTGCGAGATAAAATTACATTTAGGATAATTTGTACAGCCGAAGAATGATTTTCCACGACCTTTTGTCTTGCGTTCAACGATATGACCGTCGCAGCCTTCACGAGGACATTTTGCAAGCGGAACAGATTTTGTATTATGACATTCAGGGAATCCGGAGCATGCAAGGAAGTAACCGAAACGCCCGAGTTTTTTAACCATAGGCTTTCCACACTTTTCACAAACCTCATCAGTAGGCTCATCAAGTGTACCTTTAAGGCTTTCCTGCTTTTCCATTACGCTGTCAACTTTCTTTTTGAACGGTCCGAAGAAATCCCCGATAAGATTATTCCAGACAAGTTTATTCTGTTCAACGCGGTCAAGATCATTTTCAAAGTCTGAAGTGAACTGCTCATTGATTACCTCCGGGAAAGATTCAACAAGAATTTTGCAGATGATTTTTCCAAGGACTGTAGGAACAAGCTGCTTGTTGTTTCGTGTAACATAATATCTGTCCAGAAGAACGGAAATGATTGTTGCATATGTTGAAGGACGACCGATTCCTTTTTCTTCAAGAGTACGAACCATAGATGCATCAGTGTATCGTGCAGGACCTGATGTAAAGTGCTGTTCAGGATAGAAGGTTCCGCTTTGAAGAACTTCATCAACCTTAAGGGCTGGAAGGGAACATGTAACTTCTTCTTTTGATGAAAGAGTCTTTATTACGTTATAAAATCCTTTTTCAGAAAGCTTTGAAGAACTAACACGGAACAAAGCATCCCCAGCCTGAATATCAACGCTTGTAGTTTTTGATTTTGCGTTGTTCATCTGACTTGAAACAAAACGTTCCCAGATGATTGAATAAAGGCGGAACTGATCTCGTGTAAGATATTCCTTGATGCTGTCCGGAGTATATTTTGTGTATGTCGGACGAATTGCTTCATGAGCATCCTGTGCACTTTTTCCAACGGCATATTCTATTTTTTCAGCAGGAAGATCTGCAGGATAATTTGCTTGAATCCAGTCACGAACATCAGCGATTGCAGTATCAGAAATACGAACTGAGTCTGTACGCATATAAGTGATAAGACCGACTCGTGTTGAGCCGATTTGAATACCTTCATAAAGCTGCTGTGCAATCTGCATAGTCTTTCTTGTTGTGTAACCGAGTCTGTTTGCACTTGCCTGCTGAAGCTTTGAAGTTGTAAAAGGAGCTTTTGGGCGAACTGTTTTTTCAGTTTCCTTTACATCAAGAACCTTACATTCTGAAGACTGAATTTCATTTATAATTGCGTTTACAGAATCTTCATTTTTAAGCTCAGGTTTTGTGCCTTTATACTGAACAAGCTGAGCTGTAAATTTTGACTTACCCTTCTGGAAATCAGCATCGAGGCTCCAGTATTCTTCCGGGATAAAATCTTCAACTTCCTTTTCACGCTCACAAATCAATTTTAAAGCAACAGACTGAACACGACCCGCACTAAGACCATTCTTAACTTTTTTCCATAGAAGCGGACTTAAATTATAACCTACAAGACGGTCCATTACGCGGCGTGCTTTCTGCGCATTAACTTTTGCTTCATCAATTTCACGAGGATTTTTAACAGCTTCCTTGATTACTGCCGGTGTAATTTCATTAAATACAATACGCTGAATTTTTGCATCTGTTTTATCTTTGAGTGCATTATTCAGATGCCATGCAATTGCTTCTCCTTCACGGTCATTATCCGATGCAAGAAGGACAGCCTTTGAGTTTTTTGCATCCTTCTGAAGTTCTTTTAAAAGCTTGGCTTTTCCGCGTACAGTAATGTATTCAGGCTGAAAATTATTTTCAACATCGATTGCAAGACGGCTTTTCGGCAGATCGATTACATGACCGACAGAAGCCTTTACCGTATATCCTGCTCCAAGATAATGCTCAATACTCTTAGCCTTTGTAGGAGACTCAACGATTACAAGAGTACCCTTTTCTTTCTTTGTTGATTTCTTTGAGGTCTTTTTAGCTTTTTTTTCTTTCTCAGCCATATTCTAATCCTAATTCAAGTTGTACCGTTTTTTTACAGACATGAGTTCCAGGAGCATCTCGTCTTGCTGAAACATAGTCTGCATAATTATTTATCAAAGGGGCGCCTTCTTCCAGGAAACGCTCCAGAGTATTTTCATTTTTTCCTGCAAAAAAAGCAGCTTTTGCAGATTCTCTTTTTGCCTGTTCACAGAACGCCGCAGAATGAACCATGACATCCCTGTTATATCCGAGAGCAAAATCCGCAGTAATCAACGCTCCGCTTGCTGGAGGCGCCTGAATGACAACTGTTGCACTGGACAATGCAGCAACAAGACGGTTTCTCTGTACAAAGCGATAAACTTCAGCCGGCGTACCGGGAATATATTCGCTTAAAACCGCCCCACCATCACTGATTATTTTTGCAGCAAGCTGTCTGTTTCCATATGGAACAACAGTTTCTATTCCACATGGCAGAACCGCCGCAGTACAGCACCCAACCTCACTTGAAAGGGCACCTTTATGAGCAAAAGAATCAATCCCGTTTGCAAGCCCCGAAACTACAGTCTGACCGCACAAACAGGCATTGCGTGAAAAATCAAGAGTTGCCTGAGCAGTATCCGTACAGACTCTTCTTGTGCCTACAACTGAAACACACGGCTTTGAAAGGCATTCAAGACTTCCCCTGAAAAAAATTGCATATGGTGCATCATTTATCAGAGAAAGCAAAACAGGATATCCTGCTTCACCAAAACAGACTCCTTTGATTTCTTTTGCCAGCATGATATCAAAACTTTTTTCCGCAGTTGCAGCAATTACCTCAGGATTCCATACGGCTCTGGGGTGTTTTGTTTGTACAATAGAAGAAAGTTTCTCTTTAGACAATATAACAAGTTCACTTAAACTGTCAATATTTTTCTTTAAAAGGATTTTTTCCCGCAGACTCAAAAACTGAATGGAATTTATGGCAATATCTAAAACTCTCATGTGATAAAAGTAATAATAAGTGCAAAAAAATGCAAAAATTTTATTTTGAATTTCAATTGACAATTTTTTGATGCTATTTTAATCTAAGGCTATCAAATTCAACAATAAAGGATGCTGTATGTTCGAAGAAGACGATGTAGAATTTTCAATGATGGGTGATTATTCCTTTGGTGACGAATACCAGGATGATGACGAAGATTTCGAAGATGATTTTGAAGATGAAGAATCTGATGATTATGATGACGAAAATTTTGATGATGATTTCTTCAACGAACCGATAGATGATTATGATGAACCTTATGATGATCAGGAACCGGATGATGGATACGACAACCGCATAAGGGATGGATTCGATGACGGATTCTACTCTGATGAGGATCCTGAAGAAGAAGACGAAGAGTAAAATGATAAAGCCCGTGTTTTTTTCACGGGCTCTTTTTTTATTTTAGAATTGTGCCGTTGTGCCAGAGTTTTTCAAGTTCGTAAAAGTTACGGGCATCTTCACTCATAAGGTGAACGACAACACTTCCAAGATCCACAAGATTCCATTCATCTCCCTGAGAAGTCTTATTGTGAGTCTTGTGAATTTCCATATCGTTTTCTTTTGTATAATCTTTGATTGTCTTATACAAGCCCTGCCAGTGAGCACCACTTGTTACAGTTACAATAACAAAATAATCAGTCCAGCTGTTAAGCTGAGATACATCAATTACCGTAACATTCTGCCCTTTTCCATCTTCCATCAGCTGTGCAATTTCAAGAGCCTTCTCTTCTTCTGTCTTTGCCATTTTATTCTCCTGTAAAACCTTTGCTATTTTTTAACGACTTTTCTTCCGTCAAAATCTTCCCCGAGGATCAATGTGATATCTTCATTTCCGCTTTCAAGTGCAATTTCCGAAAGATCACTTTCTTTTGTAATATTTTCGCATTTAATAAATTCTGCAAGCTTTCTGACTTTTTCTTCATTTCCGGAACGATCGATAATAAGCGTATTCTTGTAATCAGTTGTTTCTGCATTACCGATATCGTATACATCATATCCGGCCTGACTGAGCATAATCTTTGCGTTTCTTGCAAAACCTCGTTTTTCTGTTCCGTTAAGAATTGTGATGACAATCTTAGACTGAAGGGAATCAGATCCGTTAGAAAGTGATTCAACTTCCTGAGCCATAACTTCCTTTAAAAACCTTCCGTCAAAGTCAGGGAACAAAAGCTCCTTATCATCAACCTTTCGTCTGTTACCGCCGACAGTGTTCTTTACGATATGCTCTGTATCAATTCTTACAACCTGATCAAGCAGACGGTAAAAATCATCATCTTCTATATTTGTCTTAAAAAACTTTTTGCAATAATCAAAAGCCTTTTTATTAAGCACAAGCTTTTTGTTTTCTGTCAAAGCCGCAAGAAGAGCCATAAAGATTTCCTGACGTCTTCCTTCAATCTCTGAATTAGATTCAAAATCAGCCTTGTAATCGATGAATGTTCTCAGCTTGTCTCCGTCAAGATTTACGGCACCACTTGGAAGCAGATATCTTTCTCCGTTTTCAGAAACGCTGTCAATCGGATAAGGAACAAAAATATCAAGACCACCTAAAAAATCTGTAAGCGTTGAAAGATCCTTGAGCGAAATTTCAATCGTAAACGGAATTGTACCTTCTCTGGCTGTAAGACGCTCAATTTCTTTTTTATAAACTTCGATTCCACGCTCAAAATAAACGGCATCAATTCTATCAGTTCGCCCAAGACTTTCCTTGTAAATCGCACCTGTATTTCCAGGAATTTCAAAAACAACACCGCGACTGTTATGCTTCGGATTATACAAAAGAATGTCAGTAAAAAGAGCAGAACCATCATCATCCTTAAGCACCCATAGAATTTTTATAACTGAATCACGCTTCATTATTTCTTCAATAGGATCCTTCTTTAATGAAAAGCCGATCATAACGCTTACGACAATTACAATCAGAAGAATTATGAGAAGAAAGACCGTACTTCGTTTATCTCTTGTACTTACCATTATTTTCCCCCACCCGTTTTATTTTTTAAGGACGCAAGAAAATCCAGACTTTCCCGTGCCATTTCTTTTCCGTTTTTTTCAAGATAAGCCTTATTTTCTTCAAGCACCTGAAGGACAAGACTGTCTAGATCTTTTGAAAAAAGATTCTTCCTGTATTCTTCCGTTGACTGCGGACGTCCAGGTTCAATCTTATCTGCAGCAAAAATAATCTTACCAAGCTTTCCCAGAGAAACACTGCCAAAAGTGTGACAGGAAACTGCTTCAAGAATTTCTTTATCATCAATTCCGTAAACTTCAGAAAGCCTTACCGCTGCAGCCCTTCCGTGAAGAAGTTCACTTTTTCTTTTTTCAAGCTCTGTAATTTCCCTGCCGTCTTTTGATGCAAGCTCGTAAAGTTCTTCTAACGGATAATCCTTGCAGATATCATGAGCAATTCCAGCAAGATATCCTTTTTTACAGTCAGCACCATAGAGAGCGCACATTTTTTCTGCTGTTTCTGCAACACGCACTGAATGTTCATAACGGCTTTTTTTTACGTGGGATTCAGCATCCTGTCTTATCTGTTCAAGAAGCTTTTCATAATCATTTTGCATAAAGACCATTCTCAAAAATATACTCAAAAACTCCGTCTGGAACAAGATACTTTATTCCGCTGCCGTCAGCTGCCCTTTTTCTTATGCTTGAAGAACTGATTGATACGGCTTCATTTTTTAAAATTACGGCATTTGCAAAAAGAGGCTCGCTATTGATATCAAAAAATTCTGAGCTGTTGAGCTTTGCGTATTCACCTTTTGCCGATGGGGAAAATTTTTCATCTTCCTTTTGATACGGACGCTCTGCCAGAATTAAAGTGCATTTTTCTGCAAGAAGCTGGGCATTGTGCCACAAATGAAAACCACTGAAAAGATCACGGCCCATAATCAAACCGATTTTTCCTTCCAGAACAGACTGATATTTTTTTTCAAGGGAACAGATTGTATCAAAAGTATACGACACACCGCCACGATCTATTTCACAAGTTTCAAGTTCAAAGCGGCTGTCTTTACTACATGCAATTTCAACCATTTTTGCACGATGTTCTGCACTTACAGAATCCTTCGGCTGCTTATGAGGAGGAATAAATGCAGGAACAAAAAGCACCTTATCATACCCAAGAGACGTACAGACATCATCTGCAAGCATCATGTGTCCCGCATGGATTGGATTAAAACTTCCGCCAAGAACTGCAATTTTCACTTACGATTCACTTCCCGGAAGCTGTTCTTCCATAGATGTATCTACGCTGCGTGATTTAAGGAATTCACTTTTTTCATTTGAAGATTTTTCAGCGCTGTGATTTTCACCTGGAGTACGCATTGCATCCATTTTTTCAACAAGATCGATTATTTCTTTTCTTGCAGCATCCATATTTTTTCTTGATGCAACGGAAACTTCAAGTACGATTGTCTCCGGCTCTTTTGAAAGAATATCTGCCTTAACTTTTGCAGCATTTTCTTCTGCACCCTCAAGATCAATCTTATTGCACAAAACGATTCTCGGTTTTTTAAGAAGATCTTTACTGAATCCTTCAAGTTCTTTCAGCAGCGATTCATAAGCTGTAAAGCATTTTTCTTCACTGCAGTCAATCATAAAGAGAAGCCCTGCAGTTCTGCTGATGTGCTTTAAAAATCGAATTCCAAGACCTGCCCCTTCAGACGCACCTTCAATAATTCCGGGAATATCTGCAATAATAAAATCCTTTTCATCATCTACATGGAGAACACCAAGATTTGGAATTTTTGTTGTAAAAGGATAAGGAGCAATTTTTGGACGGGCATTTGTAAAAAGATCCAGAAGACTTGATTTACCAGCATTCGGGAAGCCGACAAGACCGATATCTGCCATTACAGACAGCTCAATTCTAAGCTCTCGTTCCTGACCAGGCTGTCCTGGATTTGCATGACGCGGTGCCTGATTTGTACTTGATTTAAAATGAACGTTTCCCCAGCCGCCGTTTCCGCCTTTAAGAAATACAAACTGCTCATTTTCAGCATCTGTCGGAAAATCTTTGATTAATTCACCAGTTTCTTTATCGCGGATTGAAGTTCCTGGAGGAAGAGGAATTATGATATCTTCTCCGTCTTTTCCATAGCGGTTCCAGCTTTGTCCGTCACCGCCGTTTCTTGCTTTTAAAATCGGATGGAAGCGCAGATGAGCAAGAGTTCTGAGATTTCGCTTTACGCAAAAAATAACGTCTCCTCCACGACCACCATCGCCGCCGTTTGGACCGCCATTTGGAATATACTTTTCACGTCTGAAAGAAGCACAACCGTTTCCACCTTTTCCCGAAGAAACACGAATTGTTGCCTCATCTGCAAATTGAATCATCTTGTCACCTCAACTATTACTGCTTCTAAAAAAAACTTCTGTTAAAAAAAAGGCCCCGATATGGAATAGAAGCGTTCCGTATCAGGGCTTTAACATTAAAGTATGTAAAACTTATTTAGCTTCTACAACAGAAACTACTTTGCGGTTCATGCGTTCACCGAACTTTACAACACCATCAGCTGTTGCGAAGAGAGTGTCGTCACCACCGCGTTTTACATTGTCACCCGGGTGAATCTTTGTTCCGCGCTGTCTAACGATAATAGAACCTGCAGTTACTGTTTCACCACTGTATGCCTTAACGCCCAAATGTTTAGGGTTTGCATCGCGGCCGTTTTTAGCACCGCTACCACCTTTAGTACGTCCCATATTAATCCTCCGCTGATTATAAAAATCAGTCTAGTTTTCTTTTTTTTCCCGCAGAAGCACATGCTCTGGATATTCTTCTGCAAGGCCTTTAATTCCTGCACGAATAAAATCCGCTGTACATTTAAGCCGTTCCTCAAGCAATTGCGAAGAACTTTTTACTTCCACACTGAATGCGAGAGTTCCGCGGGAAGCATCATTTTTGTTTAGTAAAATTCCTTCAGTCTGCTCAAGAACCTGAAGTGCAGTACGCAGAATACAAGTTTCTGCAGCACACACAATATCATGTCCCCTGCCGGCAAAACCAGCATGACCGGAAGCTTCAAGACTTCTGAAAGATCCCCGGTCGTCACAAACCAAAAAAACTTCCGTCAACTTATGCTAAAACAACATCCTGTACAGTAACTTCTGTATACTGTTCACGATGACCGATGAAACGGTGATAGTCTTTCTTTGACTTATACTTGAAAACAAGAACCTTGTCATCTTTGAAAGTCTTTCCAACTTTTACAGTAACTTTAGCACCCTTAACATAAGGAGTTCCAACAGAAACTTTGTCACCATCGCTTGTCATAAGAACTGTGTCGATTGTAACTGTATCGCCTTCTTTAGCATCGTTAATCTTTGCTACCTGAAGAACTGCGTCCTTTTCTGCCTTGTACTGATTGCCTTTATACTCAACAATTGCGTACATTTTCATAACCTCTAAAATAAATTTGACATAAGGAGTAACGGGTTCCTTACAGCCATTCCAATAAGTACGGTATTTTATCAAATTTCAATAGTCAGCGTCAAGTTAATTATCTGTTTTTGGTCATTGAATCAAGGATTTTCTTCTTGAAATCCTTTGCCGTTTTTACATTTTCATCATTCGATTTATATGAAATTATTTTATCGTAAAGTGCAATAGCCTTTTCATACTCACCTTCCATTGCGTAAGCACGGGCAAGGACAAACATTCCGTCAGTGTCTTTTTTCTGTGTTGAAAGGAATTTTTCAAGATGAGGTATTGCCTTTGCTCCGTCATTAAGCTGGAATGCATAAAGGACTCCAAGCGTATACATTGCCTTATAATATTTTGGATTGATTGATACGGCCTGAATAAATGCATTTTCAGCAAGTTTGAGATAATTATTTTTCTTTATCATGTATTCAGAAGTCGCCCCTTGACCGTTAAAATCCAGCTGCGAATTTGCAAGATAAGTTGCACACAATCCAACGTAATAATAAAGATTTGCATTATCCGGGAAATACTCAAGGGATTTCTGAAAATATCCCATAGCCTTACCGTACATCTGAAGATCAAGATATCTTGTTGCAAGAATTTTATACCAGATTCCAGTCTGTTCTTCTGAAAGAGTTAAATCCATAGCTCTTTTTTCATATTTTTTAATTGCCGCTTCTAATTCTTCTTTTGTTGTAGGATTACCAACACCTTCTTCCATTCTCTGCATACGTTTTACAGATTTGTATGTTGGAGAGCACGATGCAAAAGCAACAATACATGAGGCTGCCGCTACTGCTGCAAATAATCTGATTCTGCATTTTTTCATTTTAATCAATCCTCCTGTTTTTAATCTTTATAATCACCGGAATCAGAATGTCCGGGAAAATAATCCCTGTGCATATCACGCAAAAAACTGTCATCCACGTGTGTATAAATTTGCGTGGTAGAAAGATCTGCATGCCCTAAAAGTTCCTGCACTGTTCTTAAGTCTGCACCACCAGAAAGCAGATGCGTCGCAAAAGAATGACGAAGCGTATGAACCTTTGCTTCAACCCCGCTCTTAACTCCAAGAGCCTTAAAGTTTTTCCAGATGCCTTTTCTTGAAAGCGGTGTGCCGTTTCTGTTTACAAAGACCTGATCTAAAATCCTGCTACCAAGAATCTTCGGTCGCTCTTCATAAATCCATTTTTTAAGCCACATTTCTGCAGCTTCTCCAAAAGGAACAATCCGCTCCTTATCTCCCTTTCCAAGTACAATTATGACTTTTTCATCAAAATGAATATTGGAAAGAATCAAAGCACTGGCCTCAGAAATTCGAAGTCCACAGCTGTAAATCAATTCATACAACGCCCGGTCCCTTACCCCAAGCGGAGTTGAAACATCAACCGCAGCAAGAATAGAATCAACCTGATCAACTTCAAGAACCTTTGGCAATGAACGCGAAACCTTAGGCTTATCAAGTTCCATTGCAAAATTTTCAGTCCAGATATTTTTTCTTACAAGAAAAGTTCCAAACAAACGAAGCGACGCCAGATCTTTTGCAACAGTCAAATCCCTGATATTTTTTGTACGACGCTGTGCAACGAAATAGAGAAGAGTCCTGACATCCACAGATGAAAGCTCAATATTATTTTCTTCAAGATAAACAAGAAATTCTCTGACAGAATAAATATAAGTTTCAACTGTTTTTTCCGCATGATTTTCAACAAACACAAGTTCATTATAAAAATCATGCAGATTTTTTTCTTCTTTCAAAATCCGTTAAAGCTGCTGTGTAAGGTCTATTGAACGAGACAAACCTTCTGCCTTTCTTCTGAAAATTGCAGGAGTATTGTCATCCTTAAGATCCATATTTGTTGTTGTAGAAAAAGTTCTTCCTGTGTAAAGACTTGATGCAGCCTTAACATCATTTTCAGTCTCTTCTGATTTTTCTTCCGGCTCTGAAGATTTAATTGTTTCCAAAGAATCAAGGATTGAAGATTTTGTTGCACCAAATGAGCTGAATCTGCTTGAAGCTGAAACTGAAGATTCTTCACGAGTTTCAGAAACCTGAGCATGACCTGAACTCTGCATTACACGCTGGAAAGTTCCATCATCAAAAACATCATCTTCAATTTTTTCATCATGAACCGGAGATTCCATTCCGAATGAATCAGAATCATTGAAATCAGTTGCAATAACAGTAACTGCAAGATCATCGTCTTCCATTGAAGGATTTTCAGCAAGTCCCCAGATGACATTTGCATTTTTATCTGCTGAATGTTTGATTGAATTTGAAATTTCCTGTGCTTCTTCAAGAGAAAGATTTCCGTTTGTTGTGATGTTGATAAGAATCTTTCTTGCACCGTCAATCTGTCTGTTTTCAAGAAGAGGATTTGCAATTGCACCTTCAACGGCATCGTTAATTCTGTTTTCACCTTTACCGCGGCCAACACCAAGGATAGAATCTCCTGATCCCTTCATGATTGAGCTTACATCTGCAAAGTCAAGATTTACCGGACCCGGCTTTGTGATGAGTTCTGTAACGCCTTTAACGCCGGCACAAAGAATATTATCAGCAAGCTTAAACTGTTCCTTGAATGTTAAACGACCTTCTGATTTTACTGCTTTAAAAATCAAGTCATTTGGAAGAACAATAAGACTGTCAACGTTTTCACGAAGCTTTTCAAGTCCTTCAAGCGCATTATTCATACGGACAGTTCCTTCAAAACTGAACGGAGTTGTTACAACTGCAATCGTAAGAATTCCTGCATCATGTGCAAGCTGAGCAACAACAGGTGCTGAACCAGTTCCAGTTCCTCCACCCATTCCTGCTGTAATTACAACCATATTTGCACCCTGAAGAATTTTCTGAATTCTCTCAGAATCTTCATTTGCAGCGTCTTCACCAACTTTTGGATTTCCACCCGCACCAAGTCCACCTGTAATTTTCTGTCCAATCGGAACTCTGATCTGTGCCGATGACTTATGAAGAGCCTGTTTATCAGTATTTAAAACAATAAACTGAACATCGCTTACACCGTCCTCAATCATGCGCTGAACTGCACTTGAACCACCGCCACCACATCCGATGATTTTAATAACAGTAGGATTGATATCCCCGAGCTCATCGTCAAAATTCAAATCATCATTCTGCGACTGAGACTTTGTGTCCTGAATGTTTGTGAAATCCATTTATTTCCTCCCGACCCAATTATGCTTTCCCCAAAGCATTTTTTTAGTTATATTCAGCAATACTAAATAAATTTCTTTATAAAGTTTTTTAAGGCAGAAGGCTTTGCTTCCCCTTTATATTTTTTTGCCATTCTCTTTGTATTTGAATCCTGCAGATTATCATTTTTATTTGCAAGAACAAGTCCAACAGCAGTTGCATAATCCGCATTTCTGTACGAATCATCAACTCCACCAAAATTTGCACAGCATCCGATTCTGACAGAAGTTGTTTTCCAGACTTCCTGAGTCAAAACATCAACACCGCTCATAAGTGCGCCACCACCGGTAAGAACGATTGTTCCGTCAAGACGCTCAAGACCTGAATGACGTGCAACTTCCCTTGCGCATGAAGTCATTATTTCTTCCATACGGGCATAAATTATTTCGCAAAGGAATTTTCTTTCAATCTGTGCAGGAGGAAGTCCGCCTACACCAGGAACAATTACTTCCTCTTTTTCCTGATCTTCATCAAGCCAGCATGCACCCTGATCAATTTTTAATTTTTCAGCAGCAGCAAACGGGATTCCAAGAACAGTAGCAATATCATTTGTAATTCTGTTTCCGCCTGCAGGAATTGATGTTGTGTAAACAGGAGCACCCTTATGAAACACAATTACATCAGTAGCACCACCACCAAGGTCGATTAAAACTGAACCAAGATCCATTTCGTCGCCGTGAATCGTAGAATAAGCTGCAGCAAGAGTTTTTAAAGTTACTGCACGATGAACGTATCCGGCACGCATGATACATTCCTTCAGGTTTCCGTATGCAGTTGAAGAAACTTTTACAAGCAATGCCTTTACTTCAAGACGAACACCGCCTGTTCCAATCAATTTTGTATGATCTGGAATTTCTATACCATCTACAATATATTCCTGAGGAACAATATGAATTAATGTCTCACTGAATGGAATTGAAATTGACTGTGCAGATTCAAGGGCACGGCGTTTTGCATCAGCAGTAATTTCTACCCTTCTGCTTGTACCGCGTGGATCACAGCAAACAAGCCCTCTGGAACTTAAACTGTCTACCTGAGGACCACCAATTGAAATGTAAACATCTTCTACGTCTATGCCGGCAGCCTGTTCTGCAGCCTCAATGGACTCTCTTACAGCAACAGCGGCAAGATCGATGTTTACGATTACACCGTTTCTTACCCCCTGCGATGGAACCTTTGAAAAACCGATTATTTCAATGTTTTCATCTGAGTCAATTTCTGCTATGACAGTTCTGATAAAGCAGGCACCAATGTCCAGCCCGACAATTCTACGAATCAAAATGTTCCCCTCAAACCCTATCTGAATGAAACCACTCCATAGCGCAGATCAATTTCAGTTGCATTTCGGGCGATCGCATCAGCCACATCAAGAACAACTAGCATGTACTTGAGGGCTTCTTCATTCAAAACACGGTCTGTAAGAACCCTTACCCTTGATTTTACAGGATAAAGTGTAAGTTCATAGTTTCCGTATTCATTAGGAACAACCTGTATCTCTGAAATTGCTGCAAAATATTTTTGCGGTAAATCTTTGATAGTTGAAATCTGATCCATCAATGCACGATATTTCTGCGGCAACCTCATACCTTCCTTAAGATTTTCAAGTGGAAGACCTGAAATTAACGGAACAGAAGAATCCTGTACATCAAAAGAAGTCGATTTTAGAGAAAATACTACACCATTTTTATCAATTTGAACAGACTCCGAGACACCATTTGCAAGAACAATAGACTTGGCAACAGGAACTCGTTCAGTAAGTTCAATAAACACTTTATCCGGAAACTGCTTTCTGACAGAAACATTTTCTACAGACGAAATCGAACTTAATGCAGAAGCAGCTTTATCAGCGTCAAAAGAAAACCATGATTTCATTTCAAGTTCATTGATTTTAGCTGCAAGAACATCATCACGCAAATATTTTGTACCTGAAAAATTTAAAACAGGCGCTGTCATTAAAGGATTGAGAACTTTATAAATTACAATTTCTGCAAGAACAAGAACTGCAAGAAGAATTGCGGCAATCTTTATGATTGTAAATTTTACATCATGAACTTCTTCCCGTTTCTCTTCAACAGCTTTTCTTACAGGTTTTTTTGCATAAAAAAAGTCGTTTATATCAACCGTAATGTCATTCATATTCAACTATAACTCCCTCAAAACTTTCTATATTTTCTTCTGATTTTTCAGAATATTTTGTTTCTTCCTCATTATCGGAAATGCAGTGCGATGCGTTAATTACAAAACCGCACATACACAGCGTAAAAATCAGCGACGAACCTCCGCTTGAAAAAAACGGAAGCGGAATTCCCGTTGAAGGTAAGACGCCGCAGACAACCGCAACATTGACCAGTGACTGAAAAAATATCGAAAATATACAGCCAAAGGATGCAAACGATGCAAATTTACAAGAGCAGTTAAAAGCTATTCTCACCCCTCTATATGCAAAAAACACAAGAAGAATAAAATACAGCGTCACGCCCAAAAGCCCCATCGAACAGGTCCAGCCGGAAAAAATATAATCCGTCTGAACTTCAGGAATTGATGCAACAGTTTCAAGCTTTGTACCTGAACCCAAACCCCAGATTCCCGCAGAATTAATTATCCTCTCAGAGGCAGAATACTGAAATCCGAAAGTATGTCTGTATTCATCTGGATTTAAAAATGCAAGAACACGATTCAATCTGTATGGCTCAATCAAAACCATAAGCGCAAAAAGGAAAAACAGAAGCGGTGAAATATATATCAGCCATCTGAGTCTAACGCCGGAAATCAGGAACATCACAATTCCGGAAATAAAAATAAATACTCCTGTTGAATAATCCTTCTGCGCAAAAATTACAAGAACGAACAGAGAAAGTGCAAGAATCGGGAAAAGAACTTCATTCTTATTTTCTTCATATTCCTCAGAATGACTTTCAAAAAGATGTGCAAGATAAAGCACGATTGCAAACTTTGCAAATTCCGAAGGCTGGAAACTTGAAATAAAAGGAATGCTCACCCATCTTGAAGCACCATTTTTTTCATCACCAAAGATAGCAGCAATAGAAAGAAGAAGTGCAGCTGCTGTCATTGGAACAATAATTTTTCTGATAAGTTTCATAGGACATACAGAAAAGAAAAGAAATCCCGATGCACCGATGATTGAATTTGTAAGATGCCTTACTACAAAATAACTTCTCTGATGAAAATATCTTTCACCAATTATGGGAGTGCAGACAAAAAGTGTATAAACTCCAAGCCCCCATAAAAGAAGAACACTTACAAGATAAAATGAGTCGCTTTTTCTGTATGAACCGACCTGATGTTCAGGTCTGAATACATAATTTCCCATTTACTTATTACCGCCTGAAAGAAGCTCAGTTAAGCGCTCAAGGCCGATTCCCCTTGATCCTTTTATAAGGATTGTTGAACCTTCCGTTGCAAATGAATTAATCTCTGAGGCAACTTTTTTCATAGTCTCATCATCTTTTAATTCAAAAGAGATTACTTTTTTATCAGAAGATTTTTTGGCTTTATCAAAGGCATACTTCATTTCTGTTCCAATAAAAATAATTTCATCAGCATCAGAAGAAGCTGCCATCTCTCCAACTTTTTCATGCTCGTCTTTTGATTTTTCTCCAAGCTCAAGCATATCGCCAAGAACAAAAATTTTTTTCTTTCCGTCTTTAACAGCAACAGAAGAAACAAATTCCAGAGATTTTTCCATTGAATCAGGGTTTGCATTGTAACAATCCTGAACAATTATAAATCTTCCTTTAAGAACCTGACTTCTGCCAAACATAGGCTTAAGTGAAGAGATGCCGTCTGCAATCTGCTGAGCAGAAAGACCAAGTTCCTGAGCAAGAGCAACAGCACCTAAAGCATTTTTATAATTGTATCTTCCCGGCAAAGAAAGAACAGTTTCAATTCCATCAATAGAAAATTTTATTCCTTCAAGGCCAAGGTCTTCAATAAACTTTACGGACTGAGTATCGTCTCCATAAAGCACAACTTTTCCTTTTACTTTTTTTCCAAGAAAATCTGCATAATCGTCAGCAGAAGGAATAACACCAATCCCGTTACCATCAAAATAATTGAATACATTTGCTTTCTCCTTAGCAATATTTTCACGGCTTCCAAGAATACCGATATGAGCTGTACCAATATTTGTTACGATTGCATAATTTGCTTTTAAAACTGCAGAAATTTCTTTTATTTCATCAACGCGGTTCATTCCCATTTCGAACAAACCAACCTGATGTTCACTGCGGATATTAAACACAGATAAAGGAAGTCCTGTTTCACTATTCAGATTTCCTTTATTTGAAATAACATTATATTTCTGAGCAAGAATAGATGCGAGAATTTCTTTTGTCGTTGTCTTTCCGCTTGAACCTGTAACTGCGATTTTTATAAGGGCAGGAAATTTTTCAACATAGCGGCCTGCAATTTTCTGCAAAGCTGTCATCGTATTTTCTACTGCAATAAAATTCACTTCCGGATTTTTCTGATGCACTTCAACAAAAAAACTGCTGTCTTTTTCATAATTTGACCTGCTGATAAAAACTGCAGATGCACCCTTTTCAACGGCCTGAGGAATATATTTATGTCCGTCCTGAAATTCACCAATTAAAGGAATAAAGAAAGTTCCGCATTCTACAAGGCGGCTGTCAGTCTGAACAGATGTAAAATAAAACGACTGAGAATTTCCCAGCACATGAATTCCATCTGTACAAGCAAGAGTTTCTTCCAATGTCAAAAAACTTTCTTTATTCATTTTAATTACCCGATTTTATTATTTGTTAACTTCAAGACGTATAATGTCCTCTGAGTCAGCTTTCTTCATTCCAAGATCTTCTTCTGCAATCTTTTCAATTCTGTCTGCACTCGAAAGAACACTTATATCTGAAATTAACTTTTTGTTCTCATTTATTAAATCTTCCTGTTTTTTTTCCAGGCTGATTATTTCATTTTTTAAATCCCTGTACTTTTCTGCCTGACGAGCATTTAAAATCAACAGAAAAGGAATTGCCGCAGCGACTATACAAAAAAACAAGGTCTGAAGGATATGATTCAAAGTTTTATTCATCACATTGCCTCCACACCAAGAAGCCGCATTTCATCAGCATGACGAAGCTTTCGGACAACACGAAGCTTTGCACTGCGGGAAGGAGAATTCATTTTGATTTCTTCTTCTGTAGGTTCAACAGGTTTTCTTGTAAGAACTTCGGCGCATGGCTTTCCACCGCAAGCACATTTTGGATACTCAGGGGGACAAACACATTCTTTTCCTAAATTTCTGAAATAATTTTTTACAATTCTGTCTTCAAGTGAATGGAAAGTGATAATCCCCATTTTACCGCCCGCAGCAAGAACATTAAAAGCATCATGAATGGCCTTAGGAAGTCTTTTAAGTTCACTATTAACCTGAATTCTTAATGCCTGAAATGTCCTTGTTGCAGGATGAATATTTCCATAGCGGTATTTAGAAGGCACTGCATTGTAAATAATACCAGCAAGGTCTTTTGTAGATTCAATTTTATGAAGGCTACGTGAATCTACAATAGCTTTTGCAATTCTGCGTGAATATTTCTCATCAGAATAAAGATAAATCATATTTGCAAGCTGTTCTTCAGCCATTGAATTTACAATATCTGCAGCACTTTCTGAACTGTTTTGATTAAGCCTCATATCAAGAACTTCATCATGACGGAAAGAAAAACCTCTTCCGCTTCTTTCATAATGGAAAACACTGATTCCAAGATCAAAGAGAATTAAATCCGGCTTTCTTTCTTCTGAATAATTTGCATAAAAATCATTAAACCAGCCGTTATAAAAACTGACACGGTTTCCAAATTGAGCAAGACGTTCTTTTGCCTTTGCCTGAATAACACAATCCGTATCGAGACCTTTAATTTTTAATCCTGGATATTTTGAAAGGAAATTGAATGTATGCCCGCCTTCACCAAGAGTTGAATCAATCATAAAGGCGTCATTTTCAAAACTCTCTCCAACAGGAGAAAGATAAGAGAGGCATTCATTTAAAAGTACAGGTGTGTGTACAATTTCCACGTTCTATTCCTTTTTTCAATTTTTAAAGCAGAATATCACCCATTGCTTCACTTGCTGCAGCAATAAATGAATTTTCTGTTTTTTCAAGGTATTCGCCGTAAAGTTCAGAATCCCACAATTCCATGTATTTATTCATACCAAGAATCGTACATTCACCTTTAAGACCAGCGTAATCCCTTAAGCTTTGGGGAATAGAAAGACGGCCGGATTTATCAAAAACGATTTCCTGAGCCGGTGAAACAAACCTTCGCAAAACCATGCGTTTTTTGTCATCAAAAAGAGAAGCAGACCCCATGATTTTATTATTCAATGAGGTCCACTCGTCCACTGTAAAAAGCATGAGACAGTTGTCAAGACCGCGGGTTACAACAAGGCTTTCCTGCTGCAAAACAGAGCGCAGCTTAGCCGGAAACTGGATTCGACCTTTGTCATCCAGAGTATTGTTGTATTCACCACACAGTAAATTCATACCACTACTCACCACTTTTTCCCACTATTTCCCACTTATTTATCATTTTATCGAAAAAATTCGTAATGTCAACCAAAAAAATCACCGATAAATGGGTTTTTACAGATTTTGAATTTTTAATCTTAAAATAAAATTTAAATTGGAGAAAATAGAGATAAATTATTAAAAAAATGAATTTTAATTTTTCTATAAAGTTGTAATGCTCAACACGACTGGAAGCCTATTTTATTAACTTTGTAAAGGAACTCGAAGTTAGGACTATCTAAAAAAAATTAAAAATTAATTCTAAATAAAACTCTTACTTCAAAAAAATTATTTTTCAAAATATAATGACTTCATGTTTACGACTTTAAATGAAACTCATCTCCATAAAGCATTAAAAACTCTTTACAAGGAAGAATACGGTGGTGATTTTGAAGTTGAAACTGAAGGATTTGTAGCGGACATTCTTTGCCCTGACGGAACAGCGATAGAAATTCAAACAGGAAATTTAGGACATCTTGAAAAAAAAATTAAACATTTTATTACGCATAGAAAAAATATAAGAATCATCTACCCTCTTGTAATTTCAAAATATATAGAAACTGAAAATGAAACTACCGGGAAAAAAACAAAAAGGAAAAGTCCTGTTCGAAAAACACAGCTGTCAATTTTTAAAGAGCTTACAAAACTTACGCCTTATCTTTTAAGCAGATATTTTTTTCTTGATATTGTTGAAGTTGTCATTACCGAAACACGAACTGATTCAGGCTTTCTGATGCAGTCTAAAAATAATCAGCGCAGATTCAAAAAGACCTGGAATAAAACCGGAAAAAAACTTGAGGAAATAAAAAGCAGATTTACACTCCACGGAAAAAAATCCTGGAAAAAACTGATTCCAGAAAATCTGCCGAAAAAATTCTGTGTAAAAGATCTTTTGAAAGAATTCAAAAAAGCAGACAGAAAAATTTCAGAACAGGAAGTACGCCTTATGGTCTGGTGCTATCTGAAAATGGAGCTGATAAAATTCATCAAAACTGAAAAACGGATAAAATTTTATTCAGCCAGCGTTAATTAGCCTTAATTTCGAATTATTATTGATATAATAAAATTGGCGCGAAGGAGTGTTGAGCAGGACGAAAATATTCTGTTTGTTGCAATCGCGGAAGCGACATCATAAATAGTTACTTTGCAACAAACAGTATATAGAGCTACATAGCTCGTTTTTGTAATGCGCAACGCGCCTGGAAGCCAATTTTTTTAACTTTTTAAAAACTCGAATTTAGGACTAATTAATCATCTTCCGGATAAAGTTTTCTTCCATCTTGATAAAGACTGAAGTGCTGCAATCGGAGTCATATTATCAACATCACAGGAAAGAATTTCTTCAAGAATCATTTCTTCTTCACTGAAAAGAGCGCCGGTATACGACTGTTTTACTTCTGCAGAAGTTTGTTTTGTTTCTGGAATTAGATTTTTATTTTCAGCATCATTTTGAATTCTTCCAAGAATTTCATTAGCACGTTCAATTACACTGTCAGGAATTCCAGCAAGCTTTGCAACATGAACTCCATAACTATTCTGGCTTGCACCTTCAATAACTTTTCTAAGGAACACAACATCATTTCCACTGTCATTAACAGACATACACATTAATTTAACGGCATTATGCTCAAGTCTCGTCAATTCGTGATAATGAGTTGCAAAAAGAGTTTTACATTTTATTGTGTTAAGAAGATATTCACTGATTGCCCATGCAATGGAAAGACCATCTTCAGTACTTGTTCCGCGCCCTACTTCATCCATAATGACAAGAGAGCGGCTTGTAGCACCACGAAGAATTCGTGCAGTCTCTGTCATTTCAACAAGGAACGTAGACTCTCCTCTTGCAAGATTATCACTGGCTCCTACACGACAGAAAATTCTATCAACAAGTCCAAGTTGTGCTTTTGATGCAGGAACAAAACTACCTGTCTGAGCAAGAAGGCTGATAAGTGCATTCTGTCTGAGGAAAGTACTTTTACCTGCCATATTCGGGCCGGTGATTAATGCAAAAGTTTTGTATGAAGAATTTTCTTCACAGCCAAGGACCAGTCCATTTGGAACAAATTCTCCACGCGGAATATGTTCTTCAACTACAGGATGTCTTCCATCCTCAACAATAAATTTTTCATCCTCTGAAAGCTCAGGGCGGCACCAGTTATTTACAATCGCTGTTTCCGCAAAAGAAGCAGCTGCATCAACATATGCAATTTCAGCGGCAACTTTCTGCAGAATTGAAACATATTTCTTCAGCTCATTTCTGACTTCAATATAAAGGCTGTGTTCAAGCTCAAGAATTTTCACTGAAGATTCATTTAATTTTTCCTCAAGCCCCTGAAGTTTTTCCGTTGTATAACGCTCTGCATTCAACAGTGCACGCTTCATTATAAAATGCTCAGGGACTTTATCAAGTTTTCCTTTTGTAACTTCAATATAGTACCCCATGTTGCCTGTATTTTTTACTCTAAGATTCTGAATGCCAGTACGCTCTTTTTCTTCCTCAACATATTCATCAAGAATTGAATTAAAGTTCTGCTGAATATTTCGCCAGTTGTCCAGTTCTTCAGACCAACCTTCACGAATAACTCTTCCTTCAGCAAAAACTGTAGACGGATCATCAGCAATTGAATCAGCAATAAGACCTATAATTTTTTTTAAGCTTTCATCTTCCGAAAAACTAAAATTGCCGCTAAGAAGATTCCGGGCATCAAGCCACAACTGAAGACTCATTCTTAAAGCCTGAAGATCCTTCGCATGAGCTTTATCCATTGCAATGCGTCCTGCAAGGCGTTCAATATCAAGAATGCCTCCAAGGATTTCACGTTCTTTTCTAAGAAGATTTTTATCGTTTACAAAAAATTCTACATGATTTTGTCTTGCTTGAATTTTCTTTAAATCCGTCAACGGGAAAGAAAGATACTGCCTCAACAAGCGGAAGCCCATAGATGTTCTGCATTTATTTACACATTCAAACAAAGAAAACTGACTTGTACCATCACGAAGATTATATAAAATTTCAAGATTACGTCTTGAAGAGTCATCAAGAATTACATACTGGCTGTCACTGTACACGCTGATTCCACCGATATGAGGAACAGCAGTATTAGTATTTTTTTCAAGATAATCAAGAAGAAATCCTGCAGGTGGAACTTCCGCACTTTCTTCAGTTAAAGAAAAAGAATTTAAATTCACAGTATTGAACTGCTTTGTAAGTTTTGTATAAGCAAGCTGACCGTTAAACTGCCAGTCCGGATAAAATGAAACAGTAGTTCCACTGATTCCTTCAAGGATTTCTTTTACACTGGAATTATCTCTATAGCTTTCAGGAAGCAAAAGTTCTCTCGGTGAGCAGCGTCCAAGTTCCTTTGAAAAATTTTCTGCAAATGTTTTTTTTGAAAAACTTGTAGACTTAAACTCGCCGGTCGTAATATCAATGTAAGCAAAACCAACCATATTACCGGAAACAGAAGAAGCCGCAAGGAAGTTTGCAGCACCGCCGTCAAGGTATTCTGATTCAAGAGCAATTCCCGGAGTAATTACTTCTACAACTTTTCTTTCTGTAAGACCTTTTTTTGCAACTTCACCAATCTGCTCGGCAATAGCAATTTTTTTTCCCATACGCAAAAGTCTAGAAATATAAACCTTAGACGCATGATACGGAACTCCACACATAGGATTATCTCCCCTGTGCGTCAATGTTAAATTCAGCAGACGTGAAACTTCAACTGCATCATCATTAAACATTTCATAAAAATCACCAAGTCTGAAAAAAAGCACTTCCCCTGGATGTTCTCTTTTCAGACCCATATACTGAGCAATTACCGGAGTTTCTTCTGCCATAATCTTCTGCTTACTTCAATCCAAGTTTTGAAATCACCTGGTCAGTGATATCCACAGAGCTGCTGTACCACAAAACTGCATTTGCATCCTGAAGACTCAAAACCATACTGTATCCGCCTTCCTCTGCAACCTGCTCAAGAGTGCTGTAAAGTTCCTGATAAAATTTATTATTTTCTTTAAGAGATTTTTTCAAAGACTCAAGTTCAATATTTTTTGACTTTGTATATTCGTTGATATAATCAGTCTTCTTTGTGATTTCAGCTTCAATCTTTAAAACTTCAGAATCATTTCCTTTTCTTTTCTGTTCGATTTTTTTATCATTCAAACGCTGAAGTTCAGCAACAAGCTTATCAAGTTCCTTCTGAAAATCTGCTTTTTTATTTTCATAATTTCTTACCGGTGTAGAATCACGGAAATAAGCCTGATAAACCTTAGCTGTATCAACAACAGCAAACTTTGTAATCTGCTGAGCTGATGCACTTACTGTAACAAAAAATGCAAGAATGCTTGAAAGCAAAAAAATCTTTTTCATATTCTGACTCCTAAAATCTAGTTGTTTGTTATATTGAATGAAAGAACGAAATTCCAGTTGTTCATGAAGCTGTGAACAGAGTCACCGTTTGGATCAACCCAGCTGAATTTTCCGTCATATACTTTACATGTATTTGCAAACAAAAGTCTGAGAGGAAACTGCTGAAGTGAGAATCTCAAGCTTGGACCAAAACTGAAGTACCAGTCTTCAGCCTTAAGATTTGTAAAGAAATCCTTAACTTCTTTCTTGATTGCAACTGCATCAGCCCAAAGGTCAAATGCAAGAATTCCAGGAATAAGAGGCATTCTCAATTCTACAGAATTTGCAAACATTGCTTTTCCACGTCCATAAGTCTTGTTATAAACAGTCCATCCGCGGCCCTGGAACATTCCGTCAATATAAAGCTGATTGTTCTGCTTAACATGAGAATCTCCTGCTTCAATCTGGAATGCAAGATCACTGTAAAGCATAAGCACGAGCTTAAATGGGAAAGTTTCTGTAAGCTGAACGTTCATGAGTGTAAAATATTTTTCAGCCTTTGTATCGACCTTGAGATAGAATTCAGATTCATACCAGTTAGGTGCAAAGCCAAAAGTTCCTTCAGGAATAAAACCATACCATGAAAGTCTTTCGCTTAGGAACCAGCCCTTTGATGCTTCATAAGCATAATCGCGTCCATCCATAGAACCTGAAACCCAGATACAGTTTTTTGGAGCCCAGCTGTTTGAATAAAGACTGATTGAGTTATCATACGGAACAAAAACATCTTCATCATAAACATTGTTAATGATGCTTGAAGAAATTCCAGAGCTTACAGAAAGAATTGCAAAGTTCGGCGTCCATCTTCGGCCAACTGAGAATGCAAGACTGAAAATATTCTGATCATATGACATGTAATAATAATCGTTGTCAATGTATCCGCCCGGGAGAAGTCTGTTTCTAAGAGCATATGCCTTTGCATGAGAATAGCTCAAAGAAAGACCACATGAAATCGGGAGCCCCATAAACCAGTTCTGTCCATAATTCAAGCTGATTGACTGTTCCTGTGTTGAAAGGGTTGTGCTTGCTCCGACAGATCTTCCTTCACCAAAAAGATTTGAATTCTGAATTTTTGCAAAAAGAGCAACCGGGAAATCTTCAGGATCAGAAACTCCGCTGAAAGTAAAGCCAAAATCAAGAGATGTAGTACTCTGCTCTTCTACAGTAAATACAATATCAACAAGATCCGGTTCAGAGCCCTGCATTACATCAGGAACAACAGAAGAGAAAAACTGAGTATTATAAAGATTTCTAAGACCATTCTGAATACTTGCGTTCGAAAAAATATCTCCGCTTTCAATAGGAATTTCTCGTGTGATTACATAATCTTTTGTTCTTTCATTTCCTTTGATGAGAATATTTTCAACATGGCTTCTTGCATTTTCAGAAATATGAAGAACATAACTTACAGTTTTTGCTTCAGGATCTTTATTTACTTCTGCATAAAATCCGTTTGATGTATATCCGTTTTCATAATACAGATTCTGAATAAGTGCCTTAGATTCCTGAAATTTTGATTCGTTGTAAATTGCACCAGGCTTAAGTTTTACATAAGAATTGAGTTTTTCTGTAGAGAATACCTGATTTCCGGAAAAAGTGATTCCGCCGAAATAATACATTGTGCCTTCAAAAATTTCAAAAGTAATTGAAAGCTCTTCACGTTTTTTTTCTTTATTATAAGAAGATTCCTTTTTTACATTTACAACCTTTGCATCTACATATCCGCGTGTCATGTAATACGAAAGAATTGTTCTTGTATCGTCAGCAAGTGCTGATTCCTGGAATGCACCCTTTGTAAAAAGACCTACTTCTTTGAGGGAAATTTTCTTTCTGAGAGTTCTTGAAGAAATGACTTTGTTTCCCGCAAAATTTATAGAACTTACAACAGTCTTTTTTCCTTCATCGATATCAAAATAAACAATTACGCCATCATCAGTCTGTTCAAAACCTGAAGAAACTGAGGCAGCATTATATCCGTTTGTAATGTAATAATTTCTTACAGCACGTTCTGCAACACCGACAGATGATTCAATAAATACGTCTTTTTCTTTTATAAGAATTTCATTCTTCAATGTTGAAGTATGAACCTGTCTGTTTCCCTTAAACTTAAGCTTTGTAATAATCGGACGCTCAACAACGCTTATGATGATTGTAACAGTCTTTCCGTTGTCAGAATTTTTTGAAGTTTTAATTTCAACATCACTGAAATACTCAAGAGAGAAAACACGATCATAAAGATCACTTACAACCTCATCCGTAAAAATTCGCCCGATAAAACTGCTTGTTACGCCTTCTATATCACGCGAACTGACATTTTTAAGATTCTGAAAGATAACATTCTTAATCGGTTTGTCGTAGTACCAGTCTGAATCCTGAGCAAAAAGAGTGAATGAAACTAAAAGTGACAAAAGAATTGCACTTATCTTAAATTTGCTGCATTTTGTAATCATTTTTTTAACCTCAATATTCAGCATTTTAAAAATCAAAATGCCAAGACAATGTAATAGACGAGGATTTTGCCCATGAATTCTTTAATTCGCCAAGATCCGGAGCAACTCCCCATCGAATGTTGGCAAAAGGTGCCGTAAGCTCAAGACCGATTTCCGGCTGGAAAACAAGACCGTTACCATTCTGATCACTCATCCTTGATTCATCATAAGACCAGTGCAGAAGAGCATCCGCATATATATCATTGCCAAAATATTTACCAATATAAACAGTAGAGTTGTCAAACAGGTTACTGATAACAGATCGTTTTTGCAAACTTTTCTCAGAACTGAGCCCCTGCTGAATGGTATTCTGTAAAATCGTCGTCCTAACCGAAAATATATCAAAATTAAGTAAATCACGCAATGCACCTTCAAGACGACGAAGTACCGTCATTTGTATACCATAATCCACACCGGCAACAAGGAAATTGCTTACAGACGAAGAGTCTCCTACAAGAATCTGGCCGAGGATCTGCATAATTTCATTTTCAGAGCGTGCAGGAGTTGAAGAAAGAGTTGCATTAAAGCTTGAAAGATTCTGATTGATTGCGGAAAGCGTAATTGTAATAGGATTTCCGTTTAAATCATGCTCACGGGTTTCGGCGCGGACTGTAATTCTTGGATCCATCGCATTCTGATTTTCATTGAGCACCATTCGACCTTCCTTAAGATAGAAGTTTCGGCTCAAATATGAAATTTCTCCTCCACGAAGAACAATATCACCTTTTACAGACCAGGTTCCTGCTGCAGTATCAAGAGAGAATAAAACTGGAGTTGAAGGCGCAATAAGGCTTCTCAAAAGAGGATTTACTTCAATCTGAACTTTTTTTCCAAGGAAAATATCAAAGTTAAAAATGTAATCATAAACTACTTTAGATTTTTCTTTCTTCAGTTTTTTTCTGCCCTGTTTCTTTTTTTCACGCTCAACTTTTTCCTTCGATTTATTTTCAGACTTTTTTGCTTCAAGAGATGAATTTTCTGCATTCATTATGATTGAAGCAGTTGCATCACTTGCCTTAATTGCACCGGACGCAGAAATTTCAGTTCCAAGAATCGTTACGTAAAGATCAAGAATTGCTTTTCCTTTTACATTGAACATTTCTACGGAAAGGTCGCCGGGAACTTCAGTATCATCGAGAGAAACAATCCACATTTCAGTAAGCCCTACACTTCCGCGGTTAAGCTCAACATTCAGATTAAAGCAGACTTTTGCATCCTTTGAAGTAACGACGGTTTCAGGAAGAACAATTTCATCCTGGTTAATTTCAACAAGAACTTCTTTTGAATGAATGTGCTCTGAAAGGAAATCTGGCAGAGAAGCTTCAAAATCTGAAACATTAAAGCGGCAGTCATAATCCGGATCTGAAATATTTCCGAAGACGTTTGCATACCCCTCAACAATTCCGCCGTAAACTGCAATAACTTCAAAATCAAGAAGACGGAAAATTTTTGAAGTATCAAGATAAATTTTTTCACACGACATAAAAATCTTGCCGTCTTTAATCATTCCCGCAGCATCAAAATGCAGAGGCTTATCGTCCCGCACAGCAAAACTAAATCGGCCCGTATCAAGATATTCACCGTATGCACCAAGGACTTCATCTGTAATAATATCAAAACGCCCCGGAGTTCTGATGAGAGAAATTTTAAACGGCTCAAAATCTTCAATAATGTCAGTTTTTGCCTGCGTACAATTTAAAGTTACTGAGTATGAATCAGGGATTCCTCCATTATTTGCGCCAGAAAGATTTTCAATATCGCATTTGAGTTTTCCTTCAATGAAACACGAATTAAGTTCAACATCAAAATTAAAGGCTGCATTTCCGCTGAACTGATTCAAGTCAAATTCCGCGCCGGTACATTCTGCAGAAGTATCGCCGTAATTCATTTTGATTGAAGCAATATTCACAAGATTTTCTATGTACGAAGCCTCTGCAGAAACGTTGACATTTTCTTCACCAGAGCGCATTGAGAATTTTTCTACGTTAAGTGCAAGGTACGGATTTTCAACAGTTCCACTGAAAGTTGCATTTGCACAAAGAACATTTTCATCAGTCTGATTTCTAAAGAATCTGCCGAGATTAAAAGATTCAACATCAAGCTGGCCGGAAAAATAAAATTCCTTCTGGAGATTTTCTGCATTGAGCGGAAGATGCATCGGATTTGAAACAACCGCTTCAAGAGAAACTGCTTCCTTTGATTTTTCATCCTGAATGTTTTTAAAATCAAGCTTAAGGTTTATGTTGTCAAAAATTTCATTTTCATAATTCCAGACTAAAAATCCGTTTCCTTCAAGCTCAGAAACAGTATCTTTATAATTTATGCTGTCGATGAGGAAAATCTTATCAGTAAACTCACCCTTCAAATTAAATATAGGATGAAACGCAATTGTATTTGTAAGCTCATAGACTTCAAGATTATTTATAAACACGCTCCAGTTATTCAGCGATTCAAATTCAAAATCAGTATCGATTGAAATATTTGCAGTAAAATTACCGGCAGAAACAGGAAGATTATTTACAGCAAAAGCTCCTGTTTTTTTCTTTCCGAATTTCACATGAGCCTCTACACCATACTCACCTGAAATTGCAAGAGAATCATTTGGAATAAAGGAACCTGACAGACTGTAAGGAATTGAGTTGAAATTGAAATCCGTAATAAACGTAATCTGATCCATAGAAAGATCGACCGAGGCTGTTGCAAAGAAAGAATTGCTTCCAAAAATTGCATCAAGTTTACTAATCTGAACAGATGAATTTGTTCCGTCAAATGAAACGAATATAACTTCCTTATCCTTCGCTGTATTTGCAACAAGAGCAACCGGAGAGTTAAATGTAAAATCCTTAAAATCCGTTGCGCAGTAGAGTTCAACATTTGAAACATAAGTGCCGGCTTCTGCAGCAGCATCAACAAGCCCTTCAGCTGTTTCAGCATCAACACAATAAGCAGCAGCATTCATAAGGGAATCTACAAAGAAATTTTCGAGCATAACAGAAGCTTGAAGATATGGTGACGGAGTTGTTGTAACATTTGCGTTAACAGAAAGCACACCTGCACTTCCACTATCTGCATGAGAATAATCAAGAAGTTCCATAGAAAGAGAAAGTGATTCTCCCAGTCCGACAGATCCCTGAATAGCTGTAAAATTCTGCTCACCAAGATAAAGCTGAGGCATAAAGAACATAAAGCCTTTTTCTTCAGGTTCAAAATATACTTCTGTTGAAACTTTATTTCCATTTGGAAGATTTACATAACTTACAAAAAGATCGCCTGAAAGCTGAAAATGCTCAAGATTAAACTTTCCGCTGAAATCAGCATCTGCAAGAGAACCATTTGTCTTAAGCGAAGAAACATAAATATTCTGATTATCTCCGTCTGCAAGAACATCTACAGTCTGATTTTTTACAACTGAAGGCGGAAGTAACGCTGAAAAATCTGCTGACCATGTCAAATCAGATGATTCAAGATTCATATCCAGAATAAACGGTGATCTTGTTGTAATTTTTGAGCCGCGCAAATCATCAAGAGATTTTGAACTTGAATTAAACTTCACAAGCTTCAGCGGGTCAAAATCGCTGCACTGCATTTTTGCAGATAAGCTCTGACTGGCAAAATTTATTCCGGCATGGAAACTATACGGCAAAACTCTTTGAACAGAACGCAAAGCTAAATCATCATTATTGAAAGTTAAAAGGAATTCATTTTTTGTAACCGTGTAATCACTTGAAGCATATTCATCGAGCTTAAAAGAAAGGGAACTTCCCGAAAGATTTTTTAAGATGGTGCCCGAAATTCTGAAGGAAGCACCGGCTGTTTTTTTCCCAAGAGATGAAGGAGACGCATTAAAATAGCCGTTTAAATTGATAAAAAGAGAATTTCCGCGTCTGTCTTTTTCAAGAGAAATATTTCTTATGCTCGAAGAAAAATTCAATTCCGGTGTAGAATAATTCAAATTAATTCTTCGAACACTTACGTCTTTTGGAAGAGCTTTTACAACATCTTTTGCAAGAAGAACTGTTTTGTCATAAGACGTTTTTTCATCTTCCTTTATAAATTTTTTCAGCGCCAGAACCGTATCAATATTCCGCTCATTTATTGTTATATCTATGTCACCGATTTCAATTTTTTCAAAAGCCTCATCAGTCTTATTTGTAAGAACCTTCATAAAATTATATCTGACAACTGCAGAACGGACAGTGAGAATATTTTCGCCGCTCGATGAATCAGAAAAAGAAATACCTTCAAT
The DNA here is from genome assembly GCA_024687165.1 of Treponema sp. Classification (GTDB taxonomy): domain Bacteria; phylum Spirochaetota; class Spirochaetia; order Treponematales; family Treponemataceae; genus Treponema_D. Next base: position 77,690 of record JAILEY010000056.1, read on the forward strand.
ATGAATCTTTGAAAAAATAGAAGGAGAAAGAGACTTATACGAAATTTTAAGTCCGGTCTCATTTTGAATCTGACTTATGATTTTTTCTTCGTAAATTCGAATAGCTTTATTCACCCGGACATAAATCGGACGCAGAACAAAAACAACCATCGTTGCAATAAAGAGAAAAATTGAAATTCCGACACCAGGATGAATCATCCTTTTTCTCGCAAAGGACATAAATCAAACAATTATATCAGAAAATCAAATTTTATAGAATATTTGCTGAATTCACGAATTTTTCCTTTTTTTTATCCTTTTTTTGTTTATTGATAAATAAAATCATTTGTTTATAATGAAACAATGATTTTAAAGAACTTTATCGTATTTGAAGGAATAGACGGAGCGGGCACAACGACTCAGCTCAATATAATAAAAAACAGGGAAGATACAAAAAATTTTCTTTTTACGGCTGAACCTACATCATCTGAAACAGGCAAATTCCTGCGCAGAATGCTTAAAGGCGAAATTCCGATTACAAATGAGACTGCAGCCTACTCTTTTGCAGCAGACAGAAACGAACACATAAACGGACATCTTATTACAGACGGAAAACAGCTTATCACAGGCGTAAAAAAAGCATGTGAAGAAAATAAAATCGTAATCAGCGACCGTTATCTTTTTTCAAGCCTTGCATATCAAAGTACAGACTGCGATCCGAGGATTACACGTGCACTAAATCAATTTTTCCCGCTGCCAGAGCTTCTTTTTTATTTTAACATAGAACCCGAAATATCACTGCAGAGAGTGGATTCCCGCGGTGAAAGAGAAATCTATGAAAAGGTTGATTTCCTTAAAAAAACTGTCGCAGAATACAAAAAAGCAATAGCCGAATACGACGGAACTCCAAAAGGAGAAGGAATGAAAGTCGTTCACGTTGATGCAACAAAGTCAAAAGAAGAAATCGCATCCCTGATATGGAATGAAATCTCAAAAATACTGTAAATTGAGTTCACTTTTTTTCCGATAATTTTAAAGTGAAAATGTCCATTGGAAAAATAGTAAAAACACTTGTATTTTCTCTCACAATGCTTGCAGTTTCGCCTTTAAAGCCTCAGGCATACATGGTTAAATATAAGGAAGATTATTATAAACTCTATCACGTTCACTATCAGCAGTTTCCGGATGATTGTCTTGAAAATATCTACTGGCTTGAACAGGCTATAAAATCAGACTTTTGCAATCCTCTTTATGCATATACAAAAATTGAAAATGAACAGCAGTGGGAAAAATACCGTTATCTGTTTCAGATGCATTTGAACCTTAAGCTGATTGAACAGCATCTTCGTCTTGCTCGCGTTTATGATAAAAAAGTTGCATATTTTTACGATGCACCATGGAAAGATGAGTATTTAAGAAATCTTCAAAAAGCAAAATCTCTGTATGAAATATGCTACGTTTACTGGCAGGAAGCTGAGCTTTGGGCTGAAAAAGCAAACCTTGGAAAGTTCAAATTCCTTTATCTGACTAAGCTTCAAAACTGGGAAGACGAAAGAGAGCGGATTTTTACAGGTGAACTCAATTACAAAAAAACATTAGACAGAGAGCTTACACGACTTGAAAAAGTCATCAAAGATCTTGAAGCAATGAATGATGATGAAACTTACTGAAAGAAAAGGCAGATTCAAATGAAGTGTACCCCAAAAGTTGGAGACAATTTTTGGAGGTACACTTTTTTTATGTCTAAATTGAATTTAGAAAAGAAAGCTGAAATTGTTGCGCACTACCTGAATACTTCAGATGGATACAAAAATACAGCAAATGTTT
>JAILEY010000027.1 GCA_024687165.1 Treponema sp.
TGCAAAAGGAGCTGCTGCAGAAAAAGCAGACAATCTGATTGAAGCACTTGCATTCTATGCGGAAGCACAGAAAGATTCATCAACAAGCAAGGAAGCTCGTATTTCTATGAGTAAGATGCTTGACGGTAGTTTTTCAGGCAGTGACATAAGCGACTTGAAGGCAAAAGCTAAGTATGGTGAAGAACAAAAGGAAAAATGGGAAAAGATACTCAAAGATTTGGCAGGATATGTTGCTAAAAATAGAGTGATACTAGTCTATGATTTTTCTAACATAAAAACAGAACTTTCAAGCGACAATAAAAGCGTAAAACTTACTGGATTGCCCGGTGCAAAGTTGGTGTTCAACCGTCATACTGTACTTGTAGCGAAACAAGTTATGACTGAATGGGAAAAGACTAAGGCAAATAAAGCAAATGAATATTGGACTCGAACTGTCAACACAAACAATCTATGGCCAATTTCCAAAAATGATTGGGATGGTTTTTATTATATTTCCGGCGGCGAAGGTAATTTAGAGGATGGCTTGTATGACAATACAGATTATCGAATAAAGAAAGAAGAGATTCAACTTTCTGTATGCTGGACAGATTTCAATGTGAAGCCTCAAAATCGCTACTTTGATGATACGCAATTTAAGCAGATTGATATGACCGTAAATTTATCTGATTTACCAGATGACTCAACATTCGAATTCCGACCAATACAATGGAAATATGGTTCTTTGGGCAATGTTACTTTTATGACACTTGAAGAATATAACGAATGGGCAAGAGACCAGTAACTCAAAATGCTTCGTCGTGCCATTTGGCATGGCGGGGTGTCGGAGAGAGTTAATTTTTGTGTGAGGAGATGATTATGGAAAAACATGTTGTTTGCAAAAAATGTGGCACTAAATTAATTGTCTGTGAAGTTAATTCTATGCCCGGATGTAGAGAAGAAGAAACTGCATATTGTAAAAATTGCGGAACTGAAATCATGAAAGGATTTATTTCAGGAAGTTTTGCAGTTTATTATGATACGGACAATGAAAATATTCGAAATTCTTGATGTCCAGCAAAAAAGTACTAAATCATAGATATTTTTGAGTAGTTTTCATTATTTTCCTGTGGCTTAGAGATAATAGCACCGCCGTCAGGTGTTGCGAAACGAAGTGGAGCAATGTAGCGATAGCGCAAGTGCGAAAAGCCCGACCGGCTGCCGTATGGCAGACGGTAAGCCCCGTCTAGAATTTCTCCAGAATGAACGGCAACATCCAAACCGGTTTGAAGAGCAAATTATCCTCCTGGGCGACATCTTTCTGCGACAGTAAAAACGCATGTGAAATAAACTTCGCATATTTCTGGCAGAATGCGTCTATTGATTCGTGAGTCTTTCGTGATGAAGATTTTACCTCGAACGGAACTATTTTTTTGCCTGACTGAATCAGAAAATCAACTTTAAAGGAATGTGTGCTCCCTTCTTTGTTCCAGGTGTGACAATAAAGTTCCCATCCTGTTGCGGGCATTATCTGGGCGACCATGTTTTCGTACAGATAGCCCAGGTCTGCGGGAAGTTTGTCACCAAGCAGTTTGCTGTAAATATTCTCTCCTGTTTTCGGCTCCGAATCGAACCGCATTGTCGTGAACAAGCCGACATCCGAGAGGTACAATTTGAATGTATCTTCATCTTTTGTGAGGGAAAGCGTAATGCTGGGATTCAATGTGTTGTAACAGGGGATGACGGTTTTTGAATCGAGCAAATCCGAGAGTCGTTCCAAATCTTTTGCGACTTTTCGTTTTTGAGTTGCTTGTGAAATGACATATCTTTTTTTGTGTGTTGCCAGCTGGCTTGGAATTGACTTGTACATTTTTCCAATCAGACCAGATGAATCTATCTTTTTAAAATCATCGACATAGAGATTTATGATTTCTCTTTTTACTGAATCAATCTGAGAAAAATTTTTGCCGTCAACATAGGCTTTTACGGCCTGGGGCATTCCTACGACAGCCATGTATGTGCGGAAATCTTTCATAAGTTTGTGGTTCGTGCCATTGCCGACTTCTTCGTTAAGGTTGTACAAGTCTCTTAAAGTGTTATATGTGTTATTTCCTGTCGCCCACATAAATTCTTCATAATCCATCG
>JAILEY010000079.1 GCA_024687165.1 Treponema sp.
TAATAATTTTCCACAGAATTACTGCTAAAATCATCAGTATTTAAAAACGTTCCTTCAACAAAACCTTCTGAAAAAGCAGAAATAATTTTTGTGGTATTACTCAAGTTTCGTGTACGGGAAGAGCCGCTGATTATGACAAGATGCACCTGATAACCTCCTCGTAAGAAGATGCATGATGAACACCGATTGATTTCATTTTAAAATTCAGCAGGAAACGCGAAAACCATTCATTAAGATATTCTACTTCACACTCCTTCATTTTATTTTCAGGAAGAGTGTAAAGAAGTCCCGCATTAATTTTTTTTTCATAACGAGAAACATGACGCTCCTGCCCACCGTCAATTTCAATAAGCATTGTTAAAAGAGGAAGAAGGCGGTCAACAATATTTTTAAGCTTATGATCGATGAAACCAAGCTTTGTCATTCTCCCGATAAAAAGCACATAATCATGGGAAAGAATCGATTTTAAAATTTCCTCAAAACCGTCTTTTACAGAACAGATACCGGGATTTTTAAGCCAGCAGTCATTACAGCCGATACAAGGATGAATATTCATGTTGGCAGCTTTAATCACCGTAATATCACGTAAAATTCCGCCAAGAGATTTTATCGCATATTCAGATTCATAATTTTCAGCTGAATCAATTATCAGGATTGATTTCATATTTTAAGCCAGCTATTTAAGAGAAAAACGAACTGGATATCTGTAACGGACTGCACAAGGCTTATCATTAATTACAGCAGGCACAACAGTAATTCCATAAAGAGCCTTTATTGCGGCATCTGCAAAACCATGTCCAGGATCTTTTAAAACATCAACCTTCCGGATTTTTCCTTTTTCATCAATAAACAGCTCAAGATAAACAACACCTTCTATGCCCTGTTTTTTTGCTGCTGAAGGATATTCAATTCTTGAAAGAATTTTTTTTGCTGGAATTACAGGCACCTTAGAAATTTTATTCTGAGGCATATAAACAACTTCTTCTACTTTATTTTCAGTTTCTATAATTTTTTCAGAAGCAAGAGTATTGTTTACAACAGTTTCAGTTTTTTCCTGTACTTCCTTCTGCTTAATCTCAGGGACCTGCTTGCTTACAGGAGGAATGTATTCCTGAATATTCACAAGCTTAAAAACCGATTCATCAATTTTTTCCTGTTCAATTTTTGAAGAAGTATCAATAAAATTATTTCCACCAAAAAACAAAATTGAATAAACAATGCACACAAGCAAAACAGATGCGAATCTAATTTTCTGCGGAAGATTATTGCTGTTGATTTTAATTGAAACCATTTACATTTTCTCCCTTACAACAAAACTGACAACTCTGTGCTGAAGACGCTGCAGGATTTTTACAACAGAATCAACATATTTGTACGGCGTATTTTTATCCGCAATTACATGAATACGAACTTCCTGATTTTCCATGATTGCAGCCGCTATTCCCTGCTCAAGAGAATCCGCAGTCATAAGAACATCATCAACGTAAACACTTCCGTCTGCAAGAATCCAGATTTCGTAATTTGAATCGGCCTGAGTTTTTTCAAGGACAAGTGCTTCACTGTACTGAATTTTCTGCTCATGGCGCTGGTTCATCAGTGAAATAAGCATGATAAAAATCAGCAGAAGAAAGCCGATATCGCTCATTGAAGAGGTTGCAATTGAACAGTTAATTTTTTTTCTTTTAATCTGCATGGCTACTTCTCTTTTGTCTTGAATGAAAAATTTTCTATGTTGTTTTTTCGAACATCATAAATCACATCAACAACCTTCTGATAAGGACAGTCCTCATCGATTAAAAGCAGGAATGTCATATTCGGGAACTGAACTTTCATCTGCGCAATACGCTTTTCAAGTTCATCAAAACTGATTTTATTTCCGTCAAGCTCAATTGTTCCATCTGCATTAAGAACACACTTCATCAGGTCCTGATTATTTACGACGCGGGGCTTTTCTTTTTCCGGCAGATTCATCAAGAATCCCTTATTTACATTAAAGCCTGCAATCACGATAAAAAAGACAATCAGAAGAAACGAAAGGTCGTTGAGAGAGCCGCTGCTTCCAGCATCATCAATTTTTTTTCTGTTAATTTTAATCATTTGTTTTCGCTCAGCAAAAGTGGGACAATATCATTTACAGCCTTTGAAGTTTCCGCTGCAAAATTATCTACACGCTGAACAAAAAGATTGTATGCAATGGAAGCAATAATGGCGATGATAAGACCGTATACAGTTGTAATAAGTGCTTCATAAATTCCACCCGCAACAAGCTGAGCATTTACATCAGTTGCACTTGCAATGCTCTTGAAGGCACCAATCATTCCGCTTACAGTTCCAAGGAATCCTGTTAACGGAGCGAGTGAAGAAATTGCAGTAAGATAATTAAAGCCGTTTTCCATTCTGCGAAGTCTTTCCTGTGCTTCACTTTCTGCAGCTTTTTCCATTCGATTTTCACCAAATTTTGAATTATCAAGAAGGGCAAGAAGAATTGTTGCTGCAGTCTTTTTGCGCTTACAATGACCAAGCATAGATCTGGCCTGATCAATCTTTCCGCCGTTTAAAAGATTTTTCACTTCCTGACTTAAATCGCTTACATTGCAGTCGTGATAAAAAAGATAAATACATCTTTCAATAATCAATGCAATTGTAAGTATACTGAACACAAGCAGAACCCACATGAATGGTCCGCCAAGCTTAAAAAACTCAATCAAATTCATATTTAATCCTCCAGATTTCAAAAAAATAAATCTCTCTCCAAAACATTTTTAAATTTGTGAAAGCATTTTTTTGCCTTCTATCTCCACAATCTCTCCCTTAGCCGGATTGTTTAGAACGAAATTCTGTACCCGAAATTAATAAGCGGGATTCCGATACTGAAATCAGAACGATTATCATCCTGATCCTTACCGGTATTCTGATTAAACTTTTTTGAACCTTCAGGCGCATAAAGATTTGTTAAAATGTCTTCTGCACCGATATACCATTCCCACTTTAACTTTGGATTTCTTTTGAAAGTTCCACGATGTGCAATTCGAATATCGATCGGACAGCTGAAACCTGTTCTCAAAGTGTCGCTGTAGAAACTTGTACGGGTATAACGCTGACGATATGAACCATCTTCCTGATGAACGTAATACATAATCTTATCTCCGTCAGTACGCGGTGTACCTGTTGCAAAGGCTCCCTTAACCGTAATTGTCCATGTATCAGACGGTCTGAAGTTAATAATCAGGTTTGCTGAATGGAAGCGGTGGAATGAAGGATAATACCAGGTATCAAGAGGATCTCCCTGTCTTGTAGTCTGATTTGGATCTCCATCAGCAGGCTTTGCAGGATTCTTGAATTTTGCGTAGATGAATGAATATGTTAAATATCCGTCCCACCATTTTCCAAGGAAATCACTTTTATTTTTCTGAATCATAAGATCACAGCCCAAAGCTCTTCCTTCACCATTCATATATACTTTAGGCTCAGCAGAAGAGTGAGATCCATTTCCGTCTACCTTGTTAAAAACTGTATAGGCTCTGCTCAAGTAGTGCTTATAATATGCTTCAAGCTTGAATCCGATTCCATTGTACATATTGGCTTCAAAACCAAGAACTCCAAGTAAAGCTCTGTCCTGTTTGATTTTGCCGTCAATAGATTTTTTATTATCCAGGAAGAAAAGATCCTGAGAAGCACCGCTAAAGAAACCAGAGCCGACAGAGAAGGTAATGTTTTCAAAATTATCTGTTGCGTGCCATGGAGTAATTGAAACTACAGCTCTTGGATCAATTGAAGGCTTAGACAAAAGTGAAATTCCATTCTTACCTTTTACGTACAGCTGATCGTATCTCAAGCCGATTTCACCTTTTAACAAATCATTTTTTCCGCCGAAGTTCCACATTGAATATGCAGCTGTAGAAAAGATTTTATTGCCTTCTGTATTTGTATCAAGGCGAGTTTTTTCAAGTACGAATTCAGGAACCTGTCCTGCCGGGGCAATATTATTTTCAGAAAAGACATCTATAAATTCATGTATATCCTGAAAATTGATTATTTCTTCTGCACCAAATGTAATCTTCTGATTTTCACGAAACTCATATTCACCTTCACTCTTAAACTGAATGACATGATCAGTCAATTCTTCAAGAAACTCATCTTCCTGTTCAAGTCTGAATGTTGATCCTTTACTCAATCCTAATGAAGGGAATGCATCAACAAACTCATCAGTATACTTTACGTCACCAGTGTCAGTTCCCCAACCCCAGGCCTTTTCTTTTGCAAAGTTATAGCTAACATCTCCACGAAACTGAAGTGAATCTGTCGGAGTCCAGTGAACATTAGCTGAGGCAAAAGCAGTATAAATATCATAGTCAAACTTGTTATGGCTTGTGATATTGCTATCCTTATCTGTCTGTTCAGAATCAAGCTCCATTCCGTCACTGCCAAAAAATCCTTTAAGAACAAATTCAAGTTTGTCTGTAGGCTTATAAAATCCTTTTGCATAAAAATCGCGGATGTATGGAGGTCTTTTAAGGCTGTCAGTTTCAGTTCCGCCGATAAGTCTATAAGCTCCAACAAGAGATTCAAGATAAGTACATTTTCCAAAAAGAATCAGACCGCCCTTATCTGTAACAGGTGTCTGAAGGAAAAGCTCTGTTGAAAGAAATGAAATGTTAAAATCAAAATGAAATTCTTCAGGCTTAACTGAAGTTACATCAAGAAGACCTGAAATTGCCTGACCGTAACGTGCAGAAAAAACACCGTTGTTAAGTTTTGCAGAATCAACAAAATTCGGATTGAAGATTGAATATGCTCCGCCCCAGTGCCATGGATAAATCAAATAAACACCGTCAAGAGAAATCTTCATTTCACGAGGATATCCGCCGCGAACTGAAGGTTCACTTTCCCACTGACCGCTAAATGCAACACCAGGCATTGTAGCCACTGAATTCATAATATCTTCTGAAAGTCCAAGACGTGCTGTAGTATCCATCTGCTCTTTAGTAAGAACTACGGAAACTCCTGACTCAGCTTTTCTTTCAGCATTATCTTCTACAACAAGTTCTTCGCCTTCAAAGAAAAATTCTGATTCATCAAAATCTTCTGATTCAGTCTGAGCAAAAGCTGCAGAGAAAACAGAAAAAGCAATCATTGAATAAATAATACGTTTCATTTTTATCATGGCTATAAACTAACACATGTCAAATCGAAACGTACTCACACTGGCAAAAAATGCAGATAAAGTGGTAATTTGTGCAAAAAAATGCAGGAATATTAATCCTGCATTCAATTCAGCGATTAAAAACGCCTGTCATCAATACGCTTTGTTTTCTTTTCTGAACGAGGGAGCTCGCCTTCTCCAACTACCTTGATTTTAGGTGTAAGATTAAATTTACTCTTGCATTTCATCTGCATTAAAAGCGCAAGTTCTGCGCGGTCTGTTCCAAGTTCACATTCAACAAAAATTGTTATTTCATCTTTTCCATCAACATGTTCAATTTCTGCGCGATATTCACTTGAAGTTCCAGGTACTTCGCGGATAACCTCTTCAATCGAACTTGGGAAAATAATGTTTCCCTTAATTTTTACCATGTCATCACTGCGGCCCATAATCTGAGTAATTCTTGGATATGGACACGGATCATCTTTTGCCCTAGGAATAAATGCTGCAAGATCATGAGTTCTGAATCTGATTAAAGGAGCACCTTCCTTTACAAAAGTTGTAAGTGTGATTTCTCCAGTCTGTCCTTCTTCAACAGGCTTTCCAGTTTCAGGATCAAGAATTTCAACATAAACATAATCATCAAAAATTCTCATGCCTTCTTCACCAGGAAGATTAATTCCGATTCCAGGTCCGTAACATTCTGTAAGCCCGTAGATATCAAAAAGTTCAATGCCGAGAATACTTGCAATTCTCTGACGCATTTTTTCACTCCATCTTTCAGATCCGATGATACCTTTTTTAAGACAGATTTTTCCTTTTAATCCGCGCTGTTCAACCTGTTCAGCAAGCAAAAGTGCATAAGAAGAGGTTGCACAGATTACTGTTGATTTCATATCCTGCATCATCTGAAGCTGTTTTTCTGTGTTACCCGGTCCCATTGGAATACACATTGCACCAAGCCTTTCACATCCTGCCTGAAATCCGATTCCTGCGGTCCAGAGTCCATATCCGGGAGTAACCTGAATGCGGTCTTTAGTTGTGATACCTGCCATTTCATAACAGCGTGCAAACATAATTGCCCAGTCTTCAACATCTTTTTTTGTGTATGGAATGATTACAGGTTTTCCTGTTGTTCCGCTTGATGAATGAATGCGGACAATTTCTTCTTCCGGAACAGATGCAAGTCCAAGAGGATATGCGTCTCTAAGATCCTGTTTTGAGCAGAAAGGAAGCTTTTCAAAATCCTCCTGAGTCTTTATGTCATCCGGATTAAAATCCTTGAATCTTTCTGTATAAAATGGATTTCCGCATTTTTTAAGTCTTCTGATCTGAGCGCGGATCTGCTCAAGCTGTTTTTCTGTCAATTTCATTTCAAATACCCTGAATAATTTTTGTTACTATGTATAGAAATGATTATAATCCTTATATTTTTTTATGTCAAAGAGAAATTAAAATTTAATTTTTAATAAGACTAATTTCAAGTTATTATTATAAATTGGCGCGAGGGAGTATTGGGCGGAACGAAAACATTCTGTTTGTTGTTGTCGCGAAACGACAATGTGAATAGTTCCTTTGCAACAAACAGCATGTAGATGCGATAGCATCGGTTTTGTTACGCACAAGACGACCGGGAGACAATTTTATAAAAAAATTATTGACATAAAATAATTAATACTGTATGTTTCTATTAATAGATACGTTACTACTAAAAGAAACAGGAGAAAACTATGGAAAACGAAACACAGACAACTGGTGAACGCCGTGAATCTAAAAAAGAAGAAAAGAAGGGACTTGGAATCCGCGAATTAATTCTTACAGCAGTTCTTCTTGCAGCAGGTGCTGTTCTTAAATTTTTTGCAGGTTCTCTTATCAACATCGGCGGAATGAAACCAAACTTCATCATCGCAATGTACTGCATGACATTGATCCTCATCAGACCTCGTATTGTAGAAGCCGCAATAATCGGTATTCTTGCAGGAGCAATCTGTCAGTTCTTCCCTGGAACTCCATACGTTAATTTTGCATCTGAATTTGCAGGTGCAGTTGCAATGGGACTTTTAATTAAAATCGGAAGCATCAAAATCGTTAAGTTCGACATTCTTCCATGCGTTTCAACTTTTATAAGCACAGTTATTTCAGGCGGACTTTACACAATAATTTTGATTTTACTTCTTGGAGCAAGCAAGGCAACACTCGCAGCATACATTCCAATCGTTTTGTGTACAGCTGCAATCAACAGTGTAATCGTTCAGGTCCTCTACTACCCTCTTAAGGCAACATTAAAATAAAATGATTAAATTCGAAAATTTTTCTTTTGCATATAAAGACAGTAAAAAAAATGCGCTCAACAATTTGAATCTTGAAATTGCAGACGGTGATTTTGTAGGAATCATCGGACGCTCAGGGGCTGGAAAAACAACGTTCAGTTATGCAATAAACGGAATAATTCCACACTATTACAAAGGTGAATATTTTGGAAAAGTTCTGGTAAATGATAAAGACGTTTTTGACACTGACCCCTGCAATCTTGCGCTTGAGGTTGGAAGCGTTTTCCAGGATATTGAAAGTCAGATAACGAATTCAATTGTTGAAGATGAAATTCTTTTTGGTCTTGAAAACTTCGGATTCAGAAGAAATGAAATTTTCAATAGAACTGCCTGGGCTCTTAAAAAATGCGGAATTGAAAATCTGCGGGAAAGAGAAATTACTTCACTCAGTGGTGGACAAAAACAGAAAGTTGCAATTGCAGCGATTCTTGCCCTTAAGCCGAAAATTATTGTCTTTGATGAACCGACTGGAGAACTTGATCCTGAGGCAAGCAAAAATATTTTCGAAGTTTTAAAAGAATTAAATGAAGAAAACGAAATCACAATCATTGTAATTGAACAGAAAACAAAGCTTCTTAAAAATTATGCAAAAAGAATTCTTGAAATTACAGATGGTAAAATCGAGGAGATAAAAAAATGATTGAATGCAGAAATTTAAAATTCGGTCACGGATCTCCTAAATCAAAAACATACGTTGAATTAATTCATGATATTTCGCTGAAAATTGAAGACGGAGAATTCGTTGCAATCATCGGAGAAAACGGAGCCGGAAAATCAACACTGAGCAAAATTCTTGCAGGGCTGCTCAAGCCGGTTGAAGGAAGTGTAACTGTAAACGGAATGGATACAAAAAAAACAAAAAACAGTGTACTCGCTAAACAGCTTGGTTTTCTTTTTCAAAATCCGGACAGACAGTTGTGCTGTTATACAGTAAAAGATGAAATTGCATTCGGACTTAAATCAACAAAATTTGGTTCTGCAAAAGAAATTGAAGAAAGGACAAATGAAGTTATCAATCAATTTAAATTTAATAAAGATGACGCACCGTTTGCATTAAGCCGCGGACAGAGACAAAAGCTTGCACTTGCTTCAGTTATTGCCGTAAATCCAAAAATCATGATTCTTGATGAACCGACTACAGGTCTTGATGAAGTTGAATGCAGGGAAATCATGGACTACGTAAAATTTTTGAATGAAACAGAAGGAACGACTGTAATCATGGTTTGCCACGACATGGACCTTGTAAAAGAATATTCAAAAAGAACTGTAACAGTTAATGCAGGAAAAATAATTTATGATGGAGCAACAAAATGAAAGGATTCCTCAATTACATAAAAGGTGATTCTGTTTTTCACAAAATGAATCCAGTTACAAAGCTTGTTTTCTCTTTTGCAATCTGTGCGGCCTGTTTTATTTCAGACAGCTTTTATATTCTTGGTTCACTGATTCTGCTTAACATATTGATCGGGATGATTTCTGGAATTGCAGAACGAACTTTTATACTTTTGAAAGGTCTTATAAAGATTTCGCTTTTTCTTGTTATTCTTCAGATTCTTTTGATTCAGACAGGAAAAATTTATTATCAGTTTTCATTCGGTCTGAAAATTACAGAAGACGGTGTGATGAATGCCTCTCGCCTGGTTCTGCGTCTTATGGGAGCAACACTTCCTCTTGCACTTATGCTTTCTGTTACAAAGCTTGCAGATCTTTCAAATGCACTTGTTGAAAAAGTTCATGTGCCATATAAATATGCTTTCACGCTGACAACTGCAATCAGATTCATTCCTGTTTTTACGGAAGAACTTGCAGGAATTATGGAAGCTCAGACAAGCCGCGGAGTAGAACTGGACACAAGAAATCCATTCAAAAAGATTGCGCTTATTCTTCCTCTGTGCGCACCGCTTCTTGTTTCATCAGTAAGAAAAACAGAAACAACAGCAATTGCAGCAGACCTCCGCGGCTTCAAATTCAGAAAACGCGGCAGCTGTGTAAAAGAATATCCGTATAAAGCAAAAGATGTACTCTGCTTTATTTTCAGCATCATCCTTATTGCTGGTGCAATTTACTGTAAGATAAAATTTTAAGAAATTATAAAAAAACAGCGGGTGTTTTGTAATGATAATAATCAATACTCCCTTGACCTGCTTAAATATAATCTACAGCACGACAATTCAATTCATAAAAATCAGGCTTTACGAGGATTTTAAGGGCAGCTTTAAGATCCTCTTTTTTTACAAGACCTGTTTTTGTTGCAGCACCAAGAAGAACCATGTTTACAACTTTTGAACTGCCAAGTTCAGCACAAGCTTTTTCCGTATCAACATCAATAACCTGAGATACATATTTTTTCAGATAATCAATCATATCATCAGAAGAAAAAGTTTTTCCTGTAAGACTTGCAGTTACCGGCTGAACAACTTTTTTATTTACAATTACCATTCCGTCTTTTTTAAGATAATTCAAATTACGTACTGCTTCTGCGGCTTCAAAAGCGATTATGATATCAGCACACTGCTCACTTATAAGAGGAGAAAAAACATCGTCACCAATTCTTACATGACTTACTACACTTCCGCCTCGCTGAGCCATACCAATCGTTTCTGCACTTAAAACATGCTCACCATTTACAAGAGCAGCCTGACTTAAAACTTTTGCAGCAAGAACAGTTCCCTGCCCTCCTACACCACAGATCAAAATATTTTTACTCATAGAAATTCCTTTTATTTAATGGCACCACATGGACATACAGATGCACATAAACCGCAGCCTGTACAAGTTGAAGCATCAATTTCAACTTTCTTCTCGCCTTTAATGATGCTTAATGCAGGACAGCCAAGTTCACGAATACACTTCTGACAGCCGATGCATTTTTTTATATCAACAGTTTTTGCAGAAGGTTTTGGAAATCCAAGTTTACCGGCAACTGCAATACACGGAGATTTAAAAATTACTGCACTAACGCCTTTTGATTCGTAAGCTTTTTTTACAGCCTCAACAGCCGCTTTCTGATCAAAAGGATTTACTTCGATTACAGGGCTAACTCCCGCAGCTTCAAGAATTTTATGGATGCTGATTTTTTCAACAATTTCACCCATCATCGTGCGTCCGGTTCCAGGATGAGGCTGATGGCCTGTCATTGCAGTTGTAGAATTATCAAGAATACAGACAGTGATGTGAGCCTGATTATAAACTGCATTCACAACTCCTGTAATTCCGCTTGCAAAAAATGTACTGTCCCCTATAAAGCTGAAACAGAGGCGGTCATTTTCATTGTGATAAAAACCCTGAGCCATAGTTATATCTGCGCCCATACAAAGACAAGTATCACACATATCAAGAGGCTTTGCGTTTCCAAGAGTGTAACAGCCGATGTCTCCGCAGAAAACTGTCTTCATATTTTTTGTTGCCTGCTTTACTGCATAGAAAGAACCTCGGTGAGGACAACCTGCACAAAGAACAGGAGGACGCACAGGAAGCTCAGGAGATTGAGATTTTTCATTTGCTGATTCCTCTGCAACATCGAGACTTAAGAATTCTGCAATTGATTTTTTAACTGACACAACTGTATTTTCACCGGCTTCAGTAATTTTTCCGTCAAGCTTACCGTGAATCTGGCAGTTAAGGTTTCGCTTTGCTTTTGTCAGAAGAAGTTCTTCTTCAATCACAGGATCAAGCTCTTCCACGACAAGAACATGGCTGCACTGCGACATAAATTCTTCCGCAAGATCAATCGGGAACGGATAAGGTGTACCGATTTTCATAACAGGAATATTTTTCTGTCCTAAAAGAGAAAGAGCTTCCTTTACATAGCAATACGAAATTCCACCACAGGCGATTCCAAGAGATGAACCTTCATTTTCAATTTTATTCCATCTGCTTTTTGAGAATTCTGCAGGAAGAATATTTTCGTTGCGGTTAAAAATACGTTTATGATTATTGTAAGAAGTTCGCGGGAAAATTACCCAGCGCATCGTGTCCTTTTTAAATTCGCCATTCGCAGGAGCTTTTTCCAGAACCGGAAGTTCCATGCTTTCATACGCGTGATCGACTCTTGTTGTCGGGCGGAACAGTACAGGAGTATTATATTTTTCAGAAAGCTCAAATGCTTCCTGAATCATTTCGTAAGCTTCTTTTGGAGTTGAAGGATCAAAAACCGGAATCTTTGAAAACTGACCGAACTTGCGTGTATCCTGTTCAGTCTGGCTTGAAATTGGGCCCGGATCATCTGCTGAAACGATTACCATACCGCCTTTAACACCAACATAAGAAAGGCACATCACCGGGTCTGATGCAACATTAAGCCCTACCTGCTTCATAGTAACAAGAGTGCGGCTTCCTGCGTAACTTGCGGCAGCTGCGACTTCAACAGCGGCTTTTTCATTAACAGACCATTCAACATAAGTCCCGGTCTGTTCCCTGTATTTTGAAATAAATTCTATGATCTCACTTGATGGAGTTCCAGGATATCCTGCTACTAAATTAACACCAGCCTTTAAAGCTCCAAGAGCAATGGCCTGGTTTCCCATAATCATCTGTTCTGACATAGGAGCTATAGTATCACAAATAAAGAAAAAATGCACGAAACAATTTAGTGTATTAGACTTAATTTCGAATTATTATAGATATATTAAAATTGGCGCGAAGGAGTGTTGAGCAGGACGAAAATATTCTGTTTGTTGCAGTCGCGGAAGCGACATAATAAATAGTTACTTTGAAAAAAACAGTATATAGATGCTGTACAGCATCGGTTTTGGAATGCTCAACGCGACTGGGAGCCAATTTTATTATATATTAAACAACCCGAAATATAGATTATTATTCAGTCGATTCTTTGAATTCCCTGCTCCCATTTTTTAAATGCTTTCTTCATGCCGATTAAAAGCGGGATGATCATTAAAATCCAGACAACAGGCTCACTGAGAATTATTGCCCAATATCCAGCAACAGGCGCAAAAACAAAGGCAACAATTACTTTGCCGGCAAGTTCAATAAAGCTTGAAACAATCGGTGTTATTCTGTCGCCGAATCCCTGCATACTCTGCCTTACTGTACAGATAATTGAAGGAACAAAATAAAGTGCAGAATTTACCCTCAGATATTTCTGTGCTGTATTTAAAACTTCTACATCCGTGGAAGCCGTAACTTTTCCAACAAGAATTTTTGAAAAGAAGAAAAGAAAAACTGCAGAAAATAAACACCAGAAAAAAAGTACGACATTCGAATCAATAATTCCTTTTTTGATTCTGTCAAATTTTCCGGCACCATAATTCTGTCCACAGTAAGTTGCCAGAGCCATGCTTGTAATTGAAAACGGGCCCATGAAAATTGAACCAACTTTTCTTGCACCAATATGAGCGATGATGATATTTTCTCCAAAGCCATTGATTGCAACCTGAAGTGCAACTGTTCCAAAGAAAACAAATGAAGACATGAAGGACATTGAAATCCCGGAGGGAAGCAATTTTTTTACAAGAGCAGTTTTCGGAATGATGTCACCAAGTTTAATTCTCAGAATCGGATACTTTACATACATATAAATGAAACAGACAACTGCTGAAACAGCCTGAGCAATAACTGTAGCACATGCAGCCCCCCGGACTCCCAGCAAAGTGTATTTTACAAGTACATAATCAAGTACACCGTTAATGATGTTTGAAGCAATCAAAAATACAAGAGGCGTTACAGAATCCCCGACAGACCTTAAAACAGAAGCGCAGTAATTATATCCGGCAGAAAAGATAAGTCCTGAAATCAGAATTGAAATATACGATTTTGCTTCCCCGTAAATTTTTCCTTTTACATTAAGCAAAGCAAGAATCTGCGGAAGAAAAATTATACATATCACACTGAGTGCAAGAGTTATCAAAAGCCCCAGAAAACCAGAATTACCTGCAGATTTTTTTACGCGCTCAAGATTTTTTGCGCCGAAATAAGTTGCAGTTATAATAGCGAAGCCGTTGAAAAATCCGTTGGTAAAAGTCAGAAGCAGATCATTCAAAGTTGAAACTGAACTCACTGAAGCCAGAGAATTTTTGCCAAGAACACTTCCGACAATTCTAATATCAATGATTCCGTATGTAAGCTGAAATACATAGCCTATAAAAAGCGGAATTGAAAACAATCCGATTACCTTAAGAGGCTTTCCTTCTGTTAAATCTTTCACTTTAATCCACTCAAAAATTATTTTTTATTTCTGTCTTTTTCAATTACTAGCTTAAGTGCTTCAACTCCGACTTTAACGGCTGCAGAAGTATCTTCACTCATTTTCTGATCAAGACCCGCAGCTTCACGTTCCTGATTCCAGATTACATGAAAACAAGAACCGCACCTGCATTTTAAAGCCGAAGCAACTACAAACAACGCAGCACTTTCCATTTCACTGGCCTTTACTCCAAGCCGCTTCCATGATTCCCACTTATTTAAAAGCTCATAGCTTACAGGACTTTTTGAAGGGCTGTGCTGACCGTAGAAAGAATCTTTATTCTGAACAACGCCCGTATGAAATTTATATTTTAGTGCACCGCATGCTTCAACAAGAGCTGATGTAATTCCAAAATCAGGAACTGCAGGATATTCAATAGGTGCATATTCCTGACTTGTATGCTCATAACGGATGGCACCGGTTGCAACAACTATATCTCCGCTTTGTACATCAAGATCTATTCCGCCGCATGTACCTACGCGAATGAAAGTGTCCGCACCGATATTATGAAGTTCTTCCATTGCAATTGAAGCTGAAGGTCCGCCGATTCCGGTTGAACAAACTGAAACCTTTTCACCAAGGAGAGTTCCCGTCCACACAGTAAATTCTCTGTTCGAGGCGACAAAATGAGCATCATCAAAAAGTCTTGCTATAGACTCAACTCTACCCGGATCTCCTGGAAGTATAACGTATCTCCCTACATCACCTTCCACACAATGAATATGAAACTGTTTTTCCATCTGCTGCATAATCGCCTCCGATATAATTATACATCAGTTTATTCAAAAATAAATCAAAATCTGAATTCTAAAACTTTGTCTTCACAATGAATCTGAGTTTAAAGAAGTTGATTACAGCCCTTACAAGTTCATCTGCAATTACTGCTAAAAATACGCCCGTAATTCCCAGACCAAAAACTCTTACAAAAAGTGAAGATACACCGATTATAAAACATGTTCCGAAAATCTGCGTGTAGAACATCCACTTTGTATTTCCTGAACCGCGGATTCCATTTCCAATGATTATGTTTGCTGATTTTGCATAAAGATTTACGCACATAAGAATCAGATAGAAGCCGCAGCCGTTAATCTCATTTGCATCCTTTGAGAACACACCGATGATCTGCTTTGGAAACAAAATACATCCGATAAGCATAATGACTGAACAGAACGCAGAAAGACCGTATGCCATTTTACAGACATTTTTATATTTAGCCACATCCTTTGCACCTGTTGCTTCACTTGTCAGCGTCATTGTTGCATTTCCAAAAGCAGCGATTGCTACAACGACAAGAATTTCCATACCGAAAATCATAGAGTAAATTCCGGCTGCCTTATCATCAATTTTATTGAGCAGAGAAATAAGAACGATATTTCCAAAGTTCCATGCAAAATCTTCAAGTGCTGAATTAACACCAAGCTTTGCAGATTTTAAGAATGGCAGTGGAGATGCAGTCAGCACAGATTTAAAATGAGGACGAGTAACAAGCTTTTTACTTTTTACAAAAATAATCAGACAAAAACCGACGCCTGCATACTCAGCAATAGTAGTTGCAATTGCCGCACCTTTAATTCCCATTTCAGGTAATCCCAGTTTGCCGAAAATAAAAATCCAGTCAAGAATCACATTCAATACAGAACGTATAAGACCGAACCAGACCATAGGCTTCGTGTAATTTGAAGTCTGCATGATTACCATAGTTGATGCTTCAATTCCGACAATCAGAAAGATAGGAAGAAAGTACGTCAGATAATCCATACAATACGGCATGAGATTATCAGAAACACCGAGTAATTTAAAAATCAGTTTACCGCCAAAAAGCCACACAAAGAAAAGAAAAAGCGGAAGAACATTTATCCACTTCATCAGTGAAGACGCATACCTCTCACATTCTTCATTTTCCTTTGCACCAATTTTCTGGCTGATAAGAATTGATGCGCCCATTACAAGGGAAAAACAAACTGACATGGAAGTCCATACAGGTGCCGTAACATTTCCAAGTGCACTCATATAGAATTCATTGTATTTTCCAAGAAATGCCCTGTCCGTAAGCATCTGAACCTGAGAAATAATATTTCCTAAAGTAAGGGGAATTGCAATTGTAAGGATTTGTTTTAAATATCCTTTTTTGTTTTCATTTAATTCTAATGTCATAATTTTACCTGAAAAAAATCCTAAAAAAATGAGTAAAGCCGTAAACTCCGGCTACTCCCTGCTCTTTGACATGTGCATGTAATCTAGCATATTTAATAAAAAAGTAAATACGTATTGGAAAAAAAATCACACAAAGTGGAAAAAATTACAGATAAAATTTCAGAACGATTTTATGATACCGCGTTTTGCTTTTAATAAAAGAATTCTTTTTACGCTTTCATTAATTCTGCTTTCACTGATTTCGCCGCGTCTGACTGCATCAAGAATTCCGTAGTATGCTCTTTCAAAATCTTCAGGCATAAGAATAATGTCAGAACCCGCTTTTAAAGCCATCACTGCAGATTCTTCAGGAGTATAAAAATTTTTAATTGCGCCCATTCCAAGAGAATCCGTTACGATCACGCCTTTAAAACCGAGTCTTCTGCGCAAAACTTCAGTCTGCCAGAAATATGAAAGAGTTGCAGGAAGATAATTTCCGTTTCTGTCTTTTCCGCTTTCAAAAACTTTTGGAGTTGTAATATGAGCAACCATAACTGAGTCAGCATCTTCGTTAATTCCTGAAACAAAAGGCTTAATCTCACAGTCAGCAATCTCAAGATAATTTTTTTCAGACGATGCACAACCGTAATGAGTATCCCCTACAGTATCTCCATGTCCGGGGAAATGCTTGAGGGACACCGCTATATTATTAGAATGAAAACCTTTTACAGAAATAGCGACCATCCTTGAAACAGCTTCACAATCACTGCCGAACGCCCGCTCACCAATCACTGTATTTTCCGGATTTGAGTTGATGTCTGCAACCGGAGCAAAATCAAAATTTACGCCATACTCTTTTAAATACGCACCGATTGTAGCCGCCATTTCAAAAACCGCAGTTTCACCTTTAAGCGCAACCTTTGATGCGTTTTCAAATTCAGGGAGCTTGAGAGAAGGTTCTTTTGCAAGACGAACAATATTTCCGCCTTCTTCATCAGCCGCAATGAACAAAGGAATTTCTGAAGCCTTTTGAAAATCACTTATAAACTTTTTAAACTGTCTTTTCCCGGTGATATTCTGCTTAAAAAAAATTATTCCGCCGACAGGATATTTTTCAAGATTCTTTTTGATTTTACGACTGCACTTAAGAGCAACAAATTTTTCATCATCAGAAAATTCAAGTGCTTCAGGTTCAACAATAAAAAGCTGGGCAACTTTCTCTTCAATGCTAAGATTTTCTATCTGCTCATCAATCTTTGGAATTTCAAGAATAAAAGATTTTTCGCTGACAGAAGCACATTCCGTAAAAAGAAAAAATAAAAACATCAGTGCGAAAATTTTTCTCATGAAGACACCTTTGTTATGCACAAGCTGCTTATCCAGATTTTATTTTTCTCATCGATATCAAGATCAAGAAAGCCGTTATATTTTTCAACAAGATTTTTTACGCTTTCAATTCCAAGCCCGTGTTCACCAATTTCATTTTTTGTAGAAAGGAACCTGTCACCAAGTCTGACAACAGGATTTTCAAAATGATTTTCTACATTAAAAATTATGAAATTTCCTTCAGCTTCATAAAGACTTACCTTAACGATTTTTTCTTCAAGGGAAGTTCCTTTTTCCGCACGAACCGCATTATCAATCAGATTTCCGAACATCGCAATCAAATCAATATCTTTAATAAAACCAAGATAAACATGCGGCTCAATATTCAGTTCAAGCTTAACTAAGTTATATTTTGCACGAGCTTCTTTATCATTTATAAGCGCATTGAAAATTCTGTTATCCGTATAAATTTTTGGAGTGAACTTTATGATGTCATTATTCATCTGCTCAAGAATTGCTTTCATTTCATCAGTTTTATTTTCACCGCAAAGTGTCAAAAGAACGGAAAGATAATGTTTTGCATCATGCCTGTAAATACTCTGATTTTTTTCAAGTTCATCAAGGCGATTATAAAATTTTCTTTCAAGCTCATTTTTTTCTTCAAGAATCATATTTTCTTTTTTAGTCGGATTTTCAATATTCAAGTAAACGGCAATTACAGAAAGAGTAACAGCAAGGCTAGTAGTTAAAGATTCAGGATAAAGCAGCTGAATGAGGGCGATAATGCCGACTGTAAAAATACAAACAATGATTCCTTTTCTTTTGCTCACCGACAGATGATGATAGTTCATAAGGAAAATAACGATACATGAAAAACAGAACAGAGCCGCAAAAATAAAGCAGACATAAACTGAAATTCCCATTGAATAATTTGTAATTTTTCCTTCGATGAATTTTAGTTTATTGATAAAAACTGTAACACCTAAAAACACAAGAACAGGCGGAATAAAAAACAGCGACTGAAGCAATGGCTTTTTGGGAAAACCAAAGGTAATGCTGACGATGTACAAAAACAAAAAATAGACAACAGCATCAAGAGACAAAAAGAAAAGCAGATGTGCACCAAGATTTATCCACAGACTTATACTGCCAAGGTGATTGACTGTATACGCCGTAAAGCCGTCAAAAAAAATACTCATTTCTGCTAAAACAAAAAGAGTATCATAAAAAATATTACATCGATTATTTGTGCCGTCATCAATCAGTTTGTAACCTGTATAACACAGAATTACAAGGCACGCTATCTGCATCTTGCAGTATTCAATCATTTTATTTCATCCAGTATTGCAGAAGCAACTTTTTCTTTACTCATAACAGGCAGCTGTTTTTCAAAGTCTTTTGAAATCAGCGTAACAACATTTGTATCTGAACCAAATCCCGCACCTTCAACATTAATTGAATTTGCAACAATCATATCAAGATTCTTTTTTTCAAGTTTCAATTTTGCATTTTCTAAAAGATTTTCAGTTTCCATGCAGAATCCGCAGAGGAACTGACCGTTTCTTTTATTTTCACCAAGATACTTAAGAATATCATCAGTTCGCTCAAGTTCAATAGAAAGATCTGCATCTGATTTTTTCAATTTATGATCTGCAGTGTGAGACGGTCTGTAATCCGCAACAGCAGCAGATTTAACAACGATATCAGTTTCCGGGAAATACTTTTTTACCGCATCAAACATTTCAGCTGCACTTTTTACTTTTACAGTTTCAACAAAAAGAGGGGACAGAAGAGAAACAAGTCCTGAGACAAGAGTAACCTGAGCTCCGCGGTAAGAAGCAATTTTTGCAACTGCATATCCCATTTTTCCGCTGGAATGATTTGTAATAAATCTCACCGGATCAATTGCTTCCTGAGTTGGTCCTGCAGTAACAAGAATTTTTTTTCCTGCAAGATCATGCTCAAAGGCAATTTCATGTGCAATGTATTCAAAAAGAACTTCTGCTTCTGCCATTTTTCCTTTACCGACATCTCCGCAGGCAAGACGGCCACATTCCGGTTCTGCAATCATAATTCCAAAAAGAGAACAGTCATCAAGATTTTTCTGCGTAACAGGATTTTCATACATTCCCGTATTCATCGCAGGCGCAATAATTTTAGGACAGGATGCTGCAAGAAAAGTTGTCGTAAGCATATCGTCTGCAATACCGTGCGCGATCTTTGCAATCACGTTGGCAGTTGCAGGCGCAATCATAAACACGTCAGCTTTTTTTGCAAGTGAAACATGCTGTACAGAAAATTCAAAATTGCGGTCAAAAGTATCTGTAAGGCATTTATTTCCCGTAAGCGTTTCAAAGGTTATGGGATTTATAAAATTACATGCATTTTTTGTCATAATGACATGAACATCTGCATGAGCCTTTACAAGAAGACTTGCAAGACATGCACTTTTGTAAGCTGCAATACTTCCTGTAACACCAAGTACGACCGTTTTTCCTGTAAGCATATTTTTTACCTTAATCTGATTTTATTCTGCAATCTGCACTACAATTGAATTTGATTTTTTTGTAATGCCTGATTTTATTCCCGTAACTTCAACGTACATTGTTGAGCCGTTATTCCCGGAACCAAGTACATATTTTTCACTTGTACAGTTTGATTTTTTACCGTTCTCGTACCATCTGTAAGTTACTGGTTCATCAAACTGATTGCTTCCGCAGGTGATGTAATTATTTCCAGAAGAGAGATTTACAGTTGAATTACTCTTCATAAGGTTTGCTGTTCCTGCAGAGCCACCGTTTCTGTTGTATGTACCGCCAACATTTTTTCCCGCAGCATTATTGAAAACTGAATTAAGCTTTGATGAAGAAACTATGTTGATTTTTGAGTGATCGTTGTATGCAGAAAAATTCATCGATCTGTCCATTTTTCCAAGAGGCTTTTCAGAAATAAACACCCAGTTTGATGCGTTATATTTTACGAATGCTTCGTACACAACACCGCTGTTCGGTTCAATGTAAAGGCCGCTTTTTGAATCTGAAGAACTGATCCACAAACCTCCGCATGAAGAAAGATTATAAGAGGCTGTCTGAGGCTGTACATTTTCAACAGTTCCTGAAGCTGGAGAATCAGGCTGAATTGTTACTACAGTTACATTTGACGGTGAATCTGAAGAAATATGATTTTCAACAACAGGAGGCTTACAGTAAATACTTGAAATCTTTGAGCGGATTTTTATTCTGCTTGTTTTTCCAATTACTTCAACATAAACGCTGTGTGCACCTTCAGCAAGCCATACAGAACATTCGGATTTTTTTGGAGCATGTACAAATGAGTTATCAACATACCAGGCATAATCAAGCTCTTCATCAACTGTAAGCATATTGCATGTAAATAAAGTTGATTTTGTAGAAATGCATTCAGCAGGCACTACGATTTTAATTGTATCTGTTGAACGAAGATAACGTGCCACACTTGCAGACGAGCGTGACTTTGTGTAATAGAATTGTCTTCCGGAATTATCAAGAAGAGAAAGATTGTAATCTTCATATGTAAACTTTCCAAGGCCTGAATTAAATTCAAGTTCATCAGTTACAGTTCCAGCTGGAGTTTCAGAATAAACCCATTTCTTATTTCCGTTTGATGCAACTACAACATGTGAAGGATAGAATTTTCCGTTCGAAGTAAACCACAATCCTTTTTCACTGTTATTACTATTTACAATCCACAGACCATTAAGATTTTTTCTTGCGCGTTTTAATGCTTCTGCAGCTTCACGTGCAGCTTTTTCTTCTGCAATTCGTCTTGCTTCTGCTTCAAGATATTCCTGACGCTGAGCTTCAAGCTTTTCCATTGTGATTCCGTTTTTTGGATCTACTGCATAAACAATAAATGTAAATTTATAGCCGCCGCAATCTGCAACAACAAGACCGTATCCTGTTCTTGTAGCACGGATTGTATACTGCCCCGGAGCAACCCCATTCTGCCCTACACTCAGACATGGAGAAGAGCCCTGCCAGTTTGTATAAATCGATACAGGATAACCGTTATCTACAGGCTTTGAAGTTGCCGTAAATTCAAAATCATTTCCCTTTGAATAGTCAATAACAACAGTTGCTGATTTTCCTGTGTAATATAAACCGTCATGAGAAACAAGAATTCCTTCAAGGCTCCACAACTGCTTCATTGAAGAACAGGCTGCCATAATCAAGGCTGCTGCCAGAATTCCAAGCGCAAATACTTTCTTTTTCATTTTTAACTCCTTCTGTATTTCTTGCTGAAGTATTTTGAAAATTCATGATGGAAGTTTTCCTTGTTTCCACGAGAGATTGAAATAATCTGCTCATTTTCCATCGTGATACTTTCATTTGATATTGTAAAAATCTTCCTTATATTCACTAAGTAACTTGAATGAGGAGAAGCAAATCCTTCAGGCTTTAATTCCTCTGCAAGATCTGCAAGTTTTTCACGGCTTGAAATATTTGCGTAAGATTTATACAGCGGAGAAGAAACTGAAAGCGTAACTTTAGTTCCATGCTTCTGCTTTTCAAGGTAAAGAATGTCGTTTACAGGAACAAGAAATGCAACACCGTCACTTACAAGTTCGATTGTCTTCTGTTCCTTACGATGCTTCATTTCAACAATAAGTTCACGGATAGTAGTCTTTATACGTTCAACGTCAGAATTTTTAATTATGTAGCGGTACGGCATCACTTCAAAATGTTCAGCCTGAGGTGTAACAACTGAAGAGCAGAAACAAAGAACTGCAGTCTGATTTATACGCCTCATTTCACGTGCAGTCTCAAAGCCGTTCATCAGTTCCATCTGCATATCCGTAAGCAGAAGATCAGTATTTTCCTTCATTTCTTCTATATAAGACACGCCTGAAGAAAATGTTTTTATCTGCATTGTTCTCGCATCAAATTCAGGACAGCTTTCAATAAATCCCTTCATCTGCAAAAGATCGATTTCACTGTCATCACATATCACAATATTGAACATAAAAAAATTATACACCGAATTCAAAGAAAAAAAAAGAAGCGGATTTTTTGTGAAAAAGAACTCTTAAAACATAAATAAAGACGGGAATCCATCCCTCTTTTGCACAATTCAATTCATTCTGCTATAATCCATCCATCATGGAAAAAACATCTTCATTCATTTTGAAATATCCGGAAAATTCGGGATTTGATAAGACTGACATAATTTTTTATTCAGGCACTCCTGAGCTTGAAAAAATCTACTTCGACTGTGAAAAAACTTATCCAAACAGGCTTTTTGTTACAGATACAAATATTGCTTCCCTTGACTGCATGAAAACATTTCTTTCAAAGGTTGAAGCAAATGATGCACAGGGAGACAGACTTCTTGTTCTTGGTGCTGGTGAAAAATATAAAACAATTGAAAGCGTCCTTGAAATAGTAAAAAAGGCACTGGACGCTAACTTCAACAGGAACTGCGTTTTCGTAGGAATTGGCGGCGGCGTTATCTGCGACATGACAGCATTTGCCGCAAGCATGTTCAAACGCGGTGTTGATGTAGAATTTGTTTCAACAACACTTCTTGCTGATGTTGATGCAAGCGTCGGCGGAAAAACAGGCTGTGATTTTGAAAGCTACAAGAATATGATCGGTGCATTCTATCCTGCAAAAAGACTTCATGTTGCGCCTCAGTTCGTAAAATCCCTGCCGGAAAAAGAATATATTTCAGGACTTGCAGAAGCTATAAAAACTGCACTTCTCTTTTCACCGTCAATGACTGAACTTTTAAAAACACAAAAAGATAAAATCATGGCACGGGACGATGAAGCAGTTCAAAGCATAATTACAGAATGTGCAAAAGCAAAAGCTGCGATTGTACAGGAAGATTTTAAGGAAAAAAGAAACCGAGCATTCTTAAATTACGGCCACACTTTCGGTCATGCACTTGAAAGCGTTTCAGGGCTTGGCGAAATCACTCATGGAGAAGGAGTTGCATGGGGCATGGCAAGAGCAGCAGAACTTTCACTCAATCTTGGTTTATGTTCAAAAGAATTCGCAAAAGACACAATTGATCTTCTTAAATCTTACGGCTACGACACAAAAAAAGCCGGCGAAAATCTCAAAGAAAAAATTCTTTCTGCAATGCACAAAGACAAAAAGAACAATTCTTCTGCAATCCGCGTAATTTTACAAAGCGGACCCCAACAGACAATTATCAAAGAAGTATCTGATAAAGACCTGGAAGCAGTAATATGATTAACAAGGAACATTATTTTGACTGGGCTGCAACTGCAGTTCCCGATGAAGAAATTTTAAAGAAAGCTCTTGATTACTCAACCACACATTGGGGAAATCCTTCAAGTATTCACGAAGCAGGAAGTGATGCAAAAAAAGCACTGGAAGAGGTGCGGTCAAAATGCGCTTATGCACTTGGCGTAGAAAGTTCAAAAATTTATTTTACTTCAGGCGGAACGGAAGGAGATCATCTGCCACTTCTTTCAATTTTATCCCGTCCGCAAAAAGGCTCGGTTCTTGTAAGCGCAATTGAACATTCAGCTTTAACTCAAATGGCAAAAATGATTCAGAACTGCGGCTGGCGTGTAATCACTGTAAATCCAAATAAAGACGGAATAATTACTCCTCAGGCAATTGAAGAAAAGCTTGAAGACGATACGACTTTTGTAACAGTTATGGCAGTTAACAATGAAACAGGTGCAATCCAGAAGATAAAAGAAATTGCTGAGCTTCTGCTGAAAAAGGCAGGCGGAAAAAGAAAGCCTTTCTTCCATGTGGACTGCGTACAGGCTGCAGGAAAAATTCCGTTTGACCTGAATACACCTGGAATCGACAGTGCAAGTTTTTCAGCACATAAAATCGGTGGGCCACGCGGAATTGGAATTCTTTATCTTGCAAAAGAATTTACATCATTTTTAAGAGGTGGCGGTCAGGAAAAGAACATCAGAAGCGGAACAGAAAATCTTTTTGGTGCAGCAGCATTTTCTTACGCATTGGAAAAATATTTTATTTCTTCAAAAAATACAGAAAGCACAAACCGATTTGAACAGCAGAAAAAAATGACTTTGAATTTTATAGAAGAACTTAAGTCAATAAAAGGCTGCGTTCTGATTCCACATTGCAGATCAGACAATTCTACTGAAGAAAATTTCTCGCCATGGATTGTTCAGGCCGCATTTCCTGGAATTCCAGGACAGGTTATGGTCCGGGCATTAAGCAGCGAAGGCTTCTGCATTTCTACAGGAAGCGCCTGTTCAGCAGGAAGTCATGCACGCCCTATTCTTGACACAATGCAGATTCCCGCAAAAGAAAAAGAAAGCGCTGTAAGATTCAGCTTTGGTCACGAAACAACTGAAAAAGGCATGAAGGATCTTATTGAAAAGCTCAGGGAAATTACAGAAAAATTTCTGTAAATTGCTCTAATTTCGAATTATTATAGATATAATAAAATTGGCGCGAAGGAGTGTTGAGCAGGACGAAAATATTCTGTTTGTTGCAGTCGCGGAAGCGACATAATAAATAGTTACTTTGCAACAAACAGTATATAGATGCTGTACAGCACCGGTTTTGGAATGCTCAACGCGACTGGAAGCCAATTTTATTATTTTTTTAGAAAAACTAGAATTTAGGGCTAAATTGCATTTTTAGGAGAATACACGTATACTTTAATAACTATGGAAGGATTGATTTTAAACGGCAGCAAAAATGTATTTGAAGTCGAATGTGAAGACGGCATAATACGCAACTGTTCCATCAAAGGAAAGATTTTAAAAGATGCAGAAGGATACTATAATCCTCTTGCTCCAGGAGATGAGGTAATTCTTGATGATGAAACGCTCGAAGAAGAAAGCGGTCTCATTACAAACCTCAAGCCGCGCAGAAATCAGTTTGTTCGATGGAATATAAAAAAACGTCTTCCTCAGATTATTGCGGCAAACCTTGATTATCTTCTCATAGTCACAACTCCTGAACAGCCTAACTTCAAGCCAAATTTCATAGACAGAGCCCTTGCGCAAGCAGAAAAAGAAAACATCACGCCTGTAATCGTGTGCAATAAGTACGACCTTCCTAAAGGCCGCGACGAAGACTTCCAGAATCATCTTAAAATCTGGGAGGACATGGGCTATAAAGTTATCCGCTCAAGTGCAAGAACAGGTGAAGGAATTGAAGAGCTTGCACATTTCATCCAGGACAAACTTTGTGCATTTGTAGGACAGAGCGGCGTCGGAAAAAGCTCAATAATCAACGTGCTTGATAATACTGTTGTACTCAAAACAGGAAGTCTTTCAAAAAAATACGGAAAAGGTTGCCATACAACAACAAAAGGAACTTTATTCCATCTTGAAATAAACGAAGCGCTCATGGGCGGTCTTAAGGATTCAACAGCGAGCATAATCGACACTCCGGGAGTAAAAACCTTCCAACTTCACGACATAACTGCTGACAATCTTCAGTTTTACTACAGGGATTTTGCACCTTATCTTGGAAAATGCAAATTCGGCATGAGCTGCACCCACACTCACGAAGAAGGCTGTGAAATACTCAAGGCAGTTGAAGATGGAAAAATTTCCGCTCTCAGATACGAAAGCTGGGCAAAATGCGCAGAAGAACTGAGAACCGGTAAAATCAGCGACTAAAGAAATATAAAAATGAAAGATGAGAATATTAAAAAAGGAATAGCATGGCTTTTGTTTTCTGCATTCGGCTTTTCAATGATGGGAATGTTCGTAAAGGCCGCAGGAGATATTCCATTTATACAGAAAACTCTTTTCAGAAATTCCGTTGCATTCATAATCGCATTTACAACTCTCATAATTCATGCAAGAAAAGACAAATCGATTTTACATATTGAAAAACGTGCTTACCTCTGGCTTTTTCTCCGCTGCGTAATCGGCGTCACTGGAATTTTCGGTAATTTCTATGCAATCGGGAAGCTGAAACTTGGAGATGCTGCAATGCTTCAGAAAATGTCACCTTTTTTTGCAGTTCTCGGTGCAATGATTTTTCTTGGTGAAAAACCGACTGTTTTTTCCGTAGGATCCCTTATAGCTGCATTCTTCGGATCACTTTTTGTAATTAAACCTTCCATGGAATTAAGCGCTTTTTTCCCGGCAATTATAGGCTTTATCGGCGGAATTGGAGCGGGTTTTGCAGCAACATTTGTAAGAAAACTCCACAGCTACAATGTCTCAGGATACGCAATAATCACGACATTTTCACTTTTTTCAACGCTTCTGGCAGTTCCATTCACGGTTTTAAACTATACACCGATGACAACAAATCAATTTCTATGCCTCATAGGAACAGGCGTAGGAGGTGCCTGCGGACAGTTCGGACTTACAGGTGCATATTTTAACGCCAGCGCAAGAAAAATTTCAGTTTATGACTACAGCATGGTGATTTTTTCGGCAATTCTCGGCTTCATAGTTTTCGGTCAAATTCCGGATTTTTACAGCTTTATCGGTTACACAATAATCATCACTACAGCAGTCATCGTATACATTGTCAATTTAAGAAAAGATACAGTTTCAAAAGTTAAACAAGCCGAAAGTTGACATTTGAACTTTCATGTCAAATAATAATAGTATGGCTGAACAGGATTTATATCAGGATATTATTGATAATCAGAAAACAGAAAGCAAAGTCTCGCAGGAAGAAAAAAAAATCAGCACGTGGCTTGTTTTTAAATCTGAAGAGTCTGTCTATGCCATTGAATCAGTCTATATAAAAGAAATCCTCAACAACAACGATATTTTTGCAATTCCATTCATGCCGTCATACATCAGCGGAGTTTTAAATTTTTACGGAAAACCTTATGCCGTAATTGATTTTCAGTCGTTTCTTAATTCAACAAAAACTTCTAAAAAGATGTTTATGATACTTGATACGGATGATGATGTTGCAATCCAGATCAGTGATGTAATCGATTTTTATAATTCAAATGAAGTAGTTCTTCAGCCTATAACAAACAATACGGACAATGACAATTTTTCGCAGGCTCTCGTAAGCATAAGGGAAGATTTAAGGGCTCCTGTGCTAAACGTGAACTCAATAATCAAAAAGGTAAAAAAAGAAATTGACAGCATCTGAATGGTTTATAAAACTGCCCTACGGAAAATTCAACATACTCATTCCACAGAGATTTATAATTGATGAGGAAGGAATAAAAGAAAAAAAGATTTCAAGGTTTCGTCAGATTGATTTTGACTTTCTGATTGCACATAAAACAAAAATTACATATTTTGAACAGGGCAAGATTACAACACTGTTTGTGAATCAGAATGAAACCTACATTATAACGACGCAGGCTTTAGTTCAACTCGTGGAACTTCCGCTTGAAAAACTGAAGCCCGTACATGGTGTAATAAAGGATAAATGCCTAAAAAGAGGCATGATAGCATTTTCATTTGAGGACAATTTCATCAACTGCGTGATTTCCCCTTATGATTTTCTGAAAAAAACAAAAGACGTAAACGTTAAAACTATAGACGAGATTTAAAACAGAGGGAGCTGACACTTTTTATGGAAGAAAATACAACTGAAGGAAAAAAGATAAATACACTCATAGTTGATGACTCAGGAATTGTACGTGCCATGCTCGGTCAGGTACTTGGAGATGACAAAAGATTCAACGTACTGGACACTGCGGAAAACGGTCAGGTTGCGGTAGAAAAAAACGAACTGTATCAGCCGGATCTTATCACGATGGATATAAAAATGCCTGTGATGGACGGAATTACTGCAACAAGAAAAATTTTTAAAACTTCACGTCCTGCAATAATTGCTTTCACAACAGAAGACGACTCAAAAACAAGCTGCGAAATGTTTGACGCAGGTGCAATTGAACTTAAGAAAAAACCTAATCTTGCAACAATGAGCCGCTCCACACTTGAAAGCTTCTGTGACGAACTTGCAGAAATTGTTTATTCCTATGAAAAATACAGAAATGTAAAATCAAACCGCGAATACAAACTTGAAAAAAAAGAACATATTGCTGAACTTGAAAAACAAAAGAAAGAATTCATGGCACCGCAGAAAGTTGATGTTGTGATGATCGGAGCTTCAACGGGAGGACCTGTTGCTATTCAGACTGTACTTAAAAATCTTGGTCCGGACTTTAATAAACCGGTTCTGATTACACAGCATATAGACAATATGTTTAATGAGTATTTTGCATCGTGGCTGACTACAACTACAGGAATGAACTGCACTATTGCTCAGGATGGAGAAATTCTTGAAAAATCACACGCATACATTGCACCTGACAACAGACATCTGTTGATTAAGGAAGCAGCTGCTCCGGGAAAATATCAGATCGTACTTGATGACAGCGAGCCATTCCACTACTTTAAGCCTGCCGTAGACAAAATGTTCATCGAATGTTCAAAAGTGCTTAAAGAAAAGGCAATGGCAATTATTCTGACAGGGATGGGAAAAGATGGAGCTGAAGGCTGTGCAGAAATCGTAAAGAACGGCGGATGGACAATTGCTCAAAGCGAAGAATCATGCATTGTATTCGGTATGCCAAAAGCTGCAATAGAAAAAAAGGCAGTTAAAGCAATCAAGCCACTGGAAGAAATTGCAGAAGCAATAAAATCGAAAATTTTATAATCTTAATTTCAAGTTTTTATAAAAAAATATTCTAAAATCAACTCACAGCGTGGCCTCATCCCGAAAAAAGGCTTCCGCGCTGCGCTTGTGCATTACGAAACCGATACTATCGCATCTATATGCTGTTTGTTAAAAAGGAACTATTCTTCATGTCGCTTTCGCGACTGCAACAATAAAAAATTACTAAAAAAACTCTTAAAAAGAAAGAATCTAAGTAAATTTCTTCATATTGACTTTTATCTTTTTTTTATAGATTATATCTCCCATGAAAAAAGAAACCGTGTCGAAACAATCTCTGGAACTTCTTTCAACAGCAGAGTTGATTTCACTCGCAGATGAATATGGAATCGTAATTCCTGAAGATTTAAACCGATATATCATAATCGGTGAAATTCTTGAAGCATATACTGAAAACGAAACAGCGCAAAAATCAGAATCAGATATCAAAATTAACGACAGCGACACTGAGATTCCGGATAAACTTCCGTCAACATACAATAACACATGCATCGACACAGTTTTAAGAAGTCCTGCATGGGCTTTTGTATTCTGGGATATCAAAGAATCAGATTTAAGCCGCATCCAGTCAGATTCAGCATTTAAGAGCATTTTTCTGCATATTACATTCCCTCAGTTTCCAGATGAAGAAAAAGTAACTGATTATCTTGATCTTTCTGCAGAGTTTGATACAAGGGAACAATATATTCTTGTTCCAGCCGGAAAAAAATTCATGAAGATAGACCTTGCGGTTTCTTACAGAGAACGACAGAGCGAAGTTCTAGCTTCCACAAGAGTTGTTGAAATCCCGCAGGAAAATCCGGTTGTGCAGGATTATCAGCCTGGAAAAAAGATTGAAATGACTCCGCTTGTTAAACTTTCCGGAATGAAAGAAATATTAAACGAGCATTACGTAAATCATAGACAGTCATTCAGCAACTAAGGAAATAAAGATGGGCAAAAAAAATCTAGCATTAATTATAGAAGCAGATCAGGGATTTTTGAAAAACACTGATCCAACAGAAAATTTTCAGGCTCAGAACGATATTCTTTTCTCTGCTATTACAAATACATACATTCCGCTGCTGAACATGCTCACAAGATTTGAAGAAGAAAACATCAGCTTTAAAATGGGACTTGTTCTTGCCCCTGCAGTTTGTACCCTTCTTCATGATCCGCAGGTTCTTGAACAGTATGAAGCTCACCTTGATGCTTTAATCGAACTTGGAAAACGCGAAGTAAAAAGATGTGCTTCAACAGAAAATGAACAGCAGGCAAAAGAACAGCTTGATTTCATCGAACAGACAAAAAAAGATTTTACAGAAAAATATTCAAGAAAGCTTCTTTCAAAAATCAGGCATTTTACACATAGCGGATACATTGAACTGATTGCAACAGCCGCAACATACGCTTATCTTCCGCATATTTCTGATATGAGTGAAGCATTGAATGCACAGGTTGAAACAGGTCTTTACTCTCACAAACATTTTTTTGGAGAAGCAGGAGACGGATTTTATCTTCCATATCACGGCTGGGATAAAGGCTTTGAGTGGATTCTTCGTCCATATGGAATTAATTACACAATTGTTGATTCACGTGCACTTCTATTTTCAAATGACTGTCCTGAAACAGGAATTTTCGCACCGGTAAGAACAAGAAATTCCCTCGTACTTTTTGCAAGTGATAATGAAACACCAAAAGATATCTGCGGTGATGACGGCTACATGAAGAATGACGTTTATAAAAATCAGTCACACGATATCGGATTTGATTTAAGCCGCGACAATCTCGTTCCATTTATTTCAAAAGATGGCGCCAGAGTTCAGACAGGCTTCAAATACTGGGCAAATTCAGAAGAAGATGAATTTATTCCATATATAAAAGAAGATGCGCTTGAACAGGTTAAAAAAGATGCTGAAGACTTCTACAATAAAAAAGCAGAAAAACTTGAGCAGGCATCAAAACTAATGGGAGAAAAGGATGCGACCCTCGTATGCTGCATTCCTGCTAATCTTCTTGGACAAAAATGGAGCGAAGGTCTTTTATGGCTTGAAGAAGTAATCCGCATTGCAGCAGAAAAAAATGAAATCAATTTTGCCCTCTGCCGTGACCTCATCGGTGAACAGTTTACACTTCCAAAAGTAAATCCTTACCCCTGCTCTTCAAACGGACTTGGCTACGGAGAAAACCTTCTTGACAGCACAAACTGCAGCTATATCAGATACATGAGAAAAGCAACAGAAAGAATCATCGATCTTACAGAAAGATTTCCGGCTGAAAATTCCCTCAAGGAACGACTTTTAAACATGGCAGCCAAACAGGTTCTTCTTTCTCAAAGCGGTGAATGGCAGTTGATGATTCACGATGAAATTCTTCCCGACAGTGTAAAAGAGCTTTTCAAAATGCAGATTCTTTCGTTTACAAAAGTATTCGATTCTTTAGCAAGCAATACAGTAAGCACAGAATGGCTCACAAGCGTTGAAAAGAAAAGTTCGATTTTCCCGTGGCTCAACTACAGGATTTTTGCAACAAAGAAATAAGGCTCTCTGAAAGATATTCCAATCACCTCTGAATTGAACTAATACATTGCTTTTGATATAATTGCTTTGTGTTAACGAAGAGAATCTTATTGGCTTTTGTAGTTCTCGCAGTGGCAGCATCTTTTTTATTTGTTAAGGCGGCTCCTGCAGACAGCAATATATCAGCACCACTAAATATCCCACGGGACTTACTTCCAAAAGAAACTGCGGACATTCTTGCTCAAGGCGCAGAATTGTGTTCGCAGAAAAAATATTTAGAAGCAGCAGCACTCTTTTCAGATTCATCATTTGAAATTTCAAAAGAGGATTTTTCTTCAAACGGCGGAACTCAGCCACAAATCCGAAGAACAGAAGCAATCATAAAAGACTTAAAAAAACAGCTTGCAGATTTTAAGCAGATTCAAAACGAAATCAACACTGCAAAGAAAAATTTCAAAATCACAAAAAACACAAGGCAGGCAGAAAGCACATTCAATAGGCTTGCAGAAATTAGAAACAAAATCTACAACGATGGAATTTCACTTTATGCAATTGCTGGAACAGGCTGGCCTAAAAATACATCAGCTCTTGTACTGGGAATTTCTCAGATAAACTCAAGCGGCTTACTGGGCGTTATAGATCACGAATACAACACGATGATTATTGAAATGCAGGATGCAGTATTTGAACTGTGTACAAAAGAAAGTCAGATTATAAGCACCGCATTTTCAAAGGAAAATATTTTTACAAATCCAGATACTACAGACAAAGCTGAAAATTCATTTGTAAAAATAAAATCATATGCACTTGCAATAAGCGAACTTTCATCTTTCAATTCAAAACTCAACTCAAAAAATGTTTCAACAAAAGGCGTAAACATTGAACTTCAGACAAGTATGCACACAGCATCCCTTCTCTGCGACGAATCTAAAAAACTGATTAAGACAATCCGCCTTATTCAAAACGACAGCAGTTTCACTCTGCACTACCCTGAGGACGCAATAAAAAATATACGAGCAGACACAGATTCATACGCTGCAAAACTTGAAAACGCTGCAAAAAATTTTTCATCTTATATAAAGACAGGAACTTCACTGAAAAACTCAGACAATCTTTCAATTCTGCAGACATTCTCTTCCGATGAACTTTCCTGGAATCTTCTTACAAAAAGTTTCAAAAATGCATGCTACGAAATTGAAAATACATCAACAAGAAATTCAATCCTTCTCTGGAAAAAAATTGCGGACTATTATGCAAAAACAGGAGAACTGATTTACAACGAAGATTTTTCAAAAAATGAAGAATTAAAAAAATATATGGAAGGAACTGACGGTGTATATTATCCTTCACGATGTATTCAGGAACTGACCGTCTTAAAATCAAACATTAAAAAAGATAAAAGCGCACTTGAAGGCTGTATAAAAAAACTCAACGATGCATACATTTACAGATCAAACTTTTTGAATCAACAGAAAGAAATTACGGAATGCATAAAGAAGATTGACGAGCTGCAGAATGATTTCAACAAGCTTGATTCATCTGCAAGACAGAAAATTCTTGCGACAAGAGTTGCTAAAAATGAAATCGACATTCACTACAACAAATCGCTTTCTAATTATAAAACAAACGATCTGACGAATGCTTTTAAAAACTGGCAGAAGGCTGATGAAACATATTCAAAATATCTTGAAGAACTTAAAAACGACGGCGACATTCAGCAGGAAATTTTCAATAAGCTTACAAAACTCAGGCAGGACATAATAAACAGCCAGAAGCCGCTCTTCGTAAATGAAACCCGTGTAATCAAAAATAATGCACGAACAGCATATTACGCAGGTGACTTCAACAAAGCACTTTCTTACATTACAGAAGCAGAAGTTAAAAGAGCAAACTGGTCAAAGCTCATGGATATTACACTTGAATCAGATGAAGAACTTGAGCGACTTAAGGATTTTGTAAACACTGCACTTGCAATTCAGGAAGGACGTGAAATTTCTCCTTACGATTCAAAAGCTCCTGAAATGAACCAGAATCTTTCCGTTGCAAACATGTATTACAAAACTGCAGAGTCATATCTTGCAATGGATAAAAATTCAAAGGAAGCAAAAAAATTCCTCAAGAAGGCAAAAGAAAAAATCAATCTTGTAAAAATTTATTATCCAAGAAACAAGCTTGCAAGTTCGCTGAGTCTTCGTATTGATAAACTGACTGATTTAAAAGCTTTTGAAACCGCATTCGAACAGCGCTACCGTGAACTCAAAGCCGTTAATTATGCTTCAAGAAGTTTTATGGCTCAGGAATCCTACAGCCAGCTTCTGGACCTTTACGAATTAAATCCGTCTTACAAGGGGCTAAAAAATACAATCTACAATGCAGAGCTTGATCTTGGACTTAAACAGAAACCTGTTGATACTACAGCTTTAACAAAAGCAAAAGCACTTGCAAAAGAAGCAAAGGATTTATACAACAAGGCAGGACGCGACACGATTCTTCTTCAGCAGGCAAAAGAAAAAGCACAGGCCGCAATGAAGCTTGATCCGTCAAATGACACAGCGATTACAGTTCTTGATGAAATTGCACTTAGAACCGGAGAACAGTCTGCAGTTACTTTAAGTGCAGCTGATGAAGAATTATATCAGAAGGCACTTGCAGACCTTCAGAACAACAAAGTCTTTGATGCTAACTCAAAGATTACAAAGCTTTTGCAGAATAAAAATAATACACGCTCTGCAAAAATTATGAAACTGAAGAAACGAATTGAGGCCAGCTTATGATGAAAAACAGATTCAAACTTACAGTACTTTTTCTTATGCTGACTTCCGCAATTTTCGCAAACGACTATTATTTCGAAGAAAGCTATGTCCCATCCGATACTCAGAAAAACTGCAGTTATCCGCTTGGAATCGGGGCAAAATCTAAAAATGAAAAATCGATATTTTTCTGGCAGGAAACAGATCCTGTAAAAAAAGAAATTTATCTGAATGCAAAAAGAAGCTCAGACGGACTAAACTGGGAAGCAGCAGAAAAAATCGCGGGACCTGTAAAATACATGGGAGACATTCCGCAGATTTATTCAGTTGCAAAAAGCAATGGAATCATAGTTGTTTCAGTTTTCAATGAACCTGGCAAAATCGAAACATATTCTTCCACAGACTATTTTGAAAATTTTCAGAAAACAGAAATTAAAACTGATGAATCGTTCAACGCACCGCGTGTTTATAAAACAAAAGACAACGGATTCATGCTTTTTGTTTCGCAGGCAAAAGACGATACTTTTTCAATATGCACTTCAAAATCAAAAGACGGAAGCACATGGTCGGCTTTTGAAAAACTTTCACAAGTCTCAACTGCAGAAAATTCGTTCAATCCGATTGCACCTGTTCTTGTTCCGGTAAAAAACGGGGACCTTGTAATTTACCAGGCACAATACACAATTTCAAACCTGATCTCAGTTCAGCTGTATGCAACATTCTCAAAGGATAACGGCAAAAGCTGGAGTTCACCGGTTATGCTTACGGGACAAAATATTGCAGAAGAAGGCACAAAATTCGACAGATTCAACAATCAGTTTCCTTCTGTAATTTCAGCCGCTGACGGAAACACATATATTGCATGGGAACGATCTCCATTCAGTTCAACAAATGCATCAATTTATTTTGCACAGCTTGGAGACGACTTTAATATAAAAGGCGCCGCAGAAAAAATCGGGACAACTTCGTACAGCTGTAAACCTGTGCTGATGGAGTTCAATAAAAACATAAACCTTCTGTGGTTTACAAATTCTTCAGCAGAGAAAAAAGTTTATCTTGCGCAGAAAATAGGTGCATGGTGGGAAGACGCAAAAATTCTTTCAAAAAACAATGCATCTTATCCGTGCGCTCTTACAACAAAATTCGGGACTGAACTTTCTTTCATCTGGGAAGAATACAACACAAAAACAAAAAACACAGGGCTCGCGATTTTAAACACGGACCATTCCGTTGCCTCCCCTTCCATAAAACCTGTAAATTACACAAGCGGAAAAAAGACAAACAGAAAAATTCTTCAGGCAAAAATTGGCATTCCGTTCGATTCTTCCGGCATTAAAGGATACTCATGGTGTTTAACAAAAAATCCATCTGAAGAACCTCCTGCAAAACTTACAAATGATCCTTCTGATATTTTAATTAAACAGGAAATCAGTGAAGACGGAAAATGGTACCTCAAAGCAAGAACCTTCGACTTTGCGGGAAACGTTTCAACTTCAGCAGAATCGATTTTCAATCTTGATACAACAGCACCAGCATCTCCGTTAATTGCAGAGCTTGCTGTAGACAAAAATAAATTTCTTAAATCAAATACGTTCACTATCAACTGGGAAAAAGACAAAGCAGAAACTGACGTAACAGGCTACACCTATTCACTCAAATATATAAGCACTCTTCCTGAACAGCTGATAGAAAATTCACGGCACCCGCTTAAACTTGAAAAAGAAATAATTGAGCAGACTGTAAAAAGCCTCTACTCAACAAACGACGAAGAAATCTCAGAAAAACAGAAACTTCCTGAATATATTGTAAGCGCTCAGAATAAAATTTCTTACACAAACATAAAAAACGGATTATATGTATTTTCTGTTGCAGCAATTGACAGCGTAGGAAACATAGGTGAGCAGTCAACAATCACATTCATAGCAAACAAATATGCACCACAGACATACATCACAACTATAGAAAATAAAAAAGGAAAATTCGGAGATTCATCCGTAACAATTTACGGCGGCGGATTTACGTACGAAGGAAACATTCCTGAAATATACATCGATAAAGACGGACTTGAACCTTATG
Source organism: Treponema sp. (assembly GCA_024687165.1). GTDB lineage: Bacteria > Spirochaetota > Spirochaetia > Treponematales > Treponemataceae > Treponema_D. The sequence continues at coordinate 36,083 of JAILEY010000079.1, forward strand.
ACTATACACTCCGTCTTTCTTCAAGTGATTATAAAATCAACTCAAACAATAGAATTACAAACATTCTTTTGACAAAAGTTCCAAAAGGTTCATATAAAATCGGGCTTTTACATTCAGACCGCGGACTTTACTTTACGAAAAACAACATCCTTAAAATAGAAGATACAGGAACAGTGAAACTCAAAAACAGCTTCATATACAATCCTATAATTCAATTTGCAGCAGAAACATTTACAAAGAAAATGAACGTTACTACAATCGTTCTTATTCTTGTACTGATTCTGGCAATAATCGGAATTGTAATTTCTTCAAAATCACTTTCTAACACTGCAAAAGAAACATTCCAGGTTACAAGGGAAGTCAGGGCACTTCTACAGGGAGACATTATGCCACAGGAAAAGAAACAGAAAGCAAAGGTTTACAAGCAGAAAGGTATCAGCCTTAAAGCAAAACTCGTACTCCATTCTTCAATTATGATTACAATAATGGATATCGCAATATTCCTTGCATTCGGCTACTACATGATTTCAAATCAGAAGAAGACGATGGCTTCAAGTCTTCAGGAACGAGTTTCAGTTATGCTCAATTCCATTTCAAGCGGTGCAAAAGTTTATCTTCCTCAGACAACAACTACAGACAATCTTTCCCTTACGGATATTGCAAATCAGGTTTCTGCACTTGATGAAAGCCGCTACGCAACAATTACAGGATTCCCGGCTGATGAAGGAACTGCAGAAATGGATTCAGTATGGGCAACTACAGATTCTGAAATTCTTTCAAAAATTGATACTGAAATTTTTACACCTGGTGTTTCACGCCTTACAGAAAAAGAATACGAAGAAATTCTTGCGTCCTACAAAGTACTTAATCAGAAGGCAGAAGAACAGTCAGGAGATATCTCACAGAATATTACGGAACTTACAAAAGAAGGTATTTCACTTGCAAGTAAATCAGATTCAAAAAGCATAGAACGCAGACAGGAAATTCAGACAATCCGAAATCAGCTGGTTGTAAAACTTGACGGAATCCTCAGTCAGATTTCAAAAGATGCAGAAGGAAGCTTCCCGTATTTCAACGCAGAAAATATCGACACAAAGAATACGGAATATACTTTCTATAAGCCTCTTTTATACAGACAGTCAAACGATTCAAATTATGTTCACGGAATGGTATTCGTAAAGATTTCTACGGAATCACTTCTTGCAAGGATCGCACATGAAAGAAAAATCATCATTACAACCTGCTGTATAGTTCTGGCACTTGCAGTCCTTCTTGCAGTCATCTCAACATACATGCTTGCATCCCTCATTGTACGTCCAATCAGAAAACTTGCAGACCACGTTGCCATGATCCGCGATACTGATGATAAGGAAAAACTTGACGGAAAAGACATCATCATTAAAACAAAAGATGAAATCGGTATGCTCGGTGACACAGTTAATGAAATGACACGAGGTCTTGTTGAAGCGGCAGTTCAAAGCAAAAACCTTACAATGGGTAAAGACATTCAGACAAGATTTATTCCTCTTGAAATAAAAGATGGAATTACAATGACAACAGGTAAGCTTGCTGCAAAAGGTGCTGACTTCTTCAGTTATTACGCTGGTGCTGATGAACTTTCCGGAGACTATTTTGACTACAAGCAGCTTGATGAAAAACATTATGCGGTAATCAAATGCGACGTTTCAGGACACGGAGTTCCGGCTGCCCTCATCATGGTTGAAGTTGCAACCCTGTTTCTTAATTATTTTAGAAACTGGAACATGAAGAATCCAAATCAAGGCTTAAATATTTCACCAATCGTAGGACAGATTAATGACCTTCTTGAAAGCCGTGGTTTCAAAGGAAGATTTGCGGCATTCACGCTTTGTATAATCAATACGGAGAGCGGAGACTGCTGGTTCTGTAACGCCGGAGATAATCTTGTTCATATTTACGACAGCGTTATGAAAAAGAAAAAAGTAATAACTTTACAGGAAACACCGGCTGCAGGTATGTTCAGCACGGATCTTGTTGATATGAAAGGCGGCTACCAGGTTTCTAAGTTTAAGCTGAAGAAAGATGACGTTCTTCTCCTGTACACTGACGGTATCGAAGAAGCAAAGCGAAATTTCCGCGACAAAGATCTCCAGATAATAAAGTGTGCAGAAAGCGGAATTGCTGAAGGTGAACCACACGGAACTCATGCCGTTGGAGAAGATAATGAAGAAATGACTCCAGAACGCGTTACAAGCATCATTGAATGTGTATTTGCACGCTCAAAGTATGAACTTCATAAATATCATGCACTTGATGGTCAGTCTGATTTTACTTTCGATTTTTCAACCTGCGGAGGCTCTGCAGAAGACGCAATTATGGCACTTGTTTCCGTAGAAAAGATTTTCCGCATGTTCAGGCCGAAAAATGCCATCCAGAGCGACAGAATTAAAGTCGATAAAAACATCGATAACTTCCTTCATCAGCATTTCAATCAGTACGCAGAATACTGCTCGGACAAACAGGAAGTTGACGGAGATCCTACACATATTTACTGGTGCGGCGTAAGAGAAGATCCACAGTACGATGATCTTACTCTTGTTGCAATCAAAAAACAGTAAAAGGCGGTAATAATGCATTTATTGAATTCTATATTCAAAAATGCTATATTATAAACAATGCAGATTATTCTGCGAATTTGAATTTTTAGAGGTAAAACTATGGTCTACACAGCAGAAGTAGAACACATGTGTCCTTTGGCTAAGGGTGCATATCATGGTCCTGCTCCAATTCCAGAAGAAGGAAAATGGGTTCAGGTTAAAAAGATTGAAGACGTTTCTGGTTTCACACACGGTATCGGTTGGTGTGCACCACAGCAGGGTGCATGTAAGCTCTCATTGAACGTAAAAGACGGTATCATCGAAGAAGCTCTCGTAGAAACAATCGGTTGTTCAGGTATGACACACTCAGCAGCTATGGCTTCTGAAATCCTTATCGGAAAGACTCTTCTTGAAGCTCTCAACACTGACCTTGTTTGCGATGCTATCAACACAGCAATGCGCGAACTCTTTATGCAGATTGTATACGGACGCACTCAGTCAGCATACTCTGAAGGCGGACTTAAAGTTGGTGCTTCTTTGGAAGACCTCGGAAAGAACCTCCGTTCACAGGTTGGTACAATGTTTGCAACACGCAAGACAGGTCCACGCTACCTTGAAATGACAGAAGGTTACGTTGAAACATGTGCAATCGACAAGGATAACCAGATCATCGGTTACAACTGTATCAACTTTGGTAAATTGATGGACGCCCTCAAGGCTGGGAAACCTGCTAACGAAGCAATCGAAGGTGCACGTACTCACTACGGTCGCGTTACAGCAGAACAGGGTATGGTAAAACTTATCGACCCACGTAAAGAATAGGACTTGGAGGAATATAGAAATGGCTACATTATTTGAAGATTACGCTGGTCGTATCCCACAGGTTAACAAGGCACTTAAAGAATACGGATTCGCAGAAGGCGAAGAAGGACTCCAGGCAGCAAGAAAGCTTTGCCAGGATAAGGGATTTGATCCATATACAGTTTGTCAGGAAACACAGCAGATTTGTTTCGAAGATGCTAAATGGGCATACGTACTTGGTTCAGCAATCGCAATCAAGGAAGCAGAAAAGACTGGAGACAAAACAGCTTCTACTGCTGCTGCAAACATCGGTAAGGGACTTCAGGCATTCTGTCTCCCTGGTTCAGTAGCTGATGACCGCAAAGTTGGATTGGGACACGGAAACCTCGGTGCACGCCTTCTTTCAGAAGAAACACAGTGTTTCGCATTCCTCGCTGGTCACGAATCATTCGCTGCAGCTGAAGGTGCAATCAAAATCGCTGCAAAAGCAAACAACGTTCGCAAGAATAAGCTCCGCGTTATCCTTAACGGTCTTGGAAAAGATGCTGCACAGATTATTTCACGCATCAACGGCTTTACATACGTTCAGACAAAATTCGACTACTTCAACGGTGAAGGAACAGACAGGGCTCTTACAATTGTTAAGGAAGTTCCATATGGTAACGATCCAAAACGTCTCTGCGTAAAATGCTACGGTGCAGATGATGTTCGCGAAGGTGTTGCAATCATGTGGCACGAAGGAGTTGATGTTTCAATCACTGGAAACTCTACAAACCCAACACGTTTCCAGCACCCAGTAGCTGGTACATATAAGAAGGAAAGACTCCTTGCTGGAGAAAAGTACTTCTCTGTAGCTTCAGGTGGTGGTACAGGTCGTACACTCCATCCAGATAACATGGCTGCAGGTCCAGCTTCTTACGGCTTCACAGATACTCTCGGTCGTATGCACTCAGACGCTCAGTTCGCAGGTTCTTCATCAGTTCCAGCACACGTTGAAATGATGGGATTCATGGGAATGGGAAACAACCCTATGGTTGGTTGTACAGTAGCTTGTGCAGTAGCAGTTGCTGAAGGTCTTTCAAAGTAATTATCTGAATAGATAAAAAGAGGTCTTGTTCAATTTGAGCAAGACCTTTTTTTTATTTAATTCAATGCTTTTACAAAAACTGCAGAACATTCAGTTTCTTTTCCAGAAATTATATTGTCTTTAAGAGGCTCACAAATTCTGACAACAACCTGTGAACCTTTTTCAAGGATACCTGAGCATTCAAATTCAGCATGAAGGAAATTTGACGTAACACAGGTCCATCTTGCAAAACGTTTTCTTTCAACAGTTGCAACAAATTCAAGACCTCTACAGCTATCAATGAATTTTACTTTTTCATCAACGCTGTAATCTGACAACCACTTCACTCTTTCATCTTTTATTCTTTCAGGAATCTTCGGCTTCATATCAAATGCTGCAGTTCCAGGTCTGTCACTAAACGGAAAAGCATGCACCCAGGCAAAATGAAGATTGGAACACATTTTCTTTGTCTGCTCAAAATCGTCTTCTGATTCAGACGGGAAACCTGCAATAATGTCACAGGAAATAAAAGGATTCTTTTTTGATTTTCTCAATAATTCAACGGCCTTATAAACTTCACTTGATTCGTAAGGTCTGTTCATAAGATTAAGAATCCTGTCACTTCCGCTTTGAATGCTTAAATGAAATGACGGCTGAACACGTTCATGCTTAAGTACACAACAAAGTTCTTCTGTAATATGCTGCGGATAAAAAGATGAAATGCGGAATTTAATTCTATTAGTTTTCTCAAGAAGGAAGTCCAAAAGATCCTTAAAAGAAAATATTTTTCCTTCCCGATTTTTTCCCGCATACTGACTTAAATTAACTCCTGTAAAAACAACCTCACCAGTCCCCTGATTTTCAAGAATCATCACACGATTTAAAACTTCTTCTACATCAAGAGAAACTGATTTTCCACGGGCAAGATGAATTCTGCAGAATGAACAGTTATTATTGCATCCATCCTGAATCTTAATGGAAGCTCTGCTGTGCTGAGAAAAAACTGGTGTAAATAATGTGAACGAATCTATAACAGATGCACTTTTTTTATATCCGTCGATAAAGCTCTGTAAAGTAACTGAATCAAACTGATTGTTCTGAATGATATAATCCGGAATCATCTTCAAAAGAAATTTTTTGGTTCCGCTTAAAATACAGATTCTCGGATCAATTTTTTTTATCTCTTCACCGTCAAGTTCCGCATAACAGCCGCTTACAAGAACTACACTCTGCGGATATTTCTGCAGCATAAGGCGTATAAGTCGTCTTGCTTTCTGTTCAGCCTTTGTTGTTACAGTACAGGTATTAATTACGGCAAGAATAACATCTTCGTTAGTTTCAGTTTTCGCACTGATTCCCTTCAAATCCGTTACAAAGCCTTTTTCAGAAAAAGAATGAGCTGCCCCCTCAGTTTCGTCCTGATTCAAACGGCAGCCCAATGTTTCAAAGTGAATAATATTTTTCATTAAATAAATTTATAGATTAAAGATGAGACTGACAACGCTGTTTTCCCTGTTTTGCATCATAATGAGATGAATTAAGGGCAAGTGCACCATCATATGCAGAAATTGCGTTTTTCCAGTCATTTGTCATTTCTCTGGCATATCCCAAACGAGTCCACCAGTTTGCGCTGTAAGTAGGCTCATAGTGTACTGCTGCAGTAAAAGCCATATCTGCATGCTCATATTTTTTCTGACGGATATAAATTTCCCCCATGAAATAATAACATGTACCAAGACGTGCTGCAGTCTCATTTGAATTTTCAATATACTTCTGGAACATGCTCAATGCTTCATTATTTTTTCCAAGATAATATTTTGCTTCACCAAGGATTTCAATAAGACGGATATCATAAGCATTGAGTTTTCTTCCCTCAATGGCACGAGCCTCAGCTTCCATATACTGCTTGTTACCGACAAGAGACCAGCAGAGAACTACATAAGAATCAAGATTTTTTGGATTAGATACAAGTTCCTCTTCGCAAACACGAATTGCTTCCTTATAATTTTTCTGAGCCCAGAGCTTTCTCGCATCAGGACGTTCACTCTGAGCAAAAACTACAGATGAAACAAAAGCAAAAATCACGCTGAAAATAAAAATCTTACTTTTCATAAAAGTCTCTCTTAATTTCCCATTGTACATTTTCCGGAGAAAACAGCACCAGGTTCAATTACAACCTGGGCAGAACTTATATCACCATTAACAGAACCGCTTGATGTAACATACACAAGTCCTCTGCCCTTGATATTTCCATTTACTTTTCCACGTACAAGAACACGATCCGTAACAATATCCGCATTTACAACAGCGTCCGAATCAACAAGAAGATCACTTGTAGCTTCAATCGATCCTGTAACATTACCTTTAATCATAAAAGGCTTTGCAAAACGGATATTGCCCGTAAAAGAAATATCACTGGCCATTACTGTATCATAATCTTCCTCATCTGTGAGAAAGGGTTTTGAATCTTTCAAATCATACATAGCAGTTCTATTTTATTGATAAAAGTCTAATTAAACAAGTGCCTGCTTAAGATCTTCAATAATGTCCTTTACATTCTCAACGCCGACACTGAATCTGATCATATTTGCACTGATTCCACATTCAACAAGCTGTTCATCTGTAAGCTGTCTATGTGTAGCAGATGCAGGATGAAGAACACAAGTGCGGCTGTCTGCAACATGAGTTGCAATCATTGCAAGATTGAGCTTCTTCATGAATTTTTCAGCAGCTGCTCTTCCGCCCTTAATTCCAAAAGAAACAACACCACAAGTTCCATTTGGCATCATTTTTTTTGCAAGTTCATAATATTTGTTAGATTTCAAGCCTGGATAATTTACCCATTCAACATTCGGATGAGATTCAAGGAATTCTGCAACAGCCTGAGCATTTTCAACATGACGCTGCATTCTAAGAGGAAGACTTTCAAGCCCAAGGTTAAGGAAGTATGCATTCATTGGAGCCTGAATAGAACCAAAGTCTCTCATAAGCTGAGCTGTACATTTTGTGATAAAAGCTCCGCCAAGACCGAATTTTTTGGCATAAGTAATTCCGTGATAACTTTCATCAGGAGTTGTAAGACCAGGGAATTTATCTGCATGTGCAAGCCAGTCAAACTTACCGCTGTCAACAATACAACCACCAACTGTTGCATCATGACCATCAAGATATTTTGTTGTAGAATGAGTAACAATATCACAGCCCCATTCAAACGGGCGACAGTTAACTGGAGTTGCAAAAGTATTATCAACAATAAGAGGAACTCCATTTTTATGTGCAACTTCAGCAAATCTCTGAATATCAAAAACTTTCATTGAAGGATTAGCAAGAGTTTCACCGAAAACACATTTTGTATTTGGTTTAAAAGCAGCCTGTAATTCTTCATTTGTACAGTCAGGATCTACAAATGTAAATTCAATTCCCATCTTTCTCATTGTTACGTTAAAAAGATTGAATGTACCGCCGTAAATTGTTGAACATGCGATAACATGATCTCCTGCATTAGCGATATTAAATACTGCATAGAAGTTTGCAGCCTGACCAGAAGAAGTAAGCATTGCTGCAGTTCCACCTTCAAGGGCAGCAATTTTCTTTGCAACAAAGTCGTTTGTCGGATTTGAAAGACGTGTGTAAAAATAACCTTCAGCTTCAAGATCAAAAAGCTTAGCCATATCTTCACTTGTATCATATTTAAAAGTTGTGCTCTGGATAATCGGAATCATTCTTGACTCACCGTTTTTTGGCTGATAACCTGCATGAATACACTTTGTTTCAATTTCTGACATATTATTCTCCAAATTATAAAAAAATTTTGTAACACTCGATTTTATATTTTTTTTTAAATCACAGGTATTATTTTTAAACTATTACCCGTTATAGAAAAAAACTATAAGATTATACAACACTGAATTCTACAGTCAATTCAGGTATATCGATTTTTGAAGCCTTAACCTTTACAACTTTATTCAGTTCTGCTCCATCACACGGAATGTATGTTTCAAATGCAAGATCCGGTATGCTGAACTGAGGGAGTTTACCGCTCGTATCAATACAAACTGCATCAAAGACAAGCTCAGGATTCTGCAGAAGATACACAAGAGTCCAATGATTGTTGCTGTTTCTCTCAGCCTTTCTTGCAGCCATTGCACCCGCATCCCCTTCAGCAAGATGCATGAGCATTGTATCCTTATCCATTAATTTTCGTCCTTCAAGGAATGCCCTCAGCTGTTCATGCGAAAGAAGGTCACTGTAGCGTCTTAAAGGACTTGTAACCTGCGTATACATTGAAAGACCAAGACCGCAGTGTTTTCCAGGAGTAATTCCAACGCTTCTTTTGCGCATACATCTTCTAAGCTTAAAATCATGCGCATACCCTTCAGGCAAATCTGCAGGTATTGAAGGTTCTTCCTGACTGATAAAAGGAAATGGAATGTTATTCTGAAATGCAAATTTTGCACATCCTTCACCGGCAAGAAGCATCATTTCACGGATCATGTCATTACTTTCATAGCTTACATATTTTTCAATGGAAACTCTTTTTGTTGACGGGTCAACAGAAATATGAACTTCCGGGAAGGACATTGAAACTGCACCATTTGCATTTCTCTTTTCAATATTTTTTCTGGCAATTTCAAAAAGAGGCTTAAGTTCACTGCTTTCCTTCTGTTCTTCTGCAGCTTTATACGAAAGTCTTTTTACATTTACAAAAGTTTTAAAAATTGAACATTCTTCCACATTGCACTTATCATCAAGCAGAAGGCGGAAACTCAACGCACGACTTCGCTGTGTCAAACCAAGAGCATAATCTTCAAGACAGTTTTCACAGAGCATACGGGCTGCACCTTCAGGAATATACAAAGTTGCGCCTCTTCCACGAGCACTCTTATCAATTTCATCATCAGGCATTACAGTGCTTGCAGGATCCGCAATATGAACCCAAAGATATTTTCCATCAAAGGCAACTGCATCATCAGGATCCGTTGAATATTCACTGTCTATAGCATAAGCAACAGAATCAACTTCAACACGCTCTACATCAACAGGTGAAGACAAACCCTGAGTTGCAGATTTTGTTGAAAGTCCCCAGCGCAAAGGATGAGGATTTCTTGTGATATCCCAGATGCCTGTATCAAGCAGAAGTCTGTGAGCTTTCTCTGGAGTCTCTTTTATTCCGGCATCATGCATTGTACGGCTCTTGTCAGTTTTACCCAAAGCAAGAGCTTCTACATCTCCCATAAACTTTGAATCTTCGCTTAAAATTTTTTTCTCTTTAAGACGCTTCAAAAAATCAGCGCGAAGTTCAGCTTCCTTTCCTTTTTCATCAGCCTTTTTTACAAGCGAATCAATTTCTTCCCGACTTCTCAGCATAAAGACGATTTTTCCGTCCATAGCATCCTTTAAACTCTGACTGAAATAAACAGTATTTTTTAGAGCTGAATATAATCCCCAGGATTCCTCAGAATTAAACTCAGGGCGAAACAAAGAAACAAGCTCATCAAATCCGTATGAAGCATTTTTAGTTTCATCATCACTTTCAAGAAATTCATAACATTCTTTTATCTGAACAGCAATTTCATTTTTATCATCAAGATTATACATATTTTCTGCGGAAGGACAGTGGGATGCAAATTCCAGTGCTTTATCAAAATTTCCTTCCTCACATAAAAGCAGCACATCCTTTGCACGAACATTCTGAGTTGAATAAACTGCTTTTTTTGTTTCAGTAGCAGGTGTTGAAATATACTTTACAGTAAACTTACCGTTGTCCCCAAGTTCAGTAACAACAGCACACGACGATTTATATACAACAAGTGAATTAACTTTTATCATGATTTGATTTTATATTATTTTTAAACAATAAAAAAGGCACTGTCAGAAATTCCAACAGTGCCGCAGCAAATTATATCATTTTAGCTATATAATTTATTTTCCCATCTTTTCAGAACCAATCTGAACCTTGTAACCTACTTCACCTGTAATTGCATTCTTGAGCCATGGAGCATCAATTTTTTCACAGATATTCTTTTCGTTTGCAAGATTTGAAGAATCCTTAACAAAGAACTTACAGCGAGCCATTGCAGGCTGGAAGTTAACTGTTTCACCAAGCTTAAAGTCGCTCTTTGCAGATGTCATAACACGTGCAACAACAGTCTGTGACTTTGTAGAAAGAACAAGGTGTGTTTCAGCACCAAGTGGTTCCTTGTTAGAAATCTTAACCTGCATGTTGTTTTCTGAAGCAGGTGATTCGAAATATGTAAGATCTTCCGGACGAACACCAAAGTATACTTCCTGACCAACAAAATCCTTAAGGCAAGACTGCTGTTCTGGAGTTGGTGTAAGTTCGAAAGTACCTTCATCAACAATAATTGCTTCACCCTTCTTCTTTACAGTTACTGTCATAAAGTTCATTGGAGGTGTTCCGATGAATCCAGCAACAAACTTGTTAATTGGATGATTGTAAAGATAAAGTGGTTCACCGATCTGCTGAACATGACCATCTTTCATAACAACGATTTTTGTACCCATTGTCATAGCTTCGATCTGGTCGTGTGTAACGTAGATCATTGTAGCCTGAAGTCTCTGGTGCAATGCAGCAATTTCACCACGCATTGTAACACGGAGCTTTGCATCAAGGTTAGAAAGTGGTTCGTCAAACAAGAAAACTTTTGGTTCACGAACGATTGCACGACCTACAGCAACACGCTGTCTCTGTCCACCAGAGAGAGCCTTTGGCTTACGATCGAGATAAATTTCAAGACCAAGTGATTTTGCAGCTTCATCAACACGGCGCTTGATTTCTGCCTTGTCAATCTTGCGGATCTTAAGACCGAATGCCATGTTATCATAAACTGTCATATGTGGATAAAGGGCATAGTTCTGGAAAACCATTGCAATGTTGCGGTCCTTTGGAGGAACGTCGTTCATCAAATCACCGTCGATTAAAAGTTCACCTTCAGAGATTTCTTCCAAACCTGCAACCATGCGGAGAGTTGTTGACTTTCCACATCCAGATGGACCTACGAATACGCAGAAGTCCTTGTCATCAATTACAATGTTAGCGTTTTCAACAGCCTGAACATTGCCTTCATAAATCTTACCGATTCCTTTAAGTTCTACCTTTGCCATTATATGGCCTCCTAAGGGTTTATATTATGGGTAAATTATAGAGGCAAAAAATCCAGAAGTCAAACAAATTCTTTTAAGATTTTTATAATTTTTAAAATATACTTAAATTTTAATAAGATTATTCAGCAATAAAAATTTTAAAATAAAAAAAAAAGCAGCTACCGAAGTAACTGCTTTAAGTTGCGGAGAACCTGACTTGAACAGGCACAGCTCGCGCCACTAGCACCTCAAGCTAGCGTGTCTACCAATTCCACCATCCCCGCATCTGCTTTCGCAAATCGTGATTTTAATATATCAATATGCTCTTTTTATGTCAATAGGATTTTTAATATTTTTCAGAAAAAATTTAAAAAAATAAAAGCCGCAGAATTGAATAATCTGAAGTGATTTGGTAAAGACTATTCAAAAAATATATAGTATACCTCATATATTAAGATTTTCTGCAGCCAAAAAATAATTTAATTCACACCGGCAAAAAAACATGTAAAAATCTATTTAATAAAATTCCATATATAAATGCTAAACTTTAAGTTAAATAATTGTAATGCTTAACGCAACCGGGAGCCAATTTTTTAAGCGTTCATATTGCATATAATAAAACAAAATGATATATTCTCGCTGTCGGATGTCGTGTTCTGCGGCATGTATTAAAATCAATTCAATATTTTCAGGGAAGGATTCTATGGGTATTCGTGGTGAGCTTTACACAAATCAGGTAAATCTTGATAATCGTTCTTACTATTTTAACGTAAAAGAAAACCGCAACGGTGATGTTTTTCTCCAGCTTGTAGAAAGCAAGATTAAAGACGGTGAAGATTCAAGAAGAGATATAGTTATTTTTGCAGATGATCTTCAGAAATTCTTCGGCGGAATGGACGACGCACTCAAGTTCATTGAAAAAACACAGAAAGAAAGAGCTAAGCTTAAGGCAGAAAAGAAAGCAGCAAAAGAAGAAAAATTTGGTGCATCAGGCAAGAAAGATAATGCTGAAAAAGGTACAAAGAAAATCTACAGAAGAAAGGGAGAAAGCCGCCTAGTTGCAGAAAAACGTGCTGCAAAAGAAGGCAACAAACCTACAGGCAGACTTCATGTAGTTTCAAAGCGCTCTGCTGAATCAACAGAATACTAAATCAGTATTTAAACGACAGACGCTGAATAGGGGACGGCCCAAGTTTTCTGCAGATTTCTCTGTGAGCCTTGGTCGGATACCCCTTATGTCCTGCATAACCATATTCAGGATACAGTTTGTCATATTCAATCATTATGCTGTCACGGCAGGTTTTAGCAAGAATACTGGCCGCCATGACGCATTCAAATTTTGCATCAGCTTTAATTTCCCACCGGATGTTGCAGTCAATATCCGGCGGAAGCTGATTGCCGTCTACAATTGTTTCAATCTTTCTAAAATCATCAATACAATCAATTCCAAGCTTTGAACACCAGACTGGAAGCTTCATGCACATCATATCGTATGCTATCTTCATAGCCTTAAAATCAGATTGAAGAATATTGATTCTGTCTATCTCTTCGTGGTCAACAACACCAATTCCCCAGCACGCAGTTTCTTTTATAACTTTTTCTGCAGCTTCTCTTTTTTTAGGAGAAAGTTTTTTACTGTCATTCAAAAGATCTAAAGGAAAATCAGGAGGAAGAATTACACATGCGGCAGTTACAGGACCTGCAAGAGGCCCCCTTCCCGCTTCATCAATACCTGCAACGAAAATGCTCATAATTCACTGAACCTTAAAAGATTCATCATCAAGATGAACACTCTCATACATACTCTTTTTTTCCTGAGGAACATTATCAAAAACATTATCTATTGATTCAAATTTACTTTCATTAAATTCTGCACCGCGGCAAAAATCACCGGCAGTAGAAAAACTGCTTTTTTCAATTCTACAGTTAACACTCTGCGCACTTAAACATACAGCAGTAGAAGCTAAACTCATAAAGCGGCATGCAGTACAATTTATATCTGTCCTGTTAGCAAGAACGGCACATGCATAAGAATTAGCCTGCACTGTAAATCCGCAGTCAGAAAAAGAAATTCCAGATTTTTCGCAATCAAAGATAATTCCATTTTTTGCAAACTGAGCTGAAATCTCGCAGCCTGTAAGATTCAAAATTGCACTATTTACAACAAAAAGGCTTGTATCTTTTTCCTCTTCAGCACTTGAATCATTTTCAAAAATCATATTTTCAAAGGAAACTTTTGCACCATTTTCTATACGGACAGATGCGCCTGGTTCAAAAGTGATTATATTATCCATTCCGGAAATCCTGCAGTTTGATCTGATTGTTTTTGCACCATTTTTAATTTTAATATTTCCAACAACATGCAGCGTAGTATCTTCACTTGAATTTATATATTCCAGAGCCTGATCAAAATTAGCAAACGGATGAGTATAACTTCCGTCATATTCAGACAATTTATCCTGCGGTACATCTTTTTCACAAAGATAATAATTACATTCATCAACAATCACAGAATATTCAGCTGTATTTCCTGTATTACCGAATTCATCTTCAGAAACAGCCTTTATATAATAGAATGTAGTTTCGCGGTCAACAGATTTTAATACAATATTTCTTCCGTCATATTCTGAATAAACAATTTCTTCTTCAGGGATTTTGCACTGAGAAAAAGATTCTTCAGAAGATGAACAGGATACAGGCTTACTTACAAAAAATTTTATTTTCTTTGTGTCTTCATCAGCAGCTTTTATCACTACAGAAACTTTCTTTCTGCTAAAAAAATTCTCTGCAGTAGATTCAACTACAGGAGCAGCAGGAGCTTTTTTATCCACGAAATATTCGCAGTCAACAGTTCCAAGAAGAACACCATCGCTAAAATACGGAACTTTAAGTATTCCAGAAACCGCTGAACCTTCAAAACAATCCGCACTGTAGGAATTAAACTCATCTATATAAACAGAAAGAATTCTTTTATCTTCCATAGGCGAAACAGAAACAGAAGGCTTTGCTTTTAATTCATACGTAAAGATTTCATTTCCAATTTTGTAATCAACGGACTGCCAGCTGATTATATGAGGAACAGAGCGGTCAAGTTTTCTTACATCACTTCCAAATTCCCATTCTGGAGAATCATCAATTTTAAAAATAAATTTATTGTCAGTGAAAGAAAAATATTCCCAGTCATTAATTACAAAAGGAAGTTTAAGATCTACCTTATTAGCAAGATATTTTGAATCCGGGACAACATGAACTACGAAATTTAGTTTTGCATTTCCATTACTGCATGAAAAAGGAACATAATAATCTGCAATGTTATCAGAGCGAACAAAAAAAGGCTGATTCCCAAAAAGTTCAGCGGGAAGAATATTCATCGAAGTTCCGCTTGTGTATCTTATTACCGGATTTTTGCAGATAAAATCAACAAAATATTTTACCTGCTTACTGCCTGTCTGAGGTGCGTCACAAACTGAATATTCAACTGTAAAATCCTGTCTGTTTTTCCCGTTGTCAGAAATGGCTGTAATGCGAACTTTAACAATTCCCTTCTGATCTATTACAACAGGACCATCATAAGAAAAACCAGACTCAAGCGGATCTGAACCAGAGAGAGAATAATAGATTTCAGCATCCTTTGTATTATTAAGCACAAGAGCTTGAATATTATTCCACTCTCCTTCGCGCGGACTGATTATATCTTTTGCAGAAAAAGCAAATGCGTGAACACAAAGTTCTGAGAAAAAGAAAAAGGCCAGTGCATTTTTCAAAAATCTATTCATTAAAGGAACTCCTGTAGCGGTCTGAAAAAAAAACAGAATTATTTTCCGTTAAGCTTCTGATGGAACCCTGTACCTTTGACATAAAGCCTGTCACCTTCAAAAGAAATTTTTCCAAGAAGACTTGTACGCGGTGCATCATTTATAATCTGCATAGAAGGCTGATTCTTAAACACATAATGAACAAGACCTTCAACTTCTATTGATTTTTTTTCGTCTGCAGGAAAATAATTTACGAGAAGATCACATTCAAAAGAGCCGTCTTCATTTTTCTTTGGATTTGAAATTGTTCCTTCCCAGATTGTATAACAGTCAAGATAAAGCGCAGGATTTTTTGCAACTTCAGAATAAGAATAATTATCTTTTAAAGTACTGAAAGTTGGTTCCTGCAAAAGGTCCAGCATTGAAGCAGCCTTTTCCTTGATTGTTCTGTATGCATTACTGTTCAAAAGGCGGTTGATTTCAACAAGAGCTGCATTATCACGATTCTCACTGAAATATTTTTTTGCCGCATTGTAACTGTCTGTAACCTGTGATGGAGTGAGTGTATATGCAAATTCTCCTTCAAGCACATTTGACTGAAGCGGATGATTTATTTCATCTTCAGAAAGTTCGTATTGTTTTCCAATCTGAACATTTTCTTTTACGCTCTTATTGAAGAACTTCATTTTTGGAACATAAAGATAAAGCAAAGAACAAAGGATCCCGAGTCCAAGCCCGGAAAGTACAACATTGCGGATTAAAAGCGGATTGATTCCAAGCGGCGGATAAAACATTTTTATGTCACCCGTATCAACCAGTTTACAGATTGTACTATATTCACCGTCTGTGCGGATAAATTCCATTGCTTTTTTTGCAAGCTTGTTTTTCGGATCAAGGTCAAGAACATCAAGATAATACTGAAGTGCCCTCTCAATTTCTCCATGACGAAGAAAAATTGCAGCCTGACCAAGAAGAAGCCGCGTATTATTAATTTTTATTTCCCTTGCTTTTTTAAAATATGCTGTAGCCTGCCCCGGAGTATTCATGTAAAGATAAGCAATACCGCATGTGACATAATAATCAAAATCTCCGTCGTAAATTTCCTCATAAGACTCAAGAAGTTCTATTGCAACAGAAAATTTGCGGCATTTCATGAGATATTTTGCCATGTCCAAAGATGAGGCTGCCATCGTCTATTTATTTCCTTAATTCATCAAAAATTGCATCCAGTTCAGCATTAAGCCTTTTAATTTCTTCTGAATCAACAGCACCTTCTTCATTTTCAAGAGCTGCAATATGATCAAGAAGATCCTGAATATACTGAGGATCAAGCTGTTCTTTTGAAACAACAATTTCCTGTTTAATTTCTTCTTTTTCTCTTCTACCCTGATCTACAGGAATTTCAGTCACAATTGTTTCAGCAGGCTTTTTTGCCTCTTCAATTTCTTTTTCAGTCAGTTCAGTTGCTTCCGGAACAGGAGCTTTTTTCGGCTGCACATTTTCAAGTTCTACATCTGAATTTTGAACTGCTGCTTTTCCAACTTCAAGTGCAGCAAGGAATTTTTTTCCTGCAGGAACATTTCCGTCTGTTGCAACTGAAATATAGAAAGTACAAGATTCCGTATTAAGTGAATCAATATACATTTCAGGCCAGTTAACAGCAAGCGCAGAATTATTATATGACATTACCGAAGTAAAACTTTTCTGATTCTGAATCTGTGGAACCCATGCTGAATTGAGCATAGACTCTTTATTTCCAAGCGATACTGATTTTGGAGCTGTAATTCCGCGACCATGAAAAAGGAACTGAATTGCAGCATCTTTATTTGCAGAGCGAACCCATAAATCATCAGCCATAGAAAGGAACTGAGTTTCTGTATTTATGTGACTGTTTGCAGCCGTAGAAAAATGAGCATGAGTATTTTCACCAAGGATTGTATCAAATGTTCCCTTTAACTGAAAAATCTGCATACTCTTGCTAAGATTGATTGTATAAACCGTAACCTTAATCATATCATCTCTTGTAGAAGATGCAATTGAAGGCATAAATGTAAAATCAACAACAACCTGGGCTTTCCCTTTTATAAGATATGCAAGCTGAGCACCGGTTGCTGTACGTGTTGATTCAACCTTTAGACCGCTTCCATGCACAAGCTTATAAATTTTATCTCCTATTTTAAGAGTAAAAAAAGAAGACGAAAATGAATCAAAAGTTGAAAGAAGAGGAATTTCGTCTCCCTGCTCTGGAATAGCAAAAATACCAAATGAACCGGAACCTTCATCAATCACAAGTCTTATATCATCATTTTTAATATCAATTATTTTTGAAAGATAATGCTTATTAACTTCAGTTTTATTTGCAAAACAAGAGAAAGAAGCAAGCATAAGTACTACAGCAAAAACTTTTTTCATATCTTATTTCCCCCCGTTCTTTTCATCAAGCATTCTCTGAATAAGCTTTGCCTTTTCCTTAAGAGAATACATTTCTTCATCAGAAACAGGTTTAACCTTTACAGGAGCTGGAGCGGCTTCTGATTGAACAACCGGCTCTGTAACTGATTCAGTAACACTTTCCTGAACAGCTGATTCTGCAGCAACAGTTTCAGGTGCAACAATAGTCTCTGAAACAATCTGATAAGATGCCGTAGCGTTCTGCTCAAGTTCTTTAATTCTTCTGTTTGCGGCTTCAAGCTGAGCACGTAATTCAGCCATATTTTCAGTCTGATAAAGCCTTAACTGTTTTTCATAATTTTCACGTGTGCTAAGATATTCTTCACCCGTCATTTTAAGAAGATAAAGAAGCTTCTGTTCACGTTCACGCTGCTGAATAAGATAAAGCTTGAATTTAGCATCTTCTGTTTTTACCGAATCAGGATATTCACTTACAATTCTTTCATAAAGTCCGCGGCTTGTCTCGTAATCGCAGTCATTATAAAAACATTCTGCAATCCAGTACAAAGCGGAAGAAAACATAGGGCTTTCAGGATATTCATTACAGAAAGTACTTAAAGCAAGAACTGCAGCATCATTTTTATGAGAACATGCATAAGCCCTTCCCCGCTGATATTCAACTGCAGGACGAAGCATACTGTCTTCAAAAGTCTTTAAAAAATAATCACAGTCATTTATTGCGCTTGAAAAACTTTCGCTGTACATCTGACTCATGATAAGCATATACCATACAGAGTCTACAGAATTTTCCGGCAGACTTACAGCCTTTCTTAAATAGAAAGCAGCATTAGTCCATTCTGAGTTTCTATAGCTTTCAAAACCCTTAAGCGTTGAGTAATTCCAGTCTGGTTCTGCACCTGCAAAAGAAAGTGAAAATGCAAGAGCCAGAGCCCCCAATGCTTTCTTTTTTATTTCCATTCCAAGTTCCCCTTAAAAAATGCTGATCCAGAAACAAAAACATCAGTTCCTGCATCAAGTACATCCTTAAGGGTCTCCTTATTAACGCCACCATCAACAGAAATGAGGTATTTATAGTTTCTCTCTTTCTGTATATCGGCAAGTTTTCTGATTTTCTCCACTGTATATGGAATGAGTTTTTGTCCTCCCCAGCCAGGATTTACGCTCATCACAAGAACAAGATCTACCTGCCCAAGAATTTCTTCTATTGCACTTACAGGAGTTGCAGGACAGATTGCAATACCCGCCTTTTTACCCTCTTCATGAATAAGCTGAATACAGCGGTCTGCATGATTTGTAGCTTCAATGTGGAATGTAACAAAATCTGCACCGGCTTCAATATATGAAGGAATTGAAAACTCCGGATTTTCTATCATAAGGTGAACATCAAAAGGTAATTTTGAATATTTACGGATCGAAGAAATTACAGGCTGTCCGTAAGAAACCTGTGGAACAAAATGACCATCCATTACATCAATATGGATATAGTCGCTGTGCTTGTCCTCGCAGAATTTGAGGGCATTTTCAAGACTGCCAAAATCGGCAGAAAGTAAGGATGGACTGAATTTTACGTCTGTTTTCATAATAGAATATATTATAACAAAAGATTAAAGGCAAAACAAGAATTTGTCTTTTTACAAAAATTTGATTATATTTATTGAATATGAAAAAGAACAGCAAAGATGACGAAATCCTCGGACTCCCTGCAGAAACAAGGCTCCCGATTAAACTCAACATTCTTCCAATAGGTGGCCGCCCGATTTTTCCAGGCATTTTTACACCGCTCATGGTATCAAGTCAGGAAGACATAAAAGTAATAGAAGATTCAATTAACAGCGACGGATATCTTGGCATTGTGATGATTAAAAACGATGCAGAAAATCCAACTTCACTTGATTTAAACAATATTGGAACCGTTGCAAGAATAATCAAAAAAATCAATCTCCCGGACGGTGGCGTAAACGTATTTGTTTCAACACAGGAAAGATTTAAAATCCGCAAGATTCTCAACAAATCAAACCCGATTGTTGCAGCCGTAGAATATCTTGAAGACATTGACGACAGCACATTTGAAGTAAAAGCACTTACACGCGCCCTCATCAGTGAAATGAAGGAAATCAGCGAAAACAACCCGATGTTCAGCGAAGAAATGAGACTCAACATGGTGAACATTGATCATCCGGGAAAAATTGCAGACTTCATTGCATCAATTTTAAATATCGATAAAAACGAACAGCAGAAAATTCTTGAAATGCAGAATGTACGACAGAGAATGGAACAGGTTCTTGTCTACATCAAAAAGGAACAGGAAATTTTCCGCGTACAGAAAAAGATTCAGAATGAGCTCAATGAAAAGATTGAAAAAAATCAGCGTGAATATTTTTTGCGCGAAGAGCTTAAATCAATTCAGGAAGAGCTTGGAATTTCAAAAGATTCAAAAACTACTGATTATGAAAAATTCAAGGAAAAGATTGATAAATTTGAACTTGAAGAAGAAGCAAAAAATGCAGTAAATGAAGAACTTGAAAAATTCCGCCTGATGGATCCGCATGACAGCGAATACAACGTATCAAGAAATTACCTTGAGCTTTTCACTTCCCTTCCATGGAATGAATCTGTTGAAGAAAATTTCAGTATTGCACGCGCACAAAAAATCCTTGAAGCTGATCACTACGGCCTTGAAGATGTAAAAAAACGCATCATAGAATATCTTTCAGTTCGCATTTTAAAGCACGACGGAAAAGGCTCCGTAATGATTCTTGTAGGACCTCCTGGTGTCGGAAAAACTTCTGTGGGAAAATCTATTGCAAATGCGATGAACAAAAAGTTCTACAGATTCTCTGTAGGCGGTGAACATGACGCAAGCAAAATTAAAGGCTTCCGCAGAACGTACATCGGTTCAATGCCTGGACAGATTATTGAAGGACTTAAAATTACAAAATCAAAATCTCCGGTTTTTCTGATTGATGAAGTTGACAAGATGACTGCAAGTGCTCAGGGAGATCCAAGTGCCGCCCTTCTTGAAGTTCTTGACCCTGAACAGAATTCTTCATTCCGCGACACATACCTTGATGTTCCTTTTGATTTGAGCAACGTATTCTTTATTCTTACTGCAAACTCACTGGACACAATTCCACGCCCTCTTCTTGACCGTGCAGAAATCATTGAGCTTTCAGGCTACATTGATCAGGAAAAAGTTTCCATTGCAAAAAAATACCTAATTCCTAAAAACCTTGAGAAAAACGGACTTAAGAAAAATCAGGTTAAATTTACAACTGATGCATTGAATCTTATTGCAACAGAATATGCCCGTGAAGCCGGCGTAAGAAATTACGAAAAATGCATCGACAAAATCAACCGCAAAATTGTTACAGAACAGGTAAAAAAAGCGGAAGAAAGCAAAAGCACAAATGTTGCTGCAAAAATCGCAAAATTAAATCTTACAGTTGATGTTGCAGAAGTAAGAAAATATCTTGGAAAAGCTGTATTTGACGAAAGCCAGATTAAGACAGCTTCTGTTCCTGGAACTGCAATCGGCCTTGCATGGACAAGCATGGGAGGGGATACACTTCTTCTTGAAAGCATTGCATTTAAAACTGACAAGGGCGGACTTCAGCTTACAGGTCAAATGGGCGATGTAATGAAAGAAAGTGCTCAGATTGCAATGAACTGGGTAAAGCAGTATGTAATTTCAAAAGGAATAAAAGAAAACAAATGGTTTGAAGAAAACACAATCCATCTGCATATTCCGGAAGGTGCAACTCCAAAAGACGGACCAAGTGCTGGTATTACAATGGCAACGACTTTCATGAGCCTTTTAACAGGTAAAAAGATTAAGCCTAATCTTGCAATGACTGGAGAATTGAGCCTTACAGGTCAGGTTCTTCCAATCGGCGGGTTAAGGGAAAAGACTGTTGCTGCAAAACGCAATAAAATTAAAACAATTTTAATTCCTGCAGCAAATGAACGTGATCTTGAAGAAATTCCTGAGCACGTAAAAAAAGGAATAAAGTTCATTCCGGTTTCACACGTTCAGCAGGTAATCGACACAGTTTTCTAAACATTCAGTTGATTTAAAACAATAAAGGGCTCTTCAATAAAGAAGAACCCTTTTTCATTTTAAAGCTTAGTTTATAAACTGTCTTAGAACTTACAGCTGATTCCAAGATTTACAAAGCTGTTGTTAAGGAAACCTGATGCTTCTCCTGACCAGTCTGCAAATTCACTGTCTTCATCTTTTGCAAACATAAGAAGTCCACTTAAAGTGAATGTAATATCCTGGTTAGGCTTAAAGTTTACTTTAGGCATTAAAACTAAGTCTCCGCGTTCAATGCCCCACAGAAGAGTTACTTCAGGTTCAATTTTTCCGTTCTGATAGCTGTCTGTAATATTTACTACAAGACGGTTATTTGTGTAACAGTCGTTTGAATCATATTCAACATCTGTTGCACCATTAGAAATCATATAAGCACCTGTAGCTGCACCGTACTTTGATTTAATGCTTCCATTATTCTTAATCTTGTCGCTGTTAAGAATATAAGTTCCTGTTTCCTGAATATTTACATTGATATTGTTGATTGGAAGATCAATGTCAAAACCTGCAAGCCACTGAACAGAATTGTTCTTTACCCATGGATCATCACCCTTTGTATCTTCCGTAAGATTGTAACATGCTTCTCCACGAAGATTGAGTTTCCAGATAATAGTTGCGGCTTCAACACCAAATGTCTGCTTCTGATCGTAAGCGAGCATATTGTAATAATCACCGCCATTAAGTTTTACAGGATTGAATGAAGGCTGCTTGTAGTGACCATAGTAATAGCTTGCACCAAAGTCAACAGAAGCAAATGTTCCTGTAAGGCGAAGACCTGCCTGACTGTACTTCAAAGTATTTGTGTCAGGATAGATGCTTGAAGGATCTGCAAGAAGACCATTTGCAAGTGTTAAATAATTTAGATATGAAGCAGCTTTAACAGTATCTGTAGGAGCAGCTTCACTCGCCATCAACAATCCTGCAAGATTAGAAGAAACTGTATCTGTAACTTTCTTTTCAAGCAATTTAACTTTCCCAGGAGCCCATCTTCCGCTGCCGAATCTGTCTGCTTCCATACCCGGAGTAAATACTGCTTCAAGAACAAGATTATTCATAGGGAAAGCATAAGTTGCCTTAAGCATTGGAACTGAAATTCTTCTCTCTGAATAAAGAGGCACAATGAAGTCCGTATAATCATCTGCGTTGAAATTATCAATTACATGGAGACGGTCGCCCTTTCCCCAGAGTGCACGCATTTTACCGCCTTCTACAGTAAGTGCGTTGTCCATGAAAAATCCGCGGATTACAGCTTCATCAAGCATGTCCCACTTGTATTCAGTAACAGACTTTTCATCAAACTTAAGTTTTACTTCTGCACCAACAGTTGCGCCTGAATATTCAAAATTGAGTTTTGCAGAAGGAAATGCTGCAAGTTCCATATCTTCTGCTTTACCGCAGTTAATTCCTTTTTTATCAGCCTTTGTGTCAAAATAAGCACGGCTGTCAAGTTTTACTTCTCCACCAATTTTTACCGAAGAAGCACCGCCCGCAGTAGAAGCAGACATATCGCCAAAATCACCGAAATCATCAAAGTCCTGAGCAAAAGCAGCAGCAGAAAAACACATAACGGCTGCAATCACAGTATATTTTGTAATTTTCATTATTGTACCCTTAAAAATGGCAGCGGACTGCTGCCAAGTAAAACTCGCTGGAAAATAATTGAAGCCTGGCTTCAATTATTTTCCATTTTTCAAGAAGTTCTGTGTGAATACAGTCTTTGGATTAATGCTCATTTTCTGCATAAGAGCGAGAGCTTTTTTATCAACAGCAACTGCAATAATCTTAAGTTCTGTCTTGTGTCCAGTCTTAACATTCTTGTATTCATTTTCCATAGGAATATCATATCCGTCTACATTCTTGATTGACTTTACTGTAAGCTGCTTTTCGAGCTTTCCGTTCTTGTCATAAAGCTCTGTGTAAACTGGATACATTGTTGCTTTATCAACCCAAACAATTTTCTTTGAGTACTGGCTTGAAGAAGCTACTTTTGGAACATTTTCTACAACATGGCAGTCAAAGCCGTGGTGCTTTTCATCTCTGAGGTATGTGTGTGTATCATCTTCAATTTCGCGTTTCTTAAGGTCACCGTAAGAAGCATCTGTTCCAAGAAATGATTTTGAATCTTCGCTTGAGTTAACGCGGCGTGGATTTGCATCTGTCTTAAGGCGTACAAATTTTCCATCCTCAGGACCATTCTGAATCTGAAGGAAGCGAGTTCCTGCATAACCTGCCGGAGCAACAAAGTTCATTACCATTTTTGTAACATCCTTGTCACCTGCACCCTTCTTAATATTTGCACCATATTCCCAGAATACACGGTTTTCATCAACTGATCCGTTCTTTGCAATAAGATTCATTTCTGCCTTTGCAACTGAATAATCAGGCTTTTTTACATCATGAACTTTTGTCATGATTTCGTCACCCTTTGCATCAGCGAAAACTGCTGCAAGGCTCATTGCCATTACTGTTACCAAAGTTGAAAGTTTTTTCATATTATCATCCTCCACGATGTAAAATTATTTTTTCAATCAGTAACACCCAGGATTAACTGAAGTTACTGATAATTTTTTTTATTCTTCTCCGCTGGCCTTTGATCCTTTTGGTCTGATGAACTTAGGATCTACAAGCGTAAGAATTCCAGGAATAACTGTCATAGAAAGGAAGCTTGAAGTGAACATAACGATTGCAATCAAAATACCGATGTAGCGGAGAACGATGAACTTTGAAAGACAAAGAACAAGGAACCCGAGTCCAACAGCAAGTGCATTTGTTACAATACCGTGACCGCTCTTTCTGAATGTAGATTTTGTAACTGCAACAATATCATCTGATTTTGCACGTTCTTCTTTGTAAGTTGTAAGGAAGTGGATTGTATAGTCGATACCAACACCAACTGCAACAGAAGCGATGATTGAAGTTACAAGATCAAGATTAATCATTGCAAATCCCATAGTCATATAGTTAAGAAGGATTGCAAATGCAAGTGGAATTGCACCAACAAGTCCTGCCCAGATTGACTTGAATGAAAGAAGAATGATGATGAATACTGAAATCAATGAAACTGCAAGAGATGAAAGCTGACTGTCAACAATCATGTTTGTCATTGTGTATTCCATTTCTCCGGAACCAGTTGCTTCGATTGTATATCCTTCAGGGAAGTTTTCAGCTGCGAATTTCTTTGCATCAGCAATAATTCTTCCAGATTCTTCTGTTGAGTGATTTCTAAGCTGCACTGTAATGCGCATAGTTCTTGAGCTTGTATTTGCATCAATAAATCTGTCAAGAGAACCGCTCAAAAGGATAAGATAACCTGTTACAACATCCTTAAGTTCTTCTCTTGTTGCTACAGGATATTTTGCAGGATCATAAGGGATTTCATAGAATGCCATTCCGTTGTAGTTTACGTCTCTCATGAGAATATCAACCATTTTTTCTACAGTTGCATATTTTCCGCCTGCCTTAATGTAAGCGCTGTTAAGCATATCAAGCACCTGCTGAGTTGTAACGGTTTCTGCAAGTCTTCTTGAATATTCAGCATTTGGATTTACATAATCAGCAGGAGCAGAAGTTGCTGCAACTGAAGAAGATGTATCGCCGAAGTCACCAAAGTCACCGAAATCTGCAAACTCGCTCATATCAACATCACCAAAATCTATATCAAGTGAAGCTGAAGAATCTGCAATCTCTGATGATGCACTCTGATCTTCTTCAACATATGCTGCTGGATTGTACCAAACCTGATTGATTCTCTTAATAAATGTTGTAAGTGAAACAATCTTTCCTACGCCATGATATTTCTTTTCAAGGAATGTCTGAAGCTTATCTACCTGATTCAAAAGTTCAACATTTGCAACGTCACCCTTTTCAGGACATGTAATATTGAAGTAAACGCTGTTTGTTCCTGCAAAACGTTCATCAACATAATTCATATCCTGGCGAAACTGAGAGTCCTTAGGGAAGTAGTTGATGAGTGCAGTATCAATCTTAAGATAATGGATTCCAATGAATGAAGCAACGATTACAACAATCGATGTAAGAATAAGACGTGGCTGTGAACCACAGAAGAACTTAAAGATGCTGTAAACTGTATTTGATGAAGCTTCTTCACTATCCTTGTTTTCATTGAGAGCCTTAAGACGTGCAATTTTTGCCTTTGCATATTTTGAAAGCTTGTCAAAACGCTGCTTTCTGTTTGTTGCCTTTTTATAATCACGAAGAAGAAGTACAGCAGGAATAAATGTTACAGAGAACAAAAGTGAAAGAGTAACCCCGACAGCTGTAAAGATTGCAAAACTGTGAAGAGGTCCAATCGGGCTTGTAACAAGAGAAATAAATCCTACGATTGTAGTAACACCTGCAAGAAGAACAGGAACCCAAACTTCCTTAAGACCAGAGAAAATTGCATTTTCATATTTTTCACGGGTCATTTCACCTTCAGTAAGATCAAGTGCAACGTAATAATGTGTAAGAACATGAATTCCGTATGCTGAACCTACTGCAATCAGTGAAACAGGAATAACGCTTGAAACAAGAGTAAATGTATATCCGAAAAGTCCCATAAGTCCGCAAGTCATTGCTGTAGACATAAGAACTGTACACAACGGAAGAATTGTTCCAGTGAAAGACTTAAAGCTAAGGTAAAGTGAAACAAGAACTACAAGAATAACAAGAGGAATAAGCTTTACAAGGTCTGAAAGCATAAAGTTTCTTGAGCTTTCTGAAAGTACAGGTTCACCAACAAGCTTCATTATAAGATCATGACCTTTGATTTCTTCCTGAGCGATTGCACGAATCTGCTCAAGAACCTTCTGCTGTCTTACTGAATCAGGCTTGAGTGAGCGTTCAAGTTTCTTCCACTTATTCTTTGCAGCTTTTTCTGCCTTTTTATTTTCTGAAGTTGGATTTGCTTTTGCTTCTGCCTTTGCATTTTCATAAGCAGCCTTTGCGTCATCAACAGCCTGCATTTCTTCACTTACAGTTTTAAGGGAAATCATAAACTGAGTTGCAGTATTGTCATCGTTGATTATTACACGGTTGTACATGTCTGACCATTCTGTAAGACGTGAAGCAAGCTGCATGATTTCATCATCTGTAAGAAGTTCATAAGTCCTTTTGCCCTCTTCATCCTCAGTGAACTTAAAATCGATGAGAGGAGTTGCAGAAATTGCACCAGTTTCATCAGCGCATACATAATCAATGTGTGCAAGAGAATCAAGAGATTCAACATCCTTAAGCTCAAGAACACGCTCTGAAATCTTTCTAATTACTTCAACATATTCAGGAGTGAGAATTGTGCCGTCTTTTGCTTCCAGGGTAAGACCAATGGCAAGCATACTGCCGAATTTTTCTTCCGTGTCTGTAAGGCGCTTGTAAGAAGCATCCTTCTGCGGAAAAAACATACGTGTAGAGTTATCAAGTGTTAAATCCTTGATAAAAAAAGCTGACACACAAGTGATTGCAAGACATGATGCAATAATAATCACAGGGTGCTTGAAAAAAGTTCTTAAAAATTTCATATAACATCCTTATATGTTTATTTTATTCCATTTTTGGCATTTTCCCCGATTTTACAGAAAATAATGCTCTGTATCGGTTCAAATGTTCAAAAACTTAAACCTATTGACATTAATATAATCTTTTTAAAAATAAATTCAAGTACTTTTGAGAAAATTCTTCCAAAAAGTTTAATTATTTAAACAATTAAACTGATTGACAAACTCTTTTCTTAATATTAATCTGTTTAAAGGAGATTCTGGAGAAATAAAATGAATATTACAGAAGAAGAACTTAAATCCTTAAAAGACTCTTTCAGTGCATGCTCACCTTTATTTACAGCACTTGGAGATGAAATTCGGCAAAAGCTTCTGCTGGACATAATTGATACAGGAGAAGAAGGTGCAAACGTAATGACACTAACCTCTATGTCACACCTTTCACGCCCTGCAATCTCTCATCACCTTAAAATACTCAAAGATACAGGCTTTGTAAAGACAATCAAAACAGGAACTCAGGTTTTTTACAGAATTGATATCAACAGAAATCTTGAAAACATCAACGCACTTATTCAATCAATCCAGAAAATCCTTGAAAAAGTAAAAAATGAAGGAACAGAAAATGACTAAACAGGAAATGGCAGCATATATTGACCAGACTCTGCTCTCCCCTACAGCAACAGAATCTCAGCTTATAGATTTCTGTAAAACTGCAAAAGAATACGGCTTTGCATCAGTATGCGTAAATCTTTGCCACGTAAAAAAAGCATCAGAAATTCTTGAAGGCTCTGCGACAAAAGTATGCACTGTAATTGATTTTCCACTTGGTGCAGGCGGACTTGAAGAAAAATGCAGTCAGGCAGATATTGCAATTACAGAAGGAGCCGATGAACTTGATTTTGTAATTGATTTAGGACTTGTAAAAGCACACGACTGGAAAGCACTTGAGACTCAGCTTACATTTATCACAAGAAGCGTAAAAGAAGCCGCAATGTTTTCTGAAAAAGGCGGAAGTATTCTTACAAAGCTGATTCTTGAAACCTGTCTTTTAACAGATGAAGAAATAACAGAAAGCTGCCTGTGTGCAAAAAAAGCAGGCTTTGATTTTGTTAAAACTTCTACAGGCTTTGCAATGCAGAAACCAAACGGAGCAACTGTTGAAGCAGTAAAACTTATGAGAAAAACTGTCGGTGAAAACATGGGAGTTAAAGCAAGCGGCGGAATACACAATGCACAGGAAGCTCTTGCAATGATTGAAGCAGGTGCAAGCAGAATCGGTGCAAGTGCAGGCGTAGAAATTGTAGAAGGACTTTAATAAGTCGAATATCAAATTTTACAAATAAAATAAACGGTATAAAAAAAGGGCCTCAGTTCTACTGAAGCCCTTTTCTGTTATATTCTGTTCAATTAAATCTTTGCAGCAACGATTGACTTAACTGTAAAGTCGTAGTTGTGTTCGTTGATAACAAAAGTCTTCTGTTCGCCAGACTTCATATCAAGCAAACTGTTGCCCAATGGTGAAAGGTAAGAAATGATACCTGCATCTGCATTTGATTCCCATGGTCCAAGAATTGTGTATACAACTTCCTTATTTTCGATGTTGTCCTGCAATGTAACTGTAGTTCCAAAAGAAACCATAGAAAGTGTAACTGTTGTAGGATCGAATACAACTGCAGAAGAAAGTTCTTCCTTAAGCTTACCAAGCTGAATGTTAAGACGAGCCTGTTTTTCTTTTGCTGCATGGTATTCAGCATTTTCCTTAAGGTCTCCCTTTTCACGAGCATCGCTGACTTCAACAGCAACTGCAGGAAGCTGTACTTTTTCGATGTCTTCTGCAAGAGCTTTCTTAACATCAATCATCTTAGCTGTAACAAGGAGTCCCTTTGGTGCTTCCTGCTTAATTTCTGCTTCCTGGAACTTAAAGTCAGGATACTTAGCAAGAATACCGTTACGAAGCTGTGCCTTATATGTTGATTCAAGACCTGCAACATCATTAACCATTGTGTACATGCGTGTAATCATTTCTCTTGGAGTTGAAAGCATGTAGTCAAGCATTACGTTCTTTGTTTCACCATCAACCTTGCGTGCAAAAAGAAGTGCTGTTGCATTCTTGATAGTCTTTTTGTTTTCAACAGTGTTAACATGATTATCAACTTCGCGGTTACAAAGTGAAATTGAGTTAACCATAGTAACAAGCTGTTTTTCAAGACTGATATTTGCAGCCTTAAACCAGTCTTCATTCTGACATTCAGAAATAAAGTAGTTTACAGCATTGCGGTTTGTTCTGTATTCATTGAAACAATCCTGAACAAGACGAACTGCCTTTGCTTCTTTTCCTGCTTCAACAATTTCCCTGATAAGCTTTTTATCAAGAACGATTGGGAAAAGATGAATGTACTGATCATCCCAGTCTGGAAGAAGCTTGATGTTTGCAATGAAAGATTCTCTAAGGTTTGTATTCTTTGAATCTTTAAGGAGAAGATACATTTCTCTAGGATTTTCAATTTCTTTGTAAAGTTCTGCAAATGTGAATTTAGCAGGATTTTCAAGAGTTGAAATATGAGTCATAACGTTCTTTACAACGAGGTAAGAAGCAACAACCTGTTCATCAACAGAAGTAAATGCCTTAAGATAACCTGCAAAGTAAGCAAACATGTCGCTGAACTGTTCATCAGAAGGATCTTCAATTTCAGCAAGATAGCGGTACATGATGTCAATGCGAGAGAAGAAATCCTTGTCTGCCTTAAATTCATTTACAAGACGTTCTTCACGGCTGATCTCTCTGTCGCGTACTGTATAAAGATTTACATCGTTAGGGTTAACACCGAAAATCTGGTTTGTAGAAAGAATAACCTTTGCCTTTGAGTGCCAGCTTGTCCACTGTCCCGGAGTAAGAATTGAAGGAACAAGTTCTGCCTTAATCTGCTTTTCGCTGCAGTTATTGTTGAAACTCTTAATAATTGTCTTAAGAGCCCAAACCTTATCATCAATAACTTTCTTAGCAAGTTCTTCACGCTTAACAGTCTTCTTGTAAACCCAGATGTGATCCTTTGCAAGAGGCTGAAGAGCACTGACTGCCATCTTAAGAGTCATTTCGTGAACACCAGTCTTTTTTCCGAAGTTGATTGTAAGATTGTCACCTTCAACCTTTGTGATAATACCAACACCCCATGTTCTGTGCGAAACGTAATTCTTTGCATCGAAGGCAATGTGCTTTTCAAAGTCATTGATTGCTTCAAATACGTTGCGGAATGACTGGTTAAGGTTTGAAGACTTGATGTAATCTTCAAGGCGTGAATGATCAGCATACTTTTCGCGGAAACATTCAACAATATTTTTTCTTGCAAGAGCTTCTTTGTTGTCGATTTCAAGAATCATCTTAAGAAGGTGAATTGCAACATCCCATTTTGCAGTTTCACGGTAATAATCAAGGAGCTTACCCTGAAGAAGTTCAATAGTTTTTTCTGCACTGATTGTATTTGCAATCTTGCGCTGAACGAGCATAAAGAAATCAAGTTCTTCAGGAATCTTGCTTACAAGGTTTTCCCAGATTGCCTTTACAGAAGCAAAATTCTTTGCAGCAACATAACGCAAAAGAGCCTTTTTATAGTAGCTGATTGCTGCTTCATTATTTTTCTGTTCTTCAAAATGCTTTGCAAGCTCATATGCCATGTCAGCTTCTTCAAAATCAAGCTTAACAATCTGTTCATAAAGCTCATAAACCTTGTCATTTTTTGCATTCTTATAACATTCAGCAAGTTTTCTAAGAGCAAGCTTATTTGTCTTGTCATCTTCAAGAATTGACTCACAAAGATATTCAACAAGAGCTTCCTTGTGGTTTTTTTCAAAAATGTCAAAAAGAGAAACAAGCGCACTTGTGTCAACAGAACCAGTTCTGAGTGCAATCATTCCCGAAAGATAAAGAGCAACGATACTATCCCTTGTGTGAATAAGCTGTTCATCACAGATATCCTTAATTGCATCTTCACAATTCTGAGTGTGTGCGTTTTCAAGAACAGCTGCAAGTTCAATAAGGTTGTTCTTTGTAAAGTTGGTGATTCCGGCACGAGTCCATGTTTCCGCCTTAAGCATTTCTTTTACGGAATTCTCGAGTTCTTCTGACATAATTTGCTCCTATGAATATATATAAAAAAATTAGTTTGCAAACTTTTTGTAAAGATCCGCATCAAGTATCTTTAACTTAAGCAGAACTTCATTTATTTTTGCAGCGCCTTCTTTTGCCAGCGAATAGTGGTCAAGAAGCCAGAAATAAAGATTGGCAAGACGCGGCAGAATCAGCTCCCGGTTATTAGAAGGATCCTTAAGCTCACTTTCCTTTGCATATATTTCCTGCTTAAGACGCAGAACTTCCTGCGACCTTAAGACACGCTTTACATTAAAAACACCAAAAACCACTCCGTAGACAGCAACCCATTCCTGAAGCACCGCACCTGTGTACCCCATTGCCTGAACCTTATCAACAAGGACAAGAATCAGCGGAGAGTCTAAAAAGCAGAATTCAATTTTCTGAGCATCAGTGTAAAAAGCTTCCTTAAAAAGCATTTTTGCAGTCTTTGTTTCACCGCACAAAGCATAACAGTCAGCCATTTCCGCAATTACAGCAGCCTGCCCCGCAAGAGTAACATTGGCATCCTGCAGATACTGAAGTGCAACCTCAAAAGAACCAAGCTTTTTATAACAAAGCCCGATTTTTCTTAAGATTTCTGACTTTAACCTTGCATCCTTTTCATCATTAGCCTTTGAATAACATTCCAGTGCCAAAGAAAAAATACCCTTTCTGAAAGAATAAAGTATAGACTCAGAACAATTTTCTTCTTTTATAAGAACCGAAAACTGTTTCCACTGTCCAAGAAGAACTTCCCCCTGCTCAAAAAAAGAAAGCGAAGAAAGTCCGTTAAGAATATCATTCCAGAAATTACAATACTTTACCCCAAGAAGAAGGCTGTTGTTCTCCAGATCAGCAACAAGAGAGTCCTGCAAAACAGAAACTGCATTTGCAATATTACAGACCTCTATATTTTTGCACGCAAGACTGATTGCTTCCTCCGACTGAACGCTCATAAATTTAATTATACAAATTTGAGATTTTTAGTCAATGAGATTTTACTAAAAAAAGGCAATATTTATAACGGATTTAATATCAGTTGTCAAGTATTTTTTTTGATGAATTTTCTCCTCAATTTTTTAGAGCAATTCCTCAAAGACGGGCTTTACCTTTGTATAACGATTTTGAATCCCCATTATGGGAGATAAAGAATTTAAAGAAATTTCAGAAAAAGAAACCACAGAACAAATCTATGAATTCTACAAGGGTTTTAGACCTATAAATCCCCAAGATAAACAACATTAGCTTCAGTCACCTGTTTAAGCTGTTTATCATGCTGTAGAAAGGCTCCTGCTGAGCAACGAGGTATATCAATGGATTCGTGTCAATAAAGACTTTTTTAGCCAATTATTCTTTCCTCGCGCAAACTTTTCTGATATTCAAGAGCATCTATATCTTTCCAGGTGTCTTTCATGCTTCCTGCAAATTCAGAGAGTGCTGCCATTCTTTTCTGTTTTCGATTTTCAATCTGCATATTTTCAGAAAGTTTCTGCTGTTTTTGTAAAAGATATAACATAAAATCATATGCTTCCTGTTGAGCACTAAGAGTCAATGTATCATAAATATCTGCTACCGGTCTTGGCATTTTTACACCTCCATTAAATATAATCTTAAAGAATTATAACATAGAAACGAATATCTGTCATATTTTACTGGTAGAACTTTTTTTCATATTTTTTAATTTTTTTTCCTCGCGAACTGAATTTTTTTGCATGTCTGCGGTTAATAAGTATATGGAGGATATTAATGAAAACTAATACAGAAATTGCAGAACTTACACCAGAACAGAAATGGGAACAGGCAACTCTTGCAAACAACTTTATTTTTTATAAGGTTATGCGCCATCATCCGGATGCATGTCAGCACCTGCTGGAAATGCTGCTCAATATCAAAATTGAAAAAATGACAATGGAAAATGAAGAAGTTATTGATGTTGATCACGATGCAAAAAGCATAAGGCTTGACGTTTATGTAAAAGAAGATAATCGTGTTTACGACATTGAAATCCAGATTGCAAATACAAAAGAACTTCCAGAAAGAGCTCGATTTTACAGCTCGGCTATAGATTTAGATACTTTGACTAAAGGGAAAAATTTCAGAGATCTGCCTGAGTCTCATATTATCTTTATCTGCATGGAAAATATTTTTGAAAACAATCTTCCTGTATACACCTTTGAAAATATCTGCATTGAAGACGGATTAACAAAACTGAACGACAGATCTTACAAACACTTTTTTATCGCTCCGACTTGTGCTAAAATGATCGAAGATAAAGAAGTAAGAAGCTTTTTTGAATTTCTTATTTCAAACAAAGCACAGACCGGTTACACTTCAGATTTGAGCAAATAC